>MIAO01000015.1:505-9366 GCA_001829155.1 Spirochaetes bacterium GWB1_36_13 | reverse complement strand
AGGCCTGTTTTTGTTCTAGTGAAGCAGGTTTTTCTCCGTTTAAAAAATACCGGGCGCCAGCTCCTACCGCACCGCTTGAAACCAAAACAACTTCTACTTTATGATTTATCAGCTCTTTAACCTGACCGCCCAGAAGGCTGATTTTTTCCAGCGAGGGATACCCGTCTTTTCCGCAGACACTGTTGGTCCCTACCTTAACAACAATTCTCCTGTAATTCATAATTTCTCCGCTATTGTGAAGTCTATAAATTCTTTTTTCAGATTAAGCGACAATACCTGCACCTTGATCAAAGTTCCCAGTTTCAGGATTTTTCCTTTCTTTTTATACTGATTCAGGGTTTCATCAAATTCAAATTCATGAAACAAATTTCTGGGCACAAATCCTTCTATTCCAATCTCAGTCAGAGATACAAAAATCCCGTTTTGAGCCATTCCGCTGACAATTCCTTGAAAGTTTTTTCCGATTTTATCTTTCAGATAATGAATCGCTTTTCTTTTTTTCATTGCCCTTTCCATATCCACGGCAACTCTTTCCTGACGGGATGATTGTAAAGAAGCATCTGAAAGAAACTCTGGAGATAAAACCTCTTTTGAGCCTGCCTCAAAACCTAATAGTTTTTTTAAAAGACGGTGCACCACTAAATCAGGGTAGCGGCGGATCGGCGAGGTGAAATGGGTGTAATGAGAAAAAGAAAGCCCGAAATGCCCGAAGTTTTCATGATGATAATACGCCTGAGACATGGTTCTTAAAAGCATGGTGTTTAAAAGATAGCTTTCAGGGTGTCCCTTCATTTTATCCAGAAAATTTTGCACATCTTTTGATGAATGAATATTACCCACAGAAAAACCTGCCTGATGAACCACTCGGACAAAAGAATCGAGTTTTTCTTCATTGGGTTTTTCATGAACCCTGAAAAGCCCTGTTTTTTTTTCTTCAAGCTCGATTGCAGCTGCCCGGTTGGCTGAAAGCATGAATTCTTCTATCAGATTGTTGGCAAAAAGTCTTTCTGCCATTTTAATTTCAATAGGTCTGGACTTTTTATCGCAGATAATTTTGGGTTCGGGGATATCAAAATCGATCGAGCCTTCTTCGATTCTTTTTTTCCGAAGAATCTGCGCCAACTCTTTCATTTCATAAAGCATGGGCTTTAAACTTGCGTCAATCTCCTGAAAAATCTCCCCTGTATTTAAAATAGATTCCACTTCATGATAAGTAAAGCGGCGGCAGGAATGAATCATAGCAGGATAAAACTGATAACGGAGCATATTGCCCTGGGCATCAAAAACCATTTCAGCCGAGAAAACGGCCTTGTCTTCTCCCGGATGAAGCGAACAAACCCCGTTTGAAATCACTTTCGGGAGCATCGGGATCACCTGATCCACCAGATAAATACTGGTACCCCTTTTAAACGCTTCCTGATCCAGAAGACTTCCTTCTTTCACAAAATGAGAAACATCCGCAATATGGACAAAAAGACGGTACTGATCCCCTTCTTTTAATAATGAAACAGCGTCGTCCAAGTCTTTGGCATCTTCGCCGTCTATGGTAAAAACAAGCGCTTTCCTGAAGTCTTTTCTGTTTTCCGAAACACGGGGCGGGTTGGAAGCCGTTTTTTCAGATTCCTGAATCAGCTGCTCTGAAAAACTCGGATTGACCTCAAAGCGCTGGCAGATTTCAAAAAAATCTTTTTTTGGGTTTTCATACCCGATCACCTGATGGACAATCTTGTCTTTTTTGCTGACAGCCATAAAAATCCCGTCCGCCCTTTTGATGAGATAGCCTTTATTGAGCATCAGGGTAATTATATCTTTCAAACGCTTTCTTTCTTTTTTGGATTTTGCCTCAAAAACATCAAACAGATAAGGGAGGCTGAAAATTTTAATCTTGTTGATCTGATAGAGAATTTCTTTTAATTCATGGTATTTTGACATATTTTGGTTCTACTTTGATTGATAGAGATTAAATTTATAAAAAAAACTCTTTTTTTTTGCTTAAATTTTAAAGAAGTAAAATAATAGAGGCTCAATCATGGTACTCATGAAAGAAGAAGCAAAAAAGTTAATCGACACACTTCCAGATGATGCCGATTGGGAAGATTTAATGTATGAAATTTATGTCAGAGAAAAAATAGAAAAAGGATTAAAAGCAATCAAAGAAAACCAAGTATTGAACGAAGATGAAGCAAAAAAAAGGCTTTTAGGGCATGATAATTCAATGGACTGAACCTGCATTACAGGATTTGGAATCAATAAAAGATTTTATTCAAAAAGATTCAAAATACTTCGCAGATTTATTTATTTCAAAAATATTTGATTTTGTTTCATTATTAAAAAAACATCCCAATGCTGGTAAAATTCTTAGAGAATATCCGAAGTCAGGCATTCGAGAATTAATCTATAAAAATTATAGAATTATTTACCAAGTCGATAATAAGATTGTCTATATTATTTCTGTGATTCATTCAAACAGAAATTTAAAGAATATAAAAAAATTGAAAGAGAAGAAATGAAGACTGCGTTTCAGTATTTTTTGCCGAGAGAAATGCTCTCGCTTGCTCAAGACAACGGGTTTCGTAGAAATCAGGTTTTTCAATTTTATAAAAAATTTTATAAAGATTCGATTCAAATCGATGAGATAGAGGGCTTGAGTAAAGAATTGATCGGGTTTTTGAAAACCGCTCTCGATTTTCCCACTCTGGAAATTGTTTACTCCAAGGAAGACAGCGAAGGCAACGGGAAAATCGGGTTTAAAACAAATGACGGGCATATTATAGAATCGGTTATTCTTGCCAGAGACAATGAGACTTCTATCTGCATCTCTACTCAAGTAGGCTGCAAAATGAACTGTGCTTTCTGCGCTACAGCCCAGCTGGGATTCACCCGAAACCTTGAAGTCTGGGAAATGGTGGAGCAGGTCAGGCTTTCTTATTTTCATTTTCTGAAAGGAAAAAAAACACTGACTCATATTACCATTATGGGGATGGGCGAACCGATGGAAAACTTTGATGCAGTTTACCGGGCATTTCAAATTTTCATCCACCCTTTTATTTATATGATTGCAGCAAAAAAAGTTACCATTGCGACCTCCGGGTATCTGCCAGGGATGATGAAACTTTTAGAGAAAAAAGTCAAGCCGAGCCTGACTATTTCATTTCACGCCCCCAATCAGGAGCTCCGCGAAAAACTCCTCCCGATTGCCAAAAAATATCCGATAGAACAAATCATGGACTATATTAAAAACTACCCTTTGAAAAAAAACAAGCGGCTTTCTATTCAGTACCTCCTGTTAAAAGACATCAACGACAAACCGGAGCATGCCATTCAGCTCGCACAACTGTTTCACGGACTTCCCGTTAAATTTAATTTTTTAAAGTACAATACAATAGAGTTCCTGCCTTTTGAGCCTTCAGACGAAAAAACAAGGGAATTCTTTATCGATACCATGAGAGAATCCGGGCTTTCCAGCTTGAAAAGAAAAAGTTTCGGAGGGGATATTAAAGCCGCCTGCGGACAGCTGGGATACGAACTTTTAACAAAGAAAAAACAGGGAGAATCCGCATGAAAAAAATATTGATGACAATGGTTTTAGGAGCGTTTTTCCTCATCCACTGCACCAATCCTGAGGTCAATTTTCCCGAGGATCAGAAAAAAGCAGAAGAAAATAAGACCGCCAGTGTTGTTTACAATATTCCCACTGTTTTAGTCTATCCTGAAGATACTTCTCCTTTTCTCTATTTTCAATTTTTCAGCCTCGCATATGCGAACGGGGCAAAAGAAACCCTTTTTCTTCCCAGCTTAGACCGTGATGAAAACATTATCAGCGCTGTGGAAAGACTCAAAAAAACAAGCGGCGAAAAACCTGTCGTCATTATGAAAGCACTCAAATCAAAAGAACTTTTTGATTCTCTCAAAAAAAATATTCAAAAAATTATTGTTTTTGAACCTTTTCAGGAAACCCTGGAAGAGGAAGAAAAAGATTTAGTGGTTCTGATATCCGGCGAGGCTCCCAAAACAGAGGAAAAAAAACCTGAAAATGAAATAAAACCCGAAAATACAGAAAATCAGACTAATGAAACAACTCAACAAGACAGTCTGACAGAAGAAACAAAACAGGAAGAGATTCAAAGCGAAGTGGAAAAAAAAGAAGAAACGGTAACAACCGATGAAACCATCAAGAAAGAATCAACAGAAACACTTGAAAAAACAGAGTCAGAGGAAAAGAAAGCCGAAGAACAGGCACTTCCCAAAACTGTTCATCTGATTGAAAAAATGAAAAACACCCAAGTATTAAATAATTTACTGGAAGCTGTTATCGGAAAAAAACAGACTGTATCTTTACCCGAAGAAGAAAAACTGATTTATATCAAAGGAAAGAGTTTTTCCAAAGCGGTTTTAAGTATTATGGAAATCAAAGAAGAGGGCGGAGAGCCTAAAAAAACTTTCAGCGTGGCTTCCGGGAAAGCAGGATTTTTCTCCTCCCTGATCGTTGATCCGAAAAAAGAATTTTTTTTAACTGCATCTTATGGAAAAGAAAAAACTTGGAATTTTTATTTTGCGGGTCTGATTCATTCCTACCCTTTCTGCGAGCTTATTCCTGACCCAAAAAGCCTTGCAGAAATCACAAGTATTTTTTCTCCGATTGATTTCAATCTGCTTAAGCTCCCTCCTGAAGTAATCATTCCGGAAGAAATGAAAGAAAAGCTTAAAAATCTTTATTTTATCAAAATAGTGAAAAGCGAAAAAGATTTTTCCTTTGATTTCCCTGAAAAAGGACTGATAATCGGTATTCCCGAAGAAAAAATCCTTTCAATCGGGTTTAAAATCGGCACTAAGGAAATCCAGATACAGAAAAACACTTCTTTGTATCTTTTAAACTGATAAAAGGAGAATTCTATGATCAGTATTACTCTTGAACAAGCAACTAAACACTTCAGTAAAATTATCCAAGATTCATTAAAAAATCATGAAGATATTCATATTGCCACAAATAAAGGAACTGTTGTAATTCTTCCTCAAGAAGATTATGAATCTATGCAGGAAACCCTCAGACTTTTAGCCGATAAAAAATCGCTTCAGGCGCTTCTTGCTTCACATCTGGAAAGAGATAAAGGAGTTATTCCAAAAAACCTTTCTATCGAGGAAGTGTTTAATGATTTATAAAATCAATATTCTTGATAATGCATGTGATGATCTAGATTGGTTTAGAAAAAACGATAAAAATTCATATATAAAAATTTTTGATTTATTGAGAGAAATAATATTAGATCCGAGAAAAGGGACAGGAAAACCTGAACGGTTAAAATATTTTGAAAAAGAAGTTTATTCAAGAAGAGTGAATCATAAAGACCGGCTCATTTATACAATTTTTGAGTCTTTAAAAGAAGTGGATATCTCTTCCTGCCGTGGACATTATTCATAAACTAATTTTGTTCTTTTCTTTCTCTTTGTTATTTTTTTAGATAACATGAAACAGGGGGAAGATTTTGAAAAAACTAGCTTTACTTTTTATTTTTATTCTAACAGGATGCGGTGGTCTGGAAGCTTTGAAAGCGGAAGGACCTTTTACCAAAACAAACGAAGAATTTGGAAAAGCCCCCGACTGGCTTACTCATTCTGAAAGAACCGGTGAAATAGACGGGAAAAAAGTGATCTATGTCATTGGTTATGGATATGGGAAAAACATTCAAATTGCAAAATCAGATGCCCAGCTCCATGCCATGACAGCGCTTGCTTCTTCTATCCAGTCTGTTTCCATCAATCAGGAAAAAGTACTTAACCTCCTCACACAAAACATTTTAATTTCAGGTCTTTTACAGGTGAATCAGTGGTGCCGGCAAAGTGTGTCTCCAATTATAGTCAATGGAAAGACGAATGGTTGGAACAATCCTATCTATGAGTATTATATCCAGTATGCCTATCCTTATGATTCTTTCAGAAAAACGATCTTAGCGATTTATGAAAAAGAAAAAAAACTGATTTCTTTAAGTCCCGCAAAAGAAAAACTCTATCAGGCTTTAAGCGGGGAGCTTAAAAATTTAACCCTCCCGGAACAAACACCCCTGATTCCAAAAAGCGCTATTGATTTTCCTCTCCGGGTTGTGGAAATGATGTCTAATGAACCTTTCTGGCTCAGAGGACTGGGAGAGCCTAAAACCCAGCCGGATAAAGAAAGTGTTTTTTCTGCGGGCAAAGGGATTTCAGTTTATCCCGATATTGCAAATACTTATGCCAACCTTTATTCAAGCATCTCTGCCTTTCTGGAAATGAAAAACCACTTGGTTAACTATCTGCAAAAAAAATCCGATCCTCAATACCAGAAAGATACCGCTGAGCTCCTTAAAACACTTTCCTCCTCATTTCAGGGAAATCTTTTAGGGCTTGTGAATTCCCATTATTGGTGGATGAAAACAATCCAACCCGGAAAAAAAAGCTTAGAAGAGGAACAAAAGTGGTTAAATCCTGTT
The DNA here is from genome assembly GCA_001829155.1 of Spirochaetes bacterium GWB1_36_13. Classification (GTDB taxonomy): domain Bacteria; phylum Spirochaetota; class GWB1-36-13; order GWB1-36-13; family GWB1-36-13; genus GWB1-36-13. The sequence continues at coordinate 2,902 of MIAO01000015.1, read as the reverse complement.
TATCAAACATTTAAAGTTTTTCAGATACAAAAAGAATATTATTTTCTTTCTTTAGACCTTTTACTGAGAAAATCAGTTTCCCTGCTTTTGGAAGATGAAAAAGGGATTCTTTCTTCTCTCTCGGGAGATTTTAATAACTTAATGTTTGCCGCCGTTCACGAACTTCCGAATCTGGCTCTTCAAGCTATCAAAAACGGCGAAAACCTCAATTATAAAAACAAAAAAGGCATCACCCCTCTTTTATATGCACTTAAAAACGGATCACTTGAGACAGCCCGGATTTTAATAAATAACAATGCCGACCTGAATACTCAAGACGAAAAAGGCAACAATGTTTTTCTTCTTGCCCTGAAAAGCGGTTTTACCGAGTTTTTACCCCTTCTTGTTCATAAAAAAGCGGATATCAATTCTTTGGATGCAAATGGAGCCAACGCTCTTTTCATTGCCCTCAATTTTAACAATAAAACCATGGACGAAACAGCTTCCTTTTTAATCGGGAATGGAATTGATCTATCTTACCAAGACAAAGACGGGAAAACAGCGCTTTTTATTGCTCTTTCGAATAAAAACGAAAAAATTGTTCGCCTGCTTCTGGACAAGGGCGCTGATTTTAATATCAAAATGGGATTCGGAAAAAATCCTCTGATATACTGTATTGAAAATAAACTGGAAAACACGGCGAAACTCCTGATTGAAAAAGGCGCAAAAATTTCATTGAAAGACAACGAGGAAAACAGCCCGCTTCATCTTGCCATCCTGAACCAACAATTTAATCTGGCTAATTTGCTTATTTCCAAAGGCTCAACCATGAATGAAAAAGACAAAGACGGGAAAACCCCTCTCATGCTTGCCATTGAAACAAAGGCTTTAGATACCGCAAAACTTCTGACAGAAGTAGGAGCCGACACAACTTTAAAAGATAAAAAAGAAAAAACAGCCCTGGATTACGCAAAAGAACGAGAAAATCAGGAAATAATTGAACTCCTGACCCAGCAAAAGAATAAATAGAACTAAAAAGGAACAGCCGAGTTTTTTTTGATCCCCGGCTGTTTTCATAATATATTCAGGCTGTCGATTATTGAAAACTATACTATCATTGATATTTGTAAGTTTATTAGAAAAGGTAGTTGTCTTTTCTTATGCAATCTTTCATAGCTTTTTTTGGTTATTAATCAGAGCAGTATGGTCACTGAGCGGAGCCGAAGTGACACCTCGACTCCGCTCGGTGTCCGAGTTAATTTAAACAATAATCGACAGCCTGATTATCTTACCTCAGATAAACGATCTGAATCTTTGATTAAAATTCTTAAAAGTAAAGTAGGATTAAGTTTTGATTTTATTGATATCATTATTCCTGTTGGTCAGGTTTTTCAGTCATTATTTTGATTTTAAAGCATAAATAGTCAACAGCTTTATAATTACATAGGTGTTAAAACACTTGAGTTTATTTATCTAAAAACAATTGTGGGTAAGTCTAAAAATGAAATCCATAACATAGTTCATTTTTTAGATTTTCTTTCCAATATAAAATACATACCCGTAATAATCTTTATATTGATCATAAAGCAAGGCATGATGTTTTTCATATTTTATAAATTCTTCGGCAGATTGATTCCCTTTGTATTTATCCAGAAATATTTTTTGAGCGGTTATTCCCGGAATAAAAAAATTTTGAGTCCAGCAATATTCAGGCAAGATGAATGCAGCCATAACGACATAGCCTGCTTTTTGCATTTGAGCAATTTTATTTGGGATAGTGTCTATTTCAGGATATGCTTCATTCCAGAAATCAAATATTTCTTTCGGCCGTTCTTCTGTCAACCATGAGGCTTCGCTGACAGCAACATATCCGCCTTTTTTTAAAAAATTATTCCAATAATTCATGCCCTTTTCAAAACCAATGTTATAGATTGCTCCCTCGCTCCAAATAAGGTCTAGTTCATTGGGTTGAAAATCAAGTTTATCCATTGAGCCGATAACACCTTTCACTCTCGTTTGAAGGTTCAATTTTTGCACATTGTTATTGAGTTTATCGATAAAATCAGGAAATAAATCAATAGCGGTAATATTCCCTGAAGTATTTTGAGCCAAAACGATCGTTTGACCGCCAGTACCGCAGCCAAGATCGGCAATTTTTGAATTTTTGTGTAAATTATCTATAAAGCTTAATGCTTTTATTGTTGCTTCCGTACTTCCTGGACCTTGACGATCCATACTGGAAAAATATTCGCAGATTAATGAAATATCAAAATCGTGAATATTATGCTCTTCATTGCTCATTTTCTATTCCTCCAAGAATTTCATTGATGCTATCATTTAAAAATACTAAAAAAAGTCAGCAGGCGGTCATTTTATCATCAGTTTACTCCATTTTCCTTTGTTCTATATCTTTTAAAC
>MIAO01000015.1:0-489 GCA_001829155.1 Spirochaetes bacterium GWB1_36_13 | reverse complement strand
ATTTTCCTTTGTTCTATATCTTTTAAACCAGCAGTGAAGCTGTAAAGATCATTTTTTTTAAACTTTTTCTTGTGTTTTTTATAAAAATTATTATTTATAAATTTATGTTTATCTGATGGAGGGAAAATGAAAAAGAAAAAAGTTTTAAGCATCGTACTTGTTTTAATGAGTATTGCGGCTATTGTTGTTTATGCGGCATCATGGAAAAAGGATTATATTAAGAATATGTCCAGTAATGACTGTAAGGGGATTGCGTCCGGAGACAAAAGCTGGTGTGATACCAATGACTGTAAGGGAATTGCATCCGGGGACAAAAGCTGGTGCGATACCAATGATTGCAAAGGAGTGGCATCCGGGGATCGAAGCTGGTGTAATTCAGACTTGTGCAAGGGCTGGGCATCTAAAGACCGAAGCTGGTGCGACAGCAACGACTGCAAGGGCGTAGCCTCTGATGACGGAAGCTGGTGCGACAGCAATAACTGTAAGGCA
>MIAO01000014.1 GCA_001829155.1 Spirochaetes bacterium GWB1_36_13 | reverse complement strand
GAAATTAACTCGGGCAGCGATAGGTTAGAAAAACTTGCAAATAAAATAACCCAAAAAATACTGCCACAGAAAAAAATCCCTCCCGAAATTCCCAAAAATAAATATCTTTCTTAAGAAGAAAAAATATTTCTTTCTTTCCTTTTTTATGATTAATTTTTAAACTGTTTTATTTGTAAAAAATATTCAATTTTTTTATGATTTTTTTGGGGAGGGGACAATGGCAGAAGCCAGCCGTGGTATTTCGTCACTATTGCGGAATTCGACTATTACAATCGCCGTAGGCGTCATCGCAATTATCATGATGCTGATTATTCCTCTACCTGCTTTTATGCTGGACTTTTTGCTTGGAGTCAATATCGCAGGGTCTATGATTGTCCTTCTCACTGTTTTATATATTAATCGAGCAATCGATTTTTCAGTCTTTCCCACCTTGATTCTTTTTTCCACTATTTTTCGAATTGCGCTTAATATTTCTTCAACCCGGTTGATTTTATCCGAAGGAAAGAGCTTTGATGGAAAAATTATTTCAGCGTTCGGTGAATTTGTTGTTGGCGGAAATTATGTTATCGGACTGATCATCTTTTTAATTTTGACTTTTGTCCAGATTATTGTTATTACTAAAGGTGCGACACGGGTTTCGGAAGTTGCTGCCCGTTTTACACTGGATGCATTGCCTGGAAAACAGATGGAAATTACCAATGAGCTTCAATCCGGTTTGATTACGGAAGAAGTTGCAAAAAAGAAAAAGAAAGATTTATCCAAAGAAGTCAGCTTTTTCGGAGCGATGGATGGAGCCAGTAAATTTGTTCAAGGTGATGTCCGGGTCGGGATGATCATTACTTTTATCAATATTATCGGCGGTTTTATTATCGGGGTAGCTCAGCAGGGGCTTGGAATGGCAGATGCAGCAAAAACATTTTTGAAATTTACGGTGGGAGACGGTCTTGTTTCTCAAATCCCCGCTCTTTTAGTTTCGGTAGCAAGCGGTGTGATTGTGACCCGTTCCACTTCTGATGAGGATTTCGGGGAAGATGTGGGAAGGGAAATGCTTTCCAGCGCTAAACCTCTTTTTATCGCTTCGGGATTTCTGGTATTGCTCAGTATTTTACCCGGATTTCCTATGATTACGCTTTTGATTTTAGCTGCTTTTTTCGGAGGAATCGGATATTATATCAGGATAAACGGTCCGATTTTTCTTTCGAAAGAAGAGAAAGATAAAAAGAATGCGGATGCGGTGAAAGAAAAAGAGGCTGCAATGGCTTCGGAAGATGTTTATACGATGATCAAAGTAGATGATATGGAGCTTGAAATCGGTTATAATCTGGTTCCTCTGGTTGACCCGAGCCAGGGCGGAGACTTGGTGGATCGGATTAAACTGACTCGAAAATCCATGGCATTGGATTTAGGGTTGATTGTGCCCCCTATCCGGATCAGGGATAATATGCGTCTTTCTCCCAATGAATATGCAATTAAAATTAAGGGAATTGAAGTCGGAAGAGGTTCTTTAAAGATAGATAAATATCTTGCCATCCCTCCCGGAAAAGAAGTGGAAGAAATTTCAGGGGAAGAAGGAATCGATCCGGTTTATAAAGTGAAATCGAAATGGATTACAGAAGAAACACGGGCTTCGGCTGAGAAATTCGGTTACAGTGTTGTGGATTGTCCGACTGTTGTTACAACGCACTTAACAGAAATTATTAAAAATAACGGGTATGAGCTTCTGGGTCGTCAGGAAGTCAAGAAAATTATTGACTCAGTTCGAAAAGATAATAATGCAGTGGTTGAAGACGCGACTAAAAATACAACACTGGGAGAAATTCAGAAAGTACTTCAAAATCTATTAAAAGAAGGAGTTTCGATTCGAAATATTGTCAGTATTTTAGAAACCATCGCAGATTACAGCGCTTCGGGTATCAAAAATGTGGATATTATCACTGAAAAGGTCAGAAACAGGCTTGGGAAACAGATTATCCAGCAAATTATGGGAGATTCTGATAAGCTTTATATTATTACTTTAGATCCGGAGCTGGAAGAAGAACTTTCAGACAGTCTTCAGGAGACTGAATTTGGTTTTTACTCTAATCTGGATCCCGATGTCAGCCGGCTTGTTTTAAATGATTTAGGAGATATTGTAAGCCGTGTCGGATATGTTGTTTCTCCTTTGATTGTCACAGGCGACAGAGTAAGACTTCTGACCCGAAGCATTGTTGAGAAATCATTTGGAAAGGTGATGGTTGTCTCTTATACTGAGCTGGGGATTTCCCAGGCGAAAGTAGAGCATATTGGAATCATTAAAGCTTCTGAGGCGGTTGAGACAGCTTAAAAAAGATTATAGATTAAAAAAAACAACCGATATAATGAATAATAAAAAAACGAGGGGGCTTTATGTTAACGACTGAAACAACCGGGCTTGAAAATATTGCGAGAACTGCTTCAAGAATGTATGGAATTTCTTCGCTTAAATCAAGACTCATTATTGAAAAAATCTTAAACACTTATAAAAATCTGAGTGAAGGAGAGATTTTAAGAAGAGTAGGAGAAGAAAGTATTTTTTATATTGGAGCTTTAAAACAGTAAAATCAATCAAGTTTTTTCTTGAAAGCTTTGGCTGAAAGATGAATAGAAGATTTCTCTCTTACCAGTTCCTGATTAAAAAGACGGATAAATCGTTGAATCTCAGCTTCGGATATCGAAAATTCGACGGACGCTTCCTTGCCATCCAGACGGATAATGCTTCCTGGAATAACCATATTTTCGCCATTCAGTTTAAAATTAAAAAGAAGTTTTTCACCTTCAAATAAAATTGTATCAACAATAAAACCCATACCGTAGCTGCTGATATTAATTGATTTTCCATTGTAAATTCCAGCTTTTCCCTGAAATTTATAGGTAAAATCGACTTCAGCCAGAAGACGGTCGCCTTTTCTTCTTGCAAGCCGTTCCCGGATGAGGACCAGATCTTTTTCCAGAAATTGGTTTGTGCCGTTACTCATCATTGGCTAAAAATCCTGTCTTGTTTTTATAATTAATGGAAAGATCAAATCTTTCAAGAGCGGTTGAAACGCCGAATATCAAGGGAACATCATTGCTTTTTGCTAAATAAGCGTGGATAATAAATGGTTTTGTTGTATTGTTTTCCTCATCTAAAAGATAGGTGTAAATTTTTGCGACTTTACAGGGGACGCTGCAAAGGAGATTGCTTTTAATTCCCAGAAAAAGGGATTCAGAAAGGGGTTCGTAGTAAAGTTTTTCCCAGATATATTCGGGGATCAAGGTGGTATGCGCTCCTGTATCCACAATAGCGTTCCATGTTTTTGACCATTCTTTTGTATCCTGTAAAAAACTCATACTGCAGAATACCTTTAAAACCTGATCTTTCACATTGCTTGAAAGAAGACGGTTTTTGCTTTCAAACCATAAATTAATTTTCTGCATGACTGTCTCCTAAAAAATACAGTTGGAATCGACTAAATACTGAATCACCGTATCATCTAAAGAAATAGCTTTAGCTTTCAGTTGTTTTTCAAGCTCGTAAGGGTTTGATGAAAATGCGGCGATTTCTTGAGAGTAAATAGCGATCCAGTTGTTTTCGTATCTTGATATTTTATTTCTATTTTCTTTAAACCAGTTTAAATTTTTTTTAAATTGGTCATTCATAGTGACGGGAAGAGGGAGCGTGTCAGGATGAATCGATTCAATGTTGTTGATTTCCATAATTTCCTCTTTTTATTTTCTAGAAAATTGAAGGACTTTTTTCCCTTCTCTTTCTAAAGCGATTGTTTGAAAAAAAATAGAATCTACTTTTAAAAAAAACATTTTATAATCATTATCATCGTCAATCCATGGTAAATTACTGATAAAAGGTGATTTTTCTTCAAATAAAGAAATTCCTTTTTTCCATTCTTCAGAGTCTTTAAAGATGAGTTTTAAGGATCCTTCAGCCCTGATTTCTTTGCTTTCTGAAAGAGTGGTTTCTTCTTTAAAAACACTTAAAATAGCTTTTGGCAGTTCTACTAAATTTTCAATATCCTGATTGATTCTTGAAAATAGAAATAAATCTCCTTCAGGTTCATTGGCTATGTAAACATTTTTTGTAATAATCCGATTTTCCGAATTGAGATAAATCAAGTTTCCTAAAAGAGAAAAAGCTAAGGCTTTGTAAATCTCTTTTTTTATTTCTCCTGTATTTTTTTTCTCAGGGTTTGTTTCTAAAACTGTTTCATTCATAGAGTATCCCTTGTGTTTTTTTTTTTTAATTTCCAAGTCTATTTTTCTTGTCAGAGAATGAATATCAATTCCCAACTGTCTTTCTAAATCAAATAAATGAAGAGTCTGAAAATCTTCCGCCATTTTCTTAAAATTTAATACCAAAGAAAGCGTTTTTTTATTTTCAATTTCTTTTATTTCTAAATTTTCTAATTTTTTGTTTATTCCGGCAATCATGTATGATGAGTAATTATCGGAATGTTTCATATGATAAATAAAGTAAAGAATCACTCCAAAAGCAAGAAGTAATGGAGCTATCACAATCCAATATTCTCCAATCATCAATTTTTCAATCCTTCTTCAAATATGAATCTCAACTTTTTTTCTGCTTCCTTGTCTTTTCCGGAAATAGCCGGATAAAAATTCAAGAGAACAGTATGTTTCCTATGAATCAAAAATTTGCCTTTCGGCGCTATAAGACAGGCATTTTTTATTAAAACAGGCACAATATCAGTCTGGGAAAGCCTTGCCAAGGCAAAAGCTCCTTTTTTAAAAGGCTGTAATGTCCCGTCTTGGCTTCTTCCTCCTTCAGGAAATATAGCAATAGATATACCACTTTTAATTCTATTGATCGCTTTTTTTAAACTTTCAGCTGCTTTGCTTGAATTTTCCCGTTCAACACCAATGTGTCCTTGAAATTTCATAGCCCAGCCTAAAAAAGGAATTTTAAAAAGAGATTTTTTTGCCAGCCAGTAAAATTGAATTGGAATCATTGAGTAGAGAAGGTATATGTCAAAGCTGCTTTGATGATTGCCTGCAAAAATATAATTTTTTCCCTCTTCTGGAGAAAAATTAATATTGGTTTTTATTTTGATACCGGTTATTTTCAGTATCGTTTTGCCCCATGATCTTCCTATTGTGTATCCTAAATACTCTTTTTTTTCTTTAGAGAGAAAAAAAGTGATAAATGTCACAAAAAGAATGGCGGAAGAGAAAAAAACAGTGGAAAGGATTTTAATAAAGTGAAAATAAATACTATAAAAAAATATCAATTGAAAGCTCCTTTATTTCTTCTCATTGTAAAAATAATATTTTAATCCTTTAAAAATAAGATTAAAATCAACTAAATCGTAAAAATTTTTAAAAAATAATGACCATCCCCCGCTGCCGATAATTTTTATTTGAGGAAAATCTTTTTTGATTTTTTCAATTATTCCCTGAATACCGTGAAGGGCAAGGTAATAAATTCCATTTTTTATGCTGGTTTGGGTATCTGTTCCTAAAAAAGATGAAGGATTTTCTGTCAAAGTCAGTTCCGGAAGAAGGGAGGTGAAAGCGGGTAAGCTTTTAAAAAGAGTGGTAATGCCGGGGATTATAAACCCTCCTTGATACTGGAAATGAGCGTCAACAACAGAAAAAGTGGTGGCTGTTCCCATATCGACAATGCAAAAAGGAGGCGAAAATTCTGAGGCAGCGCCTAAAACAGAGCTGAACCGATCCATTCCAATTTTACTTTGATAAAGACTAAAATCAACCAATTTGCTTTCAGCCTTTTGAAGCAGTATGATTTCAAAATCTTTGTGAGTAGAAATAAAATCTTGAAGCATTCCATCTATTTTTTTAACAACACAGCTGATGATCCATGTTTTATTTCCTGGAAAATGTTCTAAAATCTTTTCAGTCATAAATTCATGGGTAGGAATTTGGATCAAATCTTTTTCACAATCAGATTGAGAAAAAAGTTTGATTCCTACGGTAGAATTCCCTATATCTATTGCGAGAGGCATAATTTTAAATCTCCGCTTGGAATTTTTTCTATGATATTATTTCTTTCCAGTAAAAGAAATCCATCCTGATCAATCCCTTTGAAAATTCCTTTTTTTTCTA
>MIAO01000013.1 GCA_001829155.1 Spirochaetes bacterium GWB1_36_13 | reverse complement strand
ATATTCTTGAACCCTGACCGCCCCTTTTAAGACAGTCAGGGAAAAAGATTATTGTTCTACATCATTGAACCAAGGCATATCGACAAAATATTTTTTGTAAATTGCTTCGTATTCAGGAGATTTTGAAAATTCTTCGATAAATTGGTTTGCAGCTTCCAAAAGATCGGTGTTTTTCTTTCTGACAGCCATACCCAGAGGTTCATCTGTAAATGGAGTGAGGAAAGGAGTCAGGAATTCTGCATTCGCTTTGACATAGCTTGCAATGTAAGGCTGGTCGTAAACCATGACATCGGCTCTTCCGTTCATCACTTCAACGCCCGCGTCGGCTTCTGTTTTAAAAAGTTTTAAAGTCGCTTTCGGAAAAAGTTTTTTGCAGGTAATATCAGCCGTTACGCCCAATTTGGTGGCAATGATAATGTCTGTCTGGTTTAAGTCTTCCCAGGATTTGATGTTTTTAGTTGATTTTTTAGAGATGAAGAAAGCCTGTCCTGTTTTAAAGTAAGGTTTAGTGAAATTGACTTTTTCGCTTCTTTCTTCAGTAATGGTCATTCCTGAAATGATCACATCGATCGGATCGTCATCCCCGTCTCTGGTGAGAAGCGCTGGAATAATTCCATCCCATGCGGTTTCTTTGTATTTCACAGTAACTCCGAGTTTTTGAGCAAATTTTTCCGTCATTTCGACATCAAATCCGATGAGTTCGCCTTTTTTGGTTTTCATTTCGAAAGGCATGTATCCAGGCTCAAGCGCTACGGCGATGTAGCCTCTTTTTTTAATTTTCTCAATCAGACTGGTTTTTTCACTATCTTTTGAACAGCTTAAAAAAACGCTTCCCATGAGAAGCAAGAGGGCAAATGAAACTAATTTTTTCATTTCAGAAACTCCTTTTTTATTTTATTCTATAAATTAAATTTATGACAAAAAAAATACAGTTTTGTTAAAAAATCATTCTGTATAAATGAATTTATCGAAAAAAATAAAGAAAATCAAGGGTTTTTTTGCTACATTTTAAAGCTTTTCAGGTAATCCTCAAGCACTTCTTCTTTATCTGCCAAAGACAATTTTTCAATGATTTCTTCAATATTTCCTTCCATGACAATATCCAGATTGTAAAGGGTTAGATTAATTCTATGGTCAGTGAGCCTGTTTTGGGGATAGTTGTATGTCCTGATTTTTTCAGCTCTTTCTCCTGAACCGATCTGGGATCTTCTATTGGAATCCACTTCGTCTTTTCTTTCTTTTTCTTCTTTTTCCTTAAGCTTTGCTTTCAAGACTTTTAAGGCTTTTTCCTTATTCTTATGCTGGGAACGGCCATCCTGGCACTGAACCACGATTCCGGTAGGGAGGTGATAAATCTTAACCGCCGATTCAGTTTTATTGACATGCTGCCCTCCAGCTCCCTGAGCCCGGCAGACTTCTATTTTCAATTCATCGGGATTGAGAGTGAAATCCGTTTCCTCAGCTTCTGGTAAAACCGCTACCGTAACAGTAGAAGTATGCACTCTGCCTTGAGTTTCAGTATCAGGAACCCTCTGAACCCTGTGAACGCCTCTTTCATATTTTAATAAAGAAAAGAGGTCTTTTCCTGAGACTGAAAATACAATTTCCTTGTATCCGCCTGCCCCGCTTTGTTCATTGCTGTCTAAAACATCAACTTTAAAACCCTGTCTTTCGGAAAACATGGAGTACATTCTGAATAAATCCCCGGCGAATATACAAGCCTCATCGCCGCCTGTCCCGGCACGGATTTCAATAATAATGTTTTTATCATCGTTTGGATCAGGGGGAATCAGGGAAAGTTTAATAGCTTTCTCAGTCTTTTCAAGATTTTCCTGAAGGGAGGCAAGTTCTTCCTGACTCATTAAAAGGATTTCATCATCCTTTTCTTCCTTCAAAAGTTCTTGTGTTTCTTTAATCTGACGAAAATATTTTTCATAGAGGTTTTTCAGATTGACAATTTTTTCGAGACGGTTGTATTCTTTTTGAATCTCTTGATATTCTTTTGAAGAATAATCAATATCGCCCTCGCTCAATTTTTTTTGAAGAGACTGGTATTTTTCAGAAATAGGAAAAAGAAAATCTAGGAAAGATTGATTAGCCATTAGTAGTTGTTTTTACCTCATTTTTTTCATCGACATGCACCACAACCGGTTTGAACTGATCCGCTTCTTCCGGGGTCATTAAAGCGTAGGCAATAATAATAACTAAATCGCCCTTATGAACCATACGGGCAGCTGCCCCGTTGACACAAATCTCGCCGGAGTCTTTTTCCCCTTCAATAACATAGGTTTCAAATCTGGCGCCGTTATTAATATTCACGACCGCGACTTTTTCATAAACTTTGATGCCTGATTTTTCTAAAAGTGTTTTATCAACGGTGATGCTTCCTACATAGTTTAAATCTGCATGAGTCACGGTAGCCCGGTGTATTTTTGCTCTCATAATGTCTAAAAGCATGCTGCACCCCCCCTGTTATTTAAAATTGGGTAGTAAAGAAAACTCGTAGTATTTTTCCATACGAGAAAGAACATCATTTTCTTTTTTATCAGCCAGGCCGTCGATTCCAAATCCTTCTACATTAAAAGAAGCTATCATGGTCGCATAGGCCAAAGCTTCTTTAATCAAGACAGATTCTGTTTTTTTCTCTTTATTTGCAGTGAAATAACTGACAAAACCTCCCGCAAAGCTGTCTCCTGCTCCGGTCGGATCCACCAGATTAGCGACAGGGAAAGCAGGATAGCTGATAAAAAGACCGCTTTTGCTGAAAAAGGTAGAGCCTGCGCTGCCTCTTTTAATAATCACGAAGGAAGGTCCCATATCCATAATCAGGGCGGCGGCTTTAATATAATTACTTTCTCCGGTTAGAAGAAATGCTTCTGTTTCATTGATAATCAAACCGGTAATTTTTTTTAATACTTTTAAGACATCTTCTTTTTTTGTTTCCAGCCAGAAATTCATGGTATCCATAAAACAGGTTTCAAACTCGATTTTTTCAAGCACAGACAGCTGAAGAACCGGATCAATGTTTCCCAGAAACAAAAACTTGGTTTTTTCATTGGCTTGAGATATTTTCGGAGAAAAATCAGCAAAAACATTGAGTTCGGTTTTGAGGGTAAAGGCTTGATTCATATCTTTTTCATAATAACCTTCCCAGAAAAAGGTTTTTCCCTGTTTTTTTTCAAGATCGGTTGTGTCAACATTTCTTGATGTAAAAAACGATTCTTCTTTGGAAGAAAAATCTTCTCCGACAACCCCGACAATTCCTTTTGATAAGGATGGTATGACGGATGAGGCATTAATAAAATGGGTCAAAGAACCGCCTAAAATCCGTTCTTTTTTCCCGACAGGCGTTTTAACTGAGTCAAACGCGATTGATCCTACAGCTACAATATCTTTTTTCATTTTCACCACTTTTTTTGGTTTTCTATCATCCCATAAAATTTAATATAACAATTAATTATATCAAAGCTGAATAAATCAAAGAAAAATATATCCATTCATTAAGGAATAAAGATAAAGATAAAAAAATACAATTTTAAAGCGTTTGAAAACAATTTAAACTAAAAAAATACTGGGATTTGACAATCTTATGACTTTGATTTTAAGCACTTGACTTTCTTTAGTTTTTTTGTTATTTTTTTTATCTCTTAAGTCTTGTATTTGCAAGTTTTAAACGATATTTTAAGGAGAAAAAAAACTATGATGGTTTCTACCCCAACAAAATACTTTCTGACAGCGGGCAGCTCAGAAGGCTATATGCCTCTCAACGCATTTGACGGAGCTTTACTTTCTGCAGGAGTAGGAGACACAAATCTTGTGAGAATGTCCAGTATTCTTCCGCCGAACTGTAAAGAAATTGAACCTGTCAAACTTCCTAAAGGAGCTTTGATTCCTCTTGCTTATGCAAGCATTGTATCTCACATGCAGGGAGAAAAAGTATCTGCGGGTGTAGCGGTGGCAATACCTGAAGATCCGAATGAAGCCGGATTGATTATGGAGTATTCTGCAAAGGGGCATAAAGAAGAAATTGAGTCTATTGTGCGGAAAATGGCAGAAGAAGGCTTTAAAATGAGAAACCGGAAACTGAAAGAAATTAAAAGCATTGCGATTGAACATACAGTAGAGAAAAACGGGGCATGTTTTGCGGCTCTGGTTCTCTGGTATTAAGGAAAAAAAATGACCCAGAAAAAATCGACAACTCCAAAAACAACTGTCAAAGAAACAGTTAAAAAAACTTCAAACAGCTATTTTGAAGAACAGGAGCCGGGTGTCAAGCTGGAGATGGAATATACCGAACACCTGATGGATACCAAAAGCCAGTTTCAAAAAGTGGATGTTTATAAAACAAAAGCTTTTGGAAATCTTCTGACCTTAGACGGTTTGGTAATGACAACCGAAAGAGATGAATTTTTTTATCATGAAATGATTTCCCATCCTTCTCTTTTTATCCACCCCAATCCTGAAAAAGTTCTGATTATCGGCGGGGGAGACGGGGGAACTCTCAGGGAAGTTGTGAAACATAAAAAAGTAGTTGAAGCTCACCTTTGTGAAATCGATGAAGAAGTCTGCAATGCGGCGAAAGCTTATTTTCCTACGCTTTCTGAAAGCTTTGATCATCCTAAGTCAAAGATTTTTATTGAAGACGGGTTTGCTTTTTTAGACAACAATAAAAGCGCCTATCAGGTCATTTTAGTGGATTCAACCGACCCAATCGGAGAAGCTGCAAAATTATTTGAAGAATCTTTTATTAAAAAAGTCTATGATTCCCTCACTGAAGACGGGATTACGGTGATGCAGTGCGAAAATCCTCTTTATAAACTCGATGTGATGGAAAAAATGTACTTTGATATGAAAAAGTACTTTGAGTATGTCTATTTTTATTTTGTGCCGATTCCAACCTATCCAAGCGGATACTGGTCTTTTATTATGGGCTCAAAAATCATGCACCCTGTAAAGGATTTCAGAAAAAAAAGATGGAATAACAAAGATTTTAATACTGTTTACTACAACAAAGACATTCACAAAGCAGCCTTCGCGCTTCCTGAATTTGTCAAAAACAAGCTGGGGCTTGAGTAAAAGAAACGGTGTTCTATTTCATATTTCAGGTGTTATCAAATAGATAGCACCTGGATTTTTATTTTTTCATACTCTATTTTTCAGATTCCATAATTTTTTTAATTTCGGATAAAGAAAGTCCGGTTGTCTGATGAATAAAATCAATGTCTGCTTTGAGCCGGAGCATGTTTTGAGCTGTTTCGACTGCTTTTTTATATTCCCCTTTCTTTTCCCCTATTTTTTCCCATTTTTTTTCCCATTTTTTTTCCATTTTTTTCAGTGTCGCACTCAACATCGTATAAACCTCCTCTTCGCTGCTGTTGAATAATTCTTGGTTTTCAGGCAGGACTTCATCGTCCGCCAGTCTTTGAATCCAGTTGCCGAATGCTTTTTTCAGTTGATAATTCTAAAGAAGTTTGTAGGCTGAATCATGGTTTTGGCTTGATTTTTTCATAAGTGTAAATTTAGTGAAAAAATAAATAACAGGCAAGAAAGAAGTAAAATAGCCGGATTTTTTTAAAAGATACTTGCTTTTTTGCTTTAATTCGTTTAACTTTTTATAAAAAAAAATTCAAATGAAAAAAATATTTATAACCCTTTCCTTTTTTTTATTTCCGCTTTTATCTCTTTATTCCCAGAAAATCGGGATATTGGATTATTTTCAGTACAAGCCGGAAAACTATAAACCCATGATCGGCAACCACTACAGTTTTGTGGATAAAGACGGGAAAGTGAAAACAATCGGCGGTGTTTATTATGATGAACAACTGGGAAAATATTTTATTTTCTCGGATGATTTTCTCAATATCAACACTTATCTTTTTGTTCCGGAAGGAATGGAAGTCAAAAGTCTGAACGATCTTAAAAATATTCATGTGGGAGTGATCAAGGGGACTTTTGCTGAAAAATACCTTTTTAAAAATTTCCCTTTTTTGAAACTGACGGTTTTTTTGGAAACAGAAGATATGATGAAAAGCGTTTCAAAAAATGAAATCACCGCTTTTGTTCATAATTTCCCCA
>MIAO01000012.1 GCA_001829155.1 Spirochaetes bacterium GWB1_36_13 | reverse complement strand
AAAATATAAAACAGACCAAATTTTTTATTTCAAACTATTGAGATAAATCTCTGACAACTCCTTTTCCCCCATAGTTTTTAAAGTAAAATTCATATTTCTGGTTTTCAAAGTTATTTTTGCATAATAAAGACTTTCTTTTTCTGTTATTTTTTCTTTCACGCCTAACAAGTGATCAAAAAATAGTTTGAAGTCTTGGATAGTGGCGACCCCAAAAGTTTTTAATGCCAAGTCCACCTGATTGACTTTTCTGGACTTTAAAAAATCAAGATATTCTGCCATCAGAAGACCATTTGCCCTTCCGTGATCAATATTTTTAAAATAAGTTAAAGAATAACCCATTGCATGGAGAGCGGTTGTTCCGGTCTGGGCAATCACCATCCCGCCCAGTAAGGAAGCATAGAGCAATTTTTCACGCATTTGAAAGGGAATATCTTTACTTTCTAAAAAAAAAGGGAATATTTCACCTAAAATACGGATGCTTTCCAGAGCCGTTAAATTCGTAAAATCAGATGCCCTGGTTGACAAAAAACCTTCCACTGAATGAGAAAGTGCATCGAGCGCGGTATTTAAAGTAATTTCTCTCAAAAGGGTCTGCGTATAAGAGGCATCCAGAAAAGCAACTGCAGGAAATATTTTTTCACTGACAATTGAACTTTTACTTTCAATGCCGGGATTGGTGAGAATGGCGTAAGGGGTAACTTCACTCCCTGTTCCGGCTGTAGTGGGCACTGCTATCATGGGGAGCGGATCTTCTTTCCACTCTGTTTGAAAAAAGTTTTCATCATTCGCTTTGTTTTTCGTAAGCAATGCTATGACCTTGGCTGCATCCAGAGGAGAACCTCCTCCCACACCAATGATAAAATCAGCTTTTTCTTTGATAGCCAGACCCCCGCCCCGTTGAACCGTTTCAACCGAAGGATTGGATTCTACTTCATCAAAGACAGAGTAAGTTATTTTATTTTTATCAAGAGCTTTGATAATATCTTCAAGCGACCCGTTTTTTTTAGAAGAATTTCTCCCTGTAACAATCAATGCCTTTTTTCCATATTGCTTAAAAAGATCAAAACCGGATTCTATCACTCCCTGTCCAAAAACAATTTTTGTAGGCATGTAATACTGCATGGGTTATCTCCTTTCAACCGGCTCCATTTTCAGAGTGTAAGGTCCCTGAAACACATCGCTTCCTGACTCAAATTGAAAGATTCCCACCTCATATCCTTCTTTTACCACTGCCACTTGAAATTCTCCTTTTGGAAAAACAGAAAGGATCACCTGACCATTTTGATTGGTCTGCCAGTTTTTAGAATAAAATTCCTTACTCTGATATATTTTAATGTATTTTTTCAACTCAGGCTTAATATTTTTAAAAAATGCCGGCTGATTCATCTGAACCACCTGCCCCACTACATCTGTGCTTAATTTCAGATAAGAAGCAATCGCCGCAATATCATATCCTTGTTTTTTTAATACATGAATGGTTTCATAAGCTTTCATAATCCGGTAAAGCTCAATGTAATCTTTTGCTTCCTTGAGGCTCACCTCTTTTTTAAAAAGATAAACCTCCGACTGACTGATTTTATTATTTTCATTGGTACGGGATACAATATTGAGTCCCAGAAAAACTTCTTTTTTATAAGTATCTTCGGAAGGATCGTTTTCCAGCCAGACACTTTGAATCACAGGAAGCGTTTTTGCCTCATACCAAAGCCGGGAAGCTGCCAATGCCCAGCCCCAGTAAGTGACCGGCTGAGCCTTTGCAATTGTATTGCCCCTATCCTCAAAACTCCAGGTATTGATTCCGATCAGCTTGTCTTTATAAAAAAGAGCGCCTCCGCTGTTTCCGCCTGCTATCAGGCAGCTGTGATTGAGAATCGACTTTTTGCTGTTTTCATATCCTAAAAATTCCCCGCGGGTCAGCACTGCCGATTCAGAAGGACCTATTCCCGGAAATCCCACGCTGCTTAAAGCATTGTCGGAGCGGCTGATAGTGAAAGGATTTGCCA
Organism: Spirochaetes bacterium GWB1_36_13; assembly: GCA_001829155.1. Taxonomy (GTDB): domain Bacteria; phylum Spirochaetota; class GWB1-36-13; order GWB1-36-13; family GWB1-36-13; genus GWB1-36-13. Next base: position 4,124 of record MIAO01000012.1, on the reverse strand, counting down.
GCTGGGCATAGGGAAAGACATCTGATTCAGAAAGCTTTGAAGTTTTAATCCCCCTTTCTTCCGAATAGAAATCGATCTTTGCGATGATTTTACAAACAGAAACATCATAAGGAATATCCGCATCCAATGAATAAGAAACATCAAAAACCCTGCTTTCAGCCAGATAGCGGAGTTTTACTTTTCCGTATTTTGAAACTTCATCTACGGTAGCAGTGCTGATTAACAAATAATTGGGATGTTTTGGAACCAGAACAATTTGATAAACTTTCCCATTTTCTTCCAGCAGCTGAACCTGAATTTTGTCTTCAGCCACATGATAATTGGTAAAAATCCATCCATCGTTTGAGACAATCACTCCTGAGCCGATATTTACAAATTTTTCCTGTTTTGAAATCACTTTTCCCGGTCCAAAATTGGGTTTCCCATTTCTGATATTGATTTCATAATTATCAGGCAATCCCGCTACTTTATAAATATCATAAGTCTTGCCAATCTGAACAACAGACGCAATTGAACGATCGGAAACGAAATCGCTTTTTTGCTCCAGAGAAAAAACTAAACCTGTTTTCCATATCAAAAGAAAGAAAAAATAAATAAAGATTTTTTTATTCATTTTCCCCTCCATGGAAGGTTTTCAATATTTTTTTCAAGATTTTATCGGGATTAAACCTTTTATCCGCTGTTTCAAAAACAAAATTAATTTTGAGATTTTCTTTCACCGCTGATACTTCAAAGACTCTGTCTTTTTCTTCTTCCTTCTCACCCAATTTGTAAATACTCTGACAAAGCTCATTGGCTTCTTTATGGTAACTTTTTCTGAAAATCTGATACCCTTCTATTTTTTCCTGAGTGGAATGCCCGGAATCCTGAATTGAGAAAAAAGAAGATTCAAACGAGATTTTTAAAATAACGGAAGAATGAGAACTCTCGAAAAGCATTTCTTCCTGATTCTTGATATGATAAGAAGAAGGAATAAAAAAAGATATTTTTTTTTCATGATTTTGTACAAAAACATCCTTCTCGGCATAAATTCTTATCACACTTCCGGATAAAATAAATAAAACAGTGATAATGAGAGAGATTTTATCAATATAAAACTTTTTTGATCCTGCTTCTCCTTTCTGGATTCTGATTTCACGCTGAATCAGAAAGTAAATCCCGATAATGCCGGCAAAAGAAAAAAGAAAGGCAAGAAGAAGTGAAAAACGGTCAGAAGAAGTAGTGATATTCAACTGTATTTTTTTTTCTAAAAATGAAAAAAGCACAAAAACAAGAAAAGAAGTCAAAAAAGAAAAAATAAAATACTTGGTCTCATCTTTTTTCTCTTTTTTAAACCTGGCAATACCGAAAAAAAGACCGCTGACCGCTCCGAGAGATGAAAATAAAGCCAAGCGGATTAAAAGAGAAATAATTAAATAGTATAAAGAGATTTCATCCTGCAGTAAAACTGTTTTTAAAACAGCGATAAAAGAATAGCCGATTCCAATAAAAGCTCCATAAATCAATCCATCTGCCTGCTCATTAAAATAATCTGAAAAATAAAAAAAGAACCGCATGACAAAGAAAAATGAAAAAGCAGGAATGACCGCTTCCTGAAAAAGAAAAGACAGATTTTCTAAAAAAATTCCCTTATCTCCCCACTTTTCAATGAGAAAAAATAGATTTCCAAAAAAATCCCGAAACACAAGATAGGCAAAAATACCGCCTAAAAAAGCTGTGAAAACCATAAAAATAGGTTCTCTTTCCTCCCTGTCCAGAAAATAATAAAACGAAATCCAAATAAAAGCGGGAATCAATGAAACGAAAAGCGCTGCCAATAAACCGTATAAAGAATCAAGGGAAACAGCCCAATTTTTAAAACCCCATTCTGCAGCTATAAAAAAAATCAAAAGAGCTGCAAAACTTAAAACCCCGCGGTTTATAATATTTTTTGAAAACGATTTCACCCTGCCTCCAAAATCATTGATTTGATAGCAATTTCATATTTTTTTCCGGCACGCTCAAGATAGCAGTAAAATGTGCTTTGACTGATAACCTACTTTCCAAGCATTTTCGCATTAAAATTTTCTTCCCCAAATTCTTCCAGATTCTGGATTTCCTGTGTAATCGTTTTGGTGATATATTTAGACTGCTCTTTAAAATGAAGGTGCATTGCCATCAGGTTGACCGCAGTTTCAAGAGAAGAAGGTTTTGTAAAAAGAAAAAGAAAAATATTTCTCCAAAAATACAAGGCTCTTTTTGAAAAAAGCCCCATTTTTCCGATAAGACGAAAAAACGCTCTGGCAGATTTCAAAATTCCTTTTATTCCCCGTTTTTGACTCGGCTTAACCCTTAACGCTTTTCCCAGGCGTTTGATTCTATTAAAATAAATCTTGTCATCATAAATATGTTTAATTAAATAAAGAAAGTCTTTTTTGATTTCAACCCGCGATCGTGTAGGAACAAAATTGATTCCTGTAGTGGTTTGATCCACTTCGCTTAATTCTTTGACCTGTGTCGTATTGTCAAATATTCTCCCTTCTTTCTGAAGCCGGCGGGTCAGCTGAGTATTCGGAAGAGCATACAAAAGCCCTACCATCGCCATCGCAATTTTTCCTTTTTCAACAATTTCCAAGATTGTCTTTGCGCTTTCGCTCGTTTCTCCGTCAAACCCTACAATAAGCCCAGCATTGACCACAATTCCGTGACGGTAAATCTTGTCTAGATCTTCCTCGAGTTTCCGGTTGACATTCTGAAATTTCTGGGTGCTTTTCAGGATTTCAGGATTGGGTGATTCGATTCCGACAAAAACATACCTGAAATCCAGTTCCTGCATGAGTTTTAAAAGTTCATCGTCGTCCGCAAGATTGATAGAAGCTTCTGTTGAATAAAAGAAAGGATAATTGTGCGCTTTTGACCATTCTTTCAGCCTGATTAAAATAGCTTTCCCGTCTTTTTTGTTCCCGATAAAATTATCATCCACAAAATCAACATGCCCGCGGTATCCCAGTTCATAGAGAAAATCCAGCTCTTTGATCACCTGGTCAGGAGATTTTGTCCTTGGAACTCTTCCGTACAATTCAATGATATCGCAGAATTCACAGTTAAAAGGACAGCCTCTGGAAAACTGTACCCCAATCATCAGATAGTGATTTAAATTTAAAAGATCATAACGGGGGACAGGGGTTTCACACATAGCAGGTTTTTCTGCATTTTGATAGATTCCTTTTTCCACGCCATTTTCCAGATCCTTTAAAAAAGGCCAGATGGTTTTTTCCGCTTCGCCTAAAACCAGATAGTCTGATTTTGCATATATTTCAGGTTGAGAAGAAGGATCAGGACCTCCCAGTACCGTTTTTTTCCCGAGAGAGTGAACCCTGTCAATCAGAGAAAGCATATTTTTCTGTTGGGGCAGCATCCCGCCGATAAAAACCAGATCAGCCCATTCAATATCTTGATCAGAAAGAGGTTCGGCATTCATATCCACCAGCTTCATTTCCCATTCTTTCGGAAGAAGCCCTGCTACTGTAATCAATCCAAGAGGTGCCGCCGGATATTTCGCCCCCATCAGTCCGCAGACAACTTTATAGTTCCAAAACCCGTTATCAGAAAAAGGCGGGTAAACAAAAAGTATTTTTTTCACGCGATGTTCCTTGTTTTATCAAATGAGTATTTTTAAAATAACACTAAAAAAGATAATATCACAAAATGAAATTATTAAGAAATTTTGTAAATAATCAGGCTGTCGATTATTATTTAAATTAACTCGGACACCGAGCGAAGCCGAGGTGTCACTTCGGCTTTGCTCACTGACCATAAGGTTCCCCAAAAAAAAACTATGAAGTCGACCCTGAAAAACTCGTTTTTCAAATAAAAAAACTGAAAATTTTTTACCCACAAACCCCCAGCCCCTTATCTCCCAGAGGAAGACAAGGGGAGTTTTAGGAATTACAGTATTGTTTTTCTATAACTCTTTATTTAAACTACCTGACGGTAAAAAAGGAATAGGTTTCAAAATTCCTTCTATTCAGGTTTCTCATTTTATTTTCATTTTAGTATTTATATACCCCTCCGTTCGGCGTCCTGCCGAAAGTCGGGAAAGCTTTTTTCTGTTTTAAATTCTCGTATGCAAATCCTCCTGATTT
>MIAO01000011.1:77268-82202 GCA_001829155.1 Spirochaetes bacterium GWB1_36_13 | reverse complement strand
CTTGCGAATTTTCCGCTTCTTTTTTATGATTTATTCTTTACTGTAAAGGATTTTTTTACTTTTTCAGGGTTGACTATTTAAGGGCAGTTCTAAAAATAAAAAAAATTGTCATTTCGATGAGCAAAGCGAAGAGAAATCTTTTACAATATCAATATTTTAAGATTTCTCACTTTGTTCGAAATGACGGGAAAATTAATTTTTAGAACTCGCCTAGTGAAAGAAAAGAGCAGAATCATCTGCTCTTTTGATTATTCAGAAAATATTATTTTCCGCCTTGCTGCATAGATTCAGCAATTTTAGCTGCAAAGTCAATTTTCCATTTTCCGTCTTCTTTGATCATTGGAATCTCTTCAGAAGGTTTGGAAGCTGTTTTTACAGTTACAGTTGCTTTGTCGCCTTGGATGTCTGCTTTAACCACTTCAAAAGCGTTTAATTCAGCCATGAACTGATCTGATTCAGAAGCGTTTGCTTCAACCAGTTTAACAAAAAAGTCTTTTCCTGTTAAGTCTTTGAGTTCAAGCATTTTTTTCACTTGAGGATCTTCAGATCCGCCTGCTTGTGCCATTGAAGCCATCAGGTTGATCATAGCTTTTAAGCTGGTTTCAATTTTTGCAGTTGTATCTTTAGAAAGAGCTTCATATACTGCACCCCAATTCTTTGCTTTTACAGCTTCTACCGCAGCTTTTACAGCGCTTTCAGGAGTATCGGATCCGCCTTTGCAGGATACGATAAACAGCACTGAAAGAAGAGCTGCTAATGCAATCTTGATTTTTTTCATTTCGTTCTCCTTAAAATCAGAAAATATAAGTAATTAAAAAATAATAATAATTTCTTTATTTTTTAAAAAAATGTTTGTATTTTCGTTTTTTTTTTATTTTTTAAAAATTCTGTACTGAAAAATTAAAAACTTACGATAAATTTATTTATCATTTTCGGGAGAAAAAGGGATGCTTTATTACCTTTATGAATACCTTTACCCTCTAGGGCAAGAGTATAAAATTTTAAAAATATTCAATGTTTTTCAATATGTTACATTTCGATCGGTGATGGCGGTGCTTACGGCATTGATTATTACTTTTATTATCAGTCCCAAGATTATCCGATATCTTCGTGAAAAAAAGATCGGCCAGTGTATCCGTGATGACGGGCCGAAAACTCATCTCTCTAAATCAGGAACCCCGACAATGGGCGGAATTATTATCATTATTGCAGTCTTTTTCTCTTCTTTGCTGTGGGCAAAACCGGACAATATTTTTCTCTGGGTCTGTCTTTTTTCGATGATCAGTTTCGGAGCAATCGGGTTTATCGATGATTATCTTAAGCTTATTAAAAAAAATCCAAAAGGTCTTGCGGGACGGTATAAAATCCTGGGGCAGTTTATTTTCAGCGCCGCTATTATTTCAGTACTTTACCTTCATCTTCCCCGAACACTTTATTTTCCTTTTTTCTCTGACCCGATTCTGGATTTGGGGATCTTTTTTATTCCTTTCGGGCTGATTGTGCTGATCGGTTCTTCCAATTCAGTGAACCTCACAGACGGTCTGGATGGACTCGCTATCGGGCTTTCTCTTTTTGTGATCGCTACTTTTGGAATTTTCGCTTATCTTACCGGACACAAGATTATTTCTGATTATTTAAAAATCCCTTTTATCGCCGGAACCAGTGAAATAACGGTTTTTCTGGCTGCTCTTGCAGGAGGCGGGCTTGGGTTTCTCTGGTACAATTCTCATCCCGCAGAAATTTTTATGGGTGATACAGGTTCACTTTTTCTGGGAGGAACCCTGGGAACAACCGCAGTTATTTTAAAAAAAGAATTTCTTCTGCTTTTAGTCGGCGGTATTTTTGTCGCTGAAGCTTTATCCGTTATGATTCAGGTTTTAGTTTATAAAAAAACAGGAAAAAGAGTTTTTAAAATGGCTCCTCTTCATCACCATTTTGAGCTGAAGGGGTGGCATGAAAGCAAAGTTATCATCCGTTTCTGGATCATAGGTCTCATGCTTTCACTTTTGGGTCTTGCCACTTTAAAACTGCAATAGCATTACTGCTGGGGTAGTTTTTCCTTTACCTTTTCTAAAGATTCTTTGTAGTCCTTAAATTTTTCAATTTCGTCTTTTGCCGATTCGATTTTGTCTTTTCCTTGATTGATCAAAGAATTAACATCGACTTTGAAAATTTTAAGTCCAAAATATCCGATTCCAGCCAAAAGACCCAGAATCAAAATCCATTTAATCAGTTTCGCCATTTTCACCCTGCCGTTATTATTTAGATATTTAAAATAACGATTTTATTTTTTTAAGTCAAAAATTTTGAGTGAAATTAATCAGGCTGTCGATTATTATTTAAATTAACTCGGACACCGAGCGGAGTCGAGGTGTCACTTCGGCTGTACTCAGTGACCGTACGGCTTCGATTAATGACCAAAACAAAGCTATGAAAGATTGCATCGGAAAAGACAATGACACTTTCTGATCAACTTACAAATATCAATGATAAGAAGATGATTGATGGAAATTATTTTCAATAATCCACATCCTGAATACAATAAAAATGATTCATAACAAAAAGTATTAAAAAAATCATCCCGCTTTGTCAAAACCGGGATGAATTAAGAAAAGATTTTTACCAGAATGATCGAACGCTTTGTAAATTTTGGCTCAATCTGTTTTGAAAAATATTTGTATTTATCGTTTCGTCAAATCCATGTCCGACAGCAGGGTCTGAAATATTAAACTGTATTTTAGTGGTATAATTCAGATTACTGCACATAGCCGGATTTATTCCTACGCATGTTCCCCCTCCCTGAGAACTAATTGTATCCCGATTTGCCTTAATTATATCAATTCTGGCGCTGGCTTCCTCAAACATATTAATATAGCTGTCATATCTTCCGCCTCCGACAAAAACTCCATCACCATGGGCTGGATTGACAAACATAAACTGGAGATAAGGTTTGTCATAGCCAGCATAAAGAGTGTTAAATGCAGCTCGACTATGAGCTACCATAAGCAAGCCGTTTCCCGCTCCGCCATAACCTGCCAATATTTTGGCATTGGTATCGGTAAAAAGAGTTCTGAGTTTGGTATCCAAGTCAAAATCATATCCTGTCCAGCTATTATAATCTAAAATTGAGGTAGCGCTATAAACTAACACAACGGGGTTTCCATTCATTGTAGAGGAGAGGTCACCGGCATTTTTAATAGCTGACTGAAGGTTTGTGTTTGACCCGTTTACATAAGCCACTCTATATGCCGCATAAACCGTTGCCGCTTCCTCTCTGGTGAGAGTAGGAGAGCCGGAAGGGCTTTTTATATTGGTTGTCAGCTGTCCGTAAGAATCTTTGACTCCTGTAACAACAAACATTTGAGCATTTCTGTCTTTATCAGGAATCTGCATCCCGCCAAGCGAAACGGTCGATAAATCTAAATTTGTGCCAATTCCTTTTGTAGGTTGCATTGCTAGATCTAAAATAATATTATCCATTTGCGCAGTGAATGCCTGCAGTTCATTTGTAGGAACAACTCCATTGTATTTGATTGGAGAGATTCCACTATAGCCCTCGACCTTAAAATAAGCTTTTCCTGCTTCATTGGTGAAACTGATTTCTTTATCATAAGGCTTTACAATTACCCATGGGGAATAAGGATAAGGAACACCTCCAGGACCTATTCCATGAGTAGCAGCAAGAGGAATCAATGCCCAGCCGGAAGGCGCTACTTCTCCCGCTACAATGACTTCAGGGTAGGTTGTACCATAATATGCAGACTGATATGTCGAAGGGTTCTCTTCGTATGTATTCGTATTTCCAGTATATATTCTAAAATTCAAATATATTTGAGCCAGCCAGCCTGGTGACCTATAAACAGCTACAGAGGAATTAAAATCACCAGAATCATAATAAGATACATATGTAGGGAAAAATGTATATTGTCCTTTGATTTTTCCCATATAATGGTGTCTATGAATATATGCTGGGCTAAAAGTATTGTTATTCCAAGAACCTATTTGAAAAACGGCATCATACCATCTATACTCTGGACTGTAAGGCGTAGTGAAATAATTTGGATCTATTTTATAACTGGATATACTATTAAATCCCATGTTCGCAGTATATAAATCCCAAGGAGCAACTAGCCAATTTGTCGCTGAATTATGCGGTTTCTGTGGTCTTTGAGCAGATATATGCTGCCCGTTTTGCCAGAAATCCAGATAGTATTTTAACCAGTAAGGATCGGTTTCGCTTGCTTGATATTGGCCCAGCTTACTGGTATCAATACTAACTACAATAATATAGGGTAATCCTGACCCGCCCGCACTTTTGACTTCCATTGATTTGATTAATGTCCCCATTAAAGGATTATCGTTACCGGAAATACTCGTTATGTTTTGAAGAAGTACTGAATTACAGATTAAAATGCTTGTGTCGTTATCAGTATAGGTATCACCTGCGTTATTATAAGCAATAGCTTTTAATGCGTATGTTCCGTCAGCGTAGTTTTCTGTGTTCAGAGAAAAAGAAAAAGGACTAACAGTTGATTCCCCTACTTTAGTAGTTCCCAAATAATACTCAAGCTTAGTGACACCAAAATTATCGCTGGAGCTTACTTGCAAATTGACTGTTCCGTTTACACTGGCTCCATTAGTAGGTGATATAATATTTAAGGCCGGAGGTATTCCGCCTGTTGCAGGGATTGTGTCGCCTCCCCCGGTACTACTCGTTGTTTTAAATTTTCTTGTATTCACTCTGGCTTCAGTAGGAAGGGGACCACTATAAAATCCATTCCCGCTGTCAAAAATTTGATAATAAGTACTATTCGTAAACGCCCATACCTTAAATCGATCACTATAGTTCCAGACTACCGCCACATCATCTTTTCCGTCTCCGTTGTAATCTCCCGATGTGACTTTAAACGCTTCTGGCATGGATCCGGAAAATC
>MIAO01000011.1:0-77258 GCA_001829155.1 Spirochaetes bacterium GWB1_36_13 | reverse complement strand
TGTAATCTCCCGATGTGACTTTAAACGCTTCTGGCATGGATCCGGAAAATCCATTCCCGCTGTCAAAAATTTGATAATAAGTGCTATTCGTAAATGCCCATACCTTAAATCGATCGCTATAGTTCCAGACTACCGCCACATCATCTTTTCCGTCTCCGTTGTAATCTCCCGATGTAACTTTAAACGCTTCTGGCATGGGTCCCCCGGAAAATCCATTCCCGCTGTCAAAAAAAAGATAGTAGCTCCCATTCCCGCTCCAAGGGAAAACCCAAATTTCAAAACGATCAGAATAATTCCAAATTAAAGCCATATCACCTTTTCCATCTCCATCAAAATCACCACTGACCATTCTTGTGCTGGATGGCAAGGAACCACTATAAAAACCATTGCCACTATCTAACACTAAAGAATAAATACTGTTAAATGCCCATACCTTAAATCTGTCTATATAATTCCAGGATATAGTCAGTTCTGATTTTTGATCACTTGCATTTTTTGTAACAATACCTCCCAACTGACCGATTGAATCTCCTATCTCTTTCCTGAAACAGCCGGAAGATAGAAATAAACACAAAACTAATATTCCCGTAAAGAATTTTAATAATTGATACGATTTCATCATTTTCCTCCTTAAAAGTATTTTTTTGCAATCCTCTAGTAAACTAATATAATTGATATTGACACAAATATCAATAGGACTTTAGACCCATTTTTAAAGAAAAAGAAAAATAACTGATATACAGATTACATGAAAATATTATATTTGAATTGTAATAAAGGTTATAACAATAAAATTGAGAGAAATATTGATGTCGTATTCTTACTCTAAATATTTAAATAAATATAACTTTATGAAATTACTGGGAGAGTCTCATCTTGGTTCTGTCCATCTTGTTTGCGAGAAAAAAAATAAAAATAAACTATTTGCAGTTAAATTTTTTAAATCAAATAGAAAAAAACATCTTTTTGAGAATTTAGATTCGATTCTTAGATTTTATCAAAATATTCATATTCTTGAGAAAAACCCTCATCCAAATATTGTCAATATATTTGAAGCAGTCGAAGAAGACGGGAATTATTATCTCATAATGGAATATTTATCCGGAGTAAGTCTGAGCGAATTTAAAATCGACCTGAATATAGATAAGATAATCAAGCTAATGATTGAATTATGCTTAGCATTAAAACATTTATATCAATTTGACATCTTGCATAAATCATTAAAACCTTCAAATATCATTATCTTAGATGGAAAAGATTTGAAAATAAAAACAACGGATTATTTTTTAAATTATTCTGGAGATATTGATAATAGAGAAGATAAATCATATATTTTAGAATTGTTAACTTATTTATCACCTGAACAGTCAGGTATTATAAACAGACCCATTGATCAAAGAAGTAATTTTTATTCTATAGGAGTTATTTTGTATCAGTTATTGACCGGACAACTGCCTTTTCCATCGAATAATTTAGAAGAACTGTTTCATGCCCAGCTTGCTTTGAGTCCGGAGCTGCCCTCGAAAATAAATTCAAAGATTCCAGAAGAATTAGATCGTATGATTCTCAAGCTTCTTGCGAAAGAGCCGCAAGAAAGATATCAAACAATTGAAGAATTGATGAAAGATTTACATCGTTTTCAAAATAAACAAGATAAAAAATTTGAACCTGCAATTGATGCTGTCGGGAGAAAAAAGGAACTCGATTTTCTTTTAGAAAAATTTAAGGATATTGAAAACAATACGCCTGCTGTTGTTTTAACCTATGGGGATGCAGGAATAGGAAAAACAAATCTCTATAGAACTTTTCACAAAATGATTAAAAATAAAAGTACTTTCTTAACTTATAAATGTTTTATCGATTTAATAAATACTCCTTACGCAATATTTATCAACATGATAAAAGATTTTTTTTACCACAATCAAGATTTTTATAAAAATAAAAATCTTATTGATTATATCAACAAAAATAAAGAGGTTGTTTTAACATTATTTCCTTTTTTTAAAGATAATTTTAAATCACAGTCTTCAATCGATGAAGGTGAAGATAAGATTAAAAAAAATGAAGTATTGAAGATTTTTCTGGATGTTTTTCAAACAATAAATCAAAATCAACAAAATCTTGTAATATTAATAGAGGATATTCACTGGGCGGATAACGAAAGCCTGGAGGTTATTTTTTATATGATAAAATATTTGAAGAATTGCCGTATTATGCTGCTGCTTTCCATTCGTAAGGAACATCTAGATGAGTTTTTAAAAAAAGAAAATATAAAAACATCGCCTCATTTTCATATACTTTCTCTTTCATATTTAAATAAAGAAAACAATATTTATCTGATTAATAAACTCTTGGGTCAAGAAAAAAAATTTAATAAGAATTTTTACCATAAAATTTTTAATACTTCTTTTGGAAATCCATTATTTATTATTGAAATTATTCAAAATCTTTATAATCAGAAAATTTTATATAAAAAAAATGAAATCTGGTTTGTTGATAACGATAAATTTGAAAACTTTAAAATGAATATGGATTTTAATAGTTTTATTTTAAATAGATTGCAGAGATTTTCCAGTGAAGAACAAAAAATATTATGTTATATGACAGTATTAGGCAGAAATTTTGATTTTCATCAGTTAAAAGAATTAATATCAGTGATATCTCAAAAGAACAATAAAATTTATGATGATAGTTATTTACTTTTAATGATAGAGAAGGCATTGTTTGAAAATTTATTATTGGAAAGAGTCAAAGATTCAGCTAAGGTGTATTCTTTTAATCATGACAAGATTTATGAAATTCTTTACAAAAGAATTTCTTTGCATGAAAGAAAAGAACTTCATCAAATCTTTGCAGAATTACAGGAAAGTAAAATTAATGAAAGCGCAAATGAGCTATTGTATATTACCGCTTATCATTATAATAAAACAGATTTGTTAGAAAAAAAAATATATTTCAACAAAAAAGCATATGAAGTTTCCCTAAATCAATATTCGTTAACGACTTCAGGTTTTTTTCTCAAGAATCTTATTGATCTATCCATTCAAAATAATAATGAAGAATTAATAGATTTTATCATTTCTTACTCTTTTATTTTACAGAAGACCGGAAAAATGCATGAAATGCATGAATATTTAGTAAAAGCCTTGGAAATAGCTAAAAATCTGAATTTAAAAATTAAAGAAGTTGAAATTAATATTTGTTTTGGAAGTTATTATTATTTACAAAATTTACTTTCAAAGGCTGTTGATTTTTTTAAAGAAGCTCTTTTTCTGGCAGATCAGGTAAATATTACAATTGAGAATGGCTTGGTATATTATTATCTTGGAATTTCTTATTTTTTTAATTCTGATTACAAACTGGCTTTTATAAATCTTAATAAAGCACTCAATTACACAAGTGAAAATGATTTAGATCTTTTATTAAATATTTACGGATTCCGTTCATGGACATGGATTGTCTTTGGAAACTTTGAAAAATGTAAAGAAGACATTAAAATTATTGAGAAAAAAATTAAAAATATTAATAATCCGTTTACTCTTTCCTCTCTCTATCATTTTCTTTCTATTTATTATTCATATAGTATGGAAAATCCAAAAAAAGCTTTAAAATATGCTCTAATTTCTTACAAGACAGCAAAAAAACATCATTTTATTGTGAATCAATATTCTTCGTTATCTTCTAAAATATATGCTTTTATTGTTTTAAACCAATTTGATAAGGCTATTGCGACCGCAAAAAAAACGATAAGGCTTGCGGTTAAAAATAAAATAACGGTCGGAATACATCATACTATGTTCAGAGAAATTGAAGCGTATTTATTTAAGTATGATTTTAATAGCGCTTACTTGTTAATATTAAAAATGAAAGAAGATATTCTAAACATCAAAGATAAAATTGTTATTATTTTTATTTTTCTATCGCAAGCCATTGTTTTGTATTATTTAGATGATCAAGAATCTGCTTTGTCATCACTTGACGAAGCTTTTGCTTTGTATGAAGAAACAGATGCTCATATTTTTGGAATCTCAATTCTCTATTTAAAGTATTTTCTTTTAGAAAAAAAAGGGTTTTATAATGAGGGAAGTATCTATTTAAAAAAAGTAGATCAGATTATAAAAGAAAAGAAAGTGCTTGAATTACATTTATTGAAAACAAAAAGGATTTTGACAGTTATAGAAAAAATGAAAGAAAATCAAATTAAAAAAATTCAGAATAATGTAATGGATCAAGAAATAAAAATAAAAATGCAGTATAAATTACTTTTAAATATCAATAAAGAAATATATAGTTTTAATGATCTAGATAAATTGCTAAGTTATTTTGACACTAGTGTAAAAATGTTAACAGGAGCTGAGAGGTGTGTCGTTTTTTTATTGAATGAAGAAGGTAATTTTGAGCTGAAATTTCATGATAAAATGTCTTTTGATGAACACCAAATTCAGATTCTGACAGAAAGAATATGTAAAAATAAAAATGGATTTATTTTAACAGAGGGTAAAAATAAAATAAAATCAGGTTTATGTATGCCGTTTAAAATAAATGAATCAGTCATTGGCTGGTTTTATTTAGACAGCAATTTAATTACTAATCTTTTTACCGATAAAGATTTGGAAATAATTGAAATTTTTTCAAGGCAGACGGCTTATGTCCTTGATTCAATTATAAAAAGGAATCCTGCCTTAAACAATGAAAAAATAAAACTTTCTAAAGAATTCTGTGATAAATACAAGATCAGCAAAAGAGAAGAAGAAATTATTATTTTAAAATTAAAAGGTCATAAAAACATAACTATTAGTCAAAAATTATTTATTTCAGAAAAAACAGTAAAAAACCATATATCAAATATATATAAAAAATTGAATATCACTAATACTATTGAAATATTCAACTTAATCAAAATGAATGATAATCACCCGTGAGGATGTGCCTCTAAATAAGCTTCCTGAAGTTTTTTCCGGTTTAAATGAGTGTATTTCTGGGTGGTGGAAAGCGAGGAATGCCCTAAAATTTCACCGACTTTTCTAATATCCGCCCCGTTTTGCAGAAGATGGGTGGCGTAAGTGTGCCGGAATGCATGGGGGTGAATATTTTTATTGAGATTCATTTTTTTCCCGATAGAGTTTAAAATATATTCTATTCCTCTGGGCGAAAGTTTCTCACCCCGGAAATTAAAAAAAAGAGACTGATTTTTTTCAATTGTTTTTTGAAAAAGAGCATAGTATTTCCGGTACTCGTTCACGACATTTTCCGAGAGGAAAATAGTTCTTTCTTTATTGCCTTTTCCAATGACCCGTACCCATCTTTCCTTTAACTGGATATCAGAAGGTTTGAGGCTGGATAGCTCACTGAGGCGAAACCCTCCGGCGTAAAAAAGATAAACCAGAAAATAATTCCTGTAATTTAAATCAGTTTTCTTTTCCTGAAGGGTTGATAATATTTTTTGAATTTCTATTTCTGTAAAGTGATTGGGGATTTTTTTCTCTTTTCTGGGAGTTTTAAAATAATTTTGAGAAATTTCCTTTTCTTTTCCTTCTTTTTTTAAAAATAAAAAATAAGTTTTTAAAGCAGCTTTTTTTCTTTCCAAACTGGGGGCAGAAAGTTTTTTTTTCCCTGAAAGATAAGAAAAATAAGTATAAAGACTTTCTTTATCGAAAAACCCCTTTTTTAAATGACTGCAAAATAAAAGATAAAGGCGGATATCGGAAAGATAAGCTTTCACCGTATGGAGAGAATTTCCCCTCGATAATAGATAAGCTTTAAAGATTTCCATTTATTTTATCTCCTTAGCTTAAGATTATCGAAATAAAATCTAAGTTTTTTTAATCTTATGAAAAGTTTATATTTATAATAAGAGAATTTTACTTTAATGGAGGAATATTGAATCAAAAACAAACAGAAATAAAAGCGATTGCTGATTTTTTAGAAAAAATATCTAAAGGATTAATCGATTATAATGAAAATGGCAAAATTGATTCAAACCGAAGACAAGCTCTTTTGCAAGCATCTAAAGATATTTTAAGACTGAGCCAAGATTCCAGACCTTCTTCACTTCTGGCTTCTGCAGAAAAAAAAGAACTCAGAAAAATCGTCAATCTTTTTGAGGGTTTTACAAATGTGTTAATTGAATATCAAGAAAGTGAAAAAATCAGTCTGATTCGTCAAACAGATTTCAAATCAAAAATAAAAGATTTTAGCGGTTTGGGAGAATAAAAAAAACGGCAGCGCCGTTTTTTTTTATTTCATTACGGTTTCGAGCTGAGTCTTTTTACCGATTCTGTCTCTTAAGAAGTAGAGTTTGCTTCTTCTGACTTTACCAATCTTCACTACTTCGATTTTTTGAATATTTCGGCTTTGAAGTGGAAAATTTCTTTCTACACCGATATTTCCAACCATTTTTCGAACTTTGAAAGTCTTATTTGAGTCTTTTCCCTGAATTGCAATAACGGTTCCTTCAAAAATCTGAATCCGCTCTCTTTTTCCTTCGATAATTTTTGTAAAAACTTTAACTGTATTTCCTATACCAAAATTGATGTCTCGGATTTTATATTGCTCTTCAATATTATGAATTAATTGTCCGGCATTTATTCCCATTATATAGCTCCTTTATGATTTCTTTAACAAATCCTGTTTCCAAGTCCTTTAAATTTAATAATTTTAAAAGCTCAGGTCTATTTTTTATTGTATTTTTTAAAGAATTTTTTAATTTCCATTGCCGAATATTCTCATGATGCCCTGAAAGCAAGACATCTGGGACTTTTTTTTCTCTGAATACTAAAGGACGGGTATAGTGAGGGTATTCAAGAAGACCTTCTGAAAATGATTCTTCATCCTTGCTTTCAAATGAATCCATCGTTCCTTCAATAAAACGGGAGGTAGAATCGATGACAGCCAGAGCGGAAAGTTCTCCTCCGGTCATCACAAAATCTCCCAGTGAAATCATTTCTCCGCCCAGAATATCGTAAACCCGCTGGTCGATACCCTCGTATTTTCCGCAGATTAAAAAAATTTCTTCTTCCCTGCTCAGATTTTTTGCCAGATCATGATCAAGTTTTTGACCTTTTGGATCCATAAAAATAATTCTTGTTTTTGGAGTCTGGTAAGTTTCCACAGCTTTAATGAGGGGTTCCGGCTTGATAACCATGCCAGGTCCTCCTCCGTAAGCCGTATCATCCACTTTTTTATGACGGTCTTCCGAGAAATCACGGAAATTCACCGCCTGGATTTCCAAAAGATTTTTCTGTATTCCTCTTTTCAAAGGCATTGCGCTTTCTATATAAGCGCTGATTAAATCTGGAACCAGGGTGAAAACTTTAAACCGAAGCATTATTCGTTATCGTCCTCTTCTTTATCTTCTTCGCAGCCAAAAGGAAGTTCGTAATTTTCATTATAAATAATTTTTTTCTCTTTTAAATCAAAAGTTTCTAAATATTCTTTTAAAACAGGAAGATAGAGCGTTCTGATTTTTCCTTCGCTGTCTTTATAATCCAGTTCCAGAATATCGCAGCTTCCGAAATTTTTGACTTCTTTCACTTCTCCCAGCAGAATGTTTTTATGATAAACTTTGGTTCCTATTGCCTGATAATAATAAAACTCGTCTTCATTTAATTCTTCCATCTCGTCATTTTCAATATAAATTTCTTTTTCAATCAATAAATTGGCGTCATCGATAAATGTCACTCCCTGAATCAAGGCAGAGATACGGTTGCCCTTATAAGGTTTTCTGGATAAAAAACTCAATTTTTCAAACCGGTGTTTTTTTTCAATGAAAAAATTTTCATATTCCATAAAATCATTGATATTTTCACCATACACGAGAACAATTACTTCGCCTTTCAATCCTCGGGATTTGACAATTTTCCCCACAGCAATTTTCATCTGATATCCTTTTTCAAAAATTAAATCATTTTTTTTGATAATAAATATAATATCGATTGAAATAGATTTTTTTCTTAAATTGTTTTTATACACAACTGAATATAAATTTCAAAATTTGTCATTCAGGTTTTTGCTTGTAAAAGACCGGAATCTTAATTCAAAACACTTATTGTCAATAGATTCCCGCCTTCGCGGGAATGACAGAAAGATTTTTTTTTGTAATTCAAATTCATTTCAGTATATTTTCTAATTTCTTATTTAACCCAATATTCAACTTCACAATTCATACCCGTTTTCGATTAAATCAACCAATCGGGATACAAAACGAGCTGCCGGAGCGCCGTCAATAACATCATGATCGATCAATAAAGTAGCTTGTAAAAACTCGCGGATTTCTATACGATCATTTTTCACACCCGGTTTTTTTCAAGGACCTTCCTGATCACCAGCGGCAAAGGCACTAAAACGCCCTCCACTTTTTTTTCAACCACAATTGCCCTGTCAATCGTATCAAAAATCACCAGCTTGTTTTTTCCTTTCCTGAGGGCATGAATTGGTTTATGTTCAGAAATAGCCTGGCTGACGCATTTTAAAATCCATGAAATAAATGAAAAGAATCAGTCCTTGAGAAACTGCGGAAGAACTCCGCAGTTTTTTTAAAATTTAATTTTAATATCGGTAGTGTTCTGGTTTATAAGGTCCTTCTAAAGGCACGCTGATATAATCAGCCTGTTCTTTGGAAAGAGTAGTCAGTTTGACGCCGATTTTTTTAAGGTGCAGTCTGGCAACCTCTTCATCCAGTTTTTTAGACAGACGGTAAACACCCACTTCGTAGTTATTTTCCCAAAGGTCTAATTGAGCAAGGGTCTGGTTTGTAAAAGAATTGGACATAACAAACGACGGGTGTCCTGTAGCACATCCTAAGTTGACCAGCCGTCCTTCAGCCAGAAGAAAGATTTCATGCCCGTCCGGGTAGATGTATTTATCAACCTGAGGCTTAATGTTTACTTTTTTAATCCCAGGCCATTTATTCAGTTTATTGACTTGAATTTCATTGTCAAAGTGCCCGATATTGCAGACAATCGCCTGATCTTTCATTTTAGACATATGATCAGCGGTGATTACATCTTTATTTCCAGTTGTGGTCACATAAATATCCGCAATTCCCAGTGTTTCTTCGACTGTGGTTACTTGATATCCTGCCATTGCAGCCTGAAGCGCGCAGATCGGGTCAATTTCTGTTACAATTACTCTGGCTCCCAGTCCGCTCATAGACTGCGCCGAACCTTTGCCCACATCCCCATATCCGCAGACAACAACCACTTTTCCAGCCACCATGACATCGGTTGCTCTTTTGATTCCATCCGCCAGAGATTCACGGCATCCGTAAAGGTTGTCGAATTTTGATTTTGTCACCGAATCATTGACATTGATCGCGGGAAAAAGAAGTTCTTTTTTTTCCAGCATTTGATAAAGACGATGAACCCCGGTTGTTGTTTCTTCTGAAACCCCTTTGATTTCTTTTGCCATCTCAGTCCATTTTTTCGGGCTTTTTTTCAAGGTTTCTTTAAGCAGTGAAAGAATTTCAGCGTGTTCTTCGCTGGAAGGCTCAATGTCTAAAACTTTTGAATTTTTTTCAGCTTTCACACCGTCGTGAATCAAAAGAGTCGCATCTCCGCCGTCGTCCACAATCAGATTCGGTCCCTTCCCGCCTGGGAATGTAAGAGCCTGCTCAGTACACCACCAGTATTCTTTTAAAGTTTCACCCTTCCATGCAAAAACCGGGATTCCCGCTTTCGCAATCGCGGCGGCCGCGTGATCCTGTGTAGAGAAAATATTACAGGAAGCCCATCGGACGGTTGCTCCAAGAGCAACCAGGGTTTCGATCAAGACTGCTGTCTGGATCGTCATATGGAGAGAACCGGTGATTCTCACTCCTTTTAAAGGCTGATTTTTTGAGTATTTTTCTCTGACAGACATTAAGCCCGGCATTTCTTTTTCAGCGATTTCAATTTCTTTTCTTCCCCATTCAGCAAGGGAAATGTCATAGACCTTATAATCCATTTTTCCTCCAATTCGTTTTTCATTTATTATTAAGTCCAAGCTTTCATCTTGAAAGCTTATCACTCATAAACCTAATTTTTTTCAAATACTAAAATCATTTTTTCAGGCGAGTTTTTTTCTTCCGTATTTTTTTCTGAGGAAAGGTAAAAAACATGTTCTTTCAACCCTGAGTTTGCCGCATATTTCTGCATTTCCTCACGGCTGAAACCCAGCCAGAAATCTTTATAAACTTCTCTCATTTCTTCATAGTTATGCTTATAAAAATCAATAATAATCCACTTCCCGCCTTTTTTTAAAACCCTTTCCATTTCAACAAACACTTTTTTAGGGTTTGGAATATGATGAAGCACCATATTGGTAAAAACCGCATCAAAAAAATCATTCTGAAACGGAGTCTGTGCAATATCCGCTTTAAAAAGATTGATCCGGGAATAAATGTCTTTGTCTTCATCTTTAAAAACTGAATGAGAAAGCGCTGTTTTATAGACATCAATGCCGTAAAGCTCAATTTCAGGATTATGCGCCAAAAACCAGAGGAGTTTACCGTCTCCGCAGCCTGCATCCAGAATCTTTTTTTTCTCTTTCAACAGAAAAGAAAAACCAAGCATCAAGTCTTCTACTGAATAAAAGCTTCCCAGCCCCTGCTTGGACAGGCTGCTGGAAATAAAAAAATCCTCTGCAAACAGTTTTCTTTTTTCAAGAATAAAAGGGATTTGGCTTCTTTCTTGCTGATACGCTTCTTTCTCCCAGATAAGAGTAAGCATGGCGATCGCTGTATCCGGTATTTTTTTCTGATTTAAAGTATAAAACCGCCAGGTTCCCTCTTTTCTTTCAATCACCAGATCATGGTCTTTCAAAAGCTTTAAATGCTTCGAAACCCGGGACTGCTGCATAGAAAGAATTTCCAATATTTCATTGACATTCAATTCATAATCATTGAGTAAATTGAGAATCCGAAGCCGCGTAGAATCACTTAAAATCTTAAAAAACTCAGTCCAGTCCATAATATAACTTCATGCCCATATAGTAATATAAAGAATAAATATAACGAAAAAAGAAGGTTTTTTCAAGAAAAAAAAGAAAAGTATAAAAAATAAACGCTTATTAAACTATTTTTCAGGTTCTTTTATTAGAAAATCGTATTTTTTAAAATCGTATGAATACTTTCCATTCTAAAAGGCTTGGTAATAACCTCATCCATTCCCGCTTGAATAAAATTGATTTTCTCTTGAGGCTGGGCATAGGCTGTCATCGCCACTATTTTCGGTAAAGGGATTCCTTTTTCATTTGAATAGGCTTGTATCATTTTAAAAGCCTCTATCCCGTCAATGGTCGGCATTTGAATATCCATAAATACAATCTTGGGAAGCTCTTTTTTAAATAGTTGTACTGCCTCAAGACCGTTATTTGCTTTTAAAATTTGATAAGCGCCGGCTTTACGGATCATTTTTTCAGCTACGGACATACTGATTGGATTATCTTCTGCGATCAGGATTTTGAGATGCTGTTTTTCGTTTGTTTCAAAAAAAGCCTCATCTGATTTTTCCTCTAACCGGACTTGATTGAGAGAAAGTTTTATTTTAGAAATCAAATCTCTTCTGACAAGAGGTTTAACCAAATAAAAAGAAATATTCAAGTCTCTTAATTTTTGAAGATTTTCGTTGATATCCACTGAGGTAAACATAAGGATAGTGATTTTATCCCCAAAAATTTTTCGAATTTCAAGAGCTGTTTCAAATCCGTCCATTTCCAGCATATGCACATCGAGAATAATCAGGTCGATTTTTTTATGATCCGTCAAAAATTCAATTGCTTTTTGACCGCTTTCAGCAAGGAAAACGGTTATTCCCTCTTCTGAAAGCATTTTTTGAGTGATGACTCGATTTAACTCATTGTCATCCACAAAAAGAATAGAGACACCGCTTAGACTCTTGAGGGGGTTTTGGACAAGAGAAGGAAGGTAATGAGATTTCATGAAAGGAATCTGGAAATAAAACTTAGAGCCTTTTGACCGCCTTTTTTCAAAACCGATATTTCCTCCCATAATTTCAACAAAGTTTTTCGTGATAGCAAGCCCCAGTCCGGTTCCTTGATATTTTTTAGCATAGGAAAGATCGCCTTGAACAAAAGGGTGAAAAAGTTTGTTTTCAAGTTCTGAAGAAATTCCGATTCCTGAATCTTCCACAGAAAATTCAATTTCAATTCTTTCTTTGGCTTCATGGATTTTTTTCATTTCCACCAAAATATAACCGCTTTCTGTAAATTTAACAGCATTGCCGATCAGATTAATCAAAATCTGCCTCAATTTCCCCTCATCGCCGATCATAAAATCAGGAATATCCGAAGCAATATAAAAAATCAGTTCAATATTTTTTTTATGGGCATTGTAAGACAAGACAGAAGCAATATTTTCAATCACTTTACTGAATTCAAAATCTCTGTTGATAACTTCAAATTTTCCCGATTCAATCTTGGAAATATCCAAAATATCGTTAATAATAGATAAGAGATTTTCAGCCGACAGGACAATATTGTCTAAAAAGCTTTTCTGTTCCTGATTAAGAGAGCTCAAAGACAAGAGATCGCACATTCCGATAATTCCGTTCATCGGGGTTCTGATTTCGTGGCTCATATTTGCCAGAAACTGAGATTTTGCCTGATTGGCCTTCTCAGCGTTTTTTTTAGCTTGAAGCAATTCGTCCTCGAGCAGCTTTTGATGGGTAATCACTACTTCGATCCCGTCCCAACAGACATTTCCGTCTTCAAGAATCCGCGGTGTAGAAATAAGTGATGACCATCGTATTATTCCGGAAGGGTCTTTTATCCTGACTTGAGTCTTAAAAACAGATAACAATTGAAATGCTTTTTCTTCTTCCAAAAGAAGTTTTTCTTTGTCCTCTTCATAAATTAAATTATAAATCAGATTTGAATCTTTCATGATTTCATCGGCTGTATGCCCGTAAAGTTTCACTACCCCGTCGCTTAAATAGGTAAAAATCCTTTTCCCGTTTTTATCAATAACAATCTGATAAATCATTCCGTCCTGAATATTATTGCTGATGGTGCGAAGCTGTTCTTCTCTTTTCTTGAGTGCGATGCTGTTTTGAAGCTGTTCCTGCATATACAAAAGGATTTTTCCGATCAAAAGAGATGCAAGGGGATAGCTGATGATAACGGGTAAAGCAATAGTGTTAAATGTTTTGACGACAAGATCGGCAGGCAGGGTAAACATGCAGGCAAGCATTGCAATATGCACAAAAATGCCAAAAGCATAAAGCTTGATAAAAGAAAGCAGTTTTCCTTTTTTTTTCCAGAAGAAATGAAAAAAGATGCCTAGTCCGAGAGAGCAGCAGATCACCAAAACGCCGGTTATCGCACCGGATCCGCCTTGAATGATCCTAAGAACGGCTGCCGGAACGCTTGCCGTGATTCCTGCAAAGGGACCGTAAAACAAAGCGGCAAGAGAAAGCATCACCGATCGTCCGTCAAAAATAAGCCCCGGTCCTAAAACAACCGGATTCAGCATTCCAATCACAGCGGCGATTCCAAAAATAAGCCCCTGAAAAATCTGACGCTGCTTTTCTTTTTTAATATGCTGGTTTAAAAGCCCCGATACCATGCTGATCGCAGCCAATATTCCAAGATTATAGACAATATCAAAAAATATTTTCATACCACCCCGTTTTTTATCACTTGTGTGAATATTTAAGGCTTATCTCATAAATTTATTGATTTATATTGATTTTTTAAAATTTTTTACAACAAAGATAAATCCTGAAAAAACAATCACCGCGAGAATCATAAAAACGAGCATGCCGCCCATAGTAAATAAAGGATCATGATTTAAATACATCATTATTCCCATTATATTGACCGCAGTAATCATGGTGACAAAAAAACCGTAAAACAAAAACTGGATGCAATAGGTCTGATTGGGACGGGTCCATAAAAGATAGACACTGATCAAGCCCACAGGAACCGTAAATCCAAGGTCAAAAAACCGGATTGTCCAGAAAGCTGCCGGCGCATCCTGATAACCAGGCGTGGTTCCAGTCTGAACGACACTCAAAATCTCTTTGATCCACATCGATGAAAAAACAAGAATAAAAAAAACAAAGACCAGTGAATAGATAATCAGCCGTTTTTTCTTGAGCGTGTTTTGGAAATCCCGCGGGAAAATATTGAGTCCGTAAAGCAGTGTAATCAGAGCGCTGATCATGATAAAAAGGAAATAAAAAGAATAGGTTTCACTGTTGCCTGTATAGACAGAAGAGCTCCATTCCAACCCGATAGTGTAGCTTAAAACGAAATAAATGAGGTAAAGAGGAGTCAGAATAATAACATATTTTGAAATTTCTTTCCTGAGAAAAAGAGAGACAGAGCCAAAGATTAAAAAGGGAGTTAATAGAAATAAATTGGTGAAATCCTGACCTTTAATCTGGAAAATCCCTGAAAGAGAAGTTTTATACTGAAGGTGATTTAAAAAAAGCGGTCCTTTCACGACCAGATAAACAAGAATTAACCCGGAAATAAAAGATAAGAAGCTGACCAGATATCTCTCAAAATTGCTTCCAAAATTGCCTTCGCGCTGTATTTTCGTCATAAAAACCCTTATTTTGATATATTTCTACCGTAAAAAATCTCCAGCATTTCTTTTTTCAGCTTTTCCTTGATTTTCTTTTTGTCCTTATCTTCCAGATCGACCACGGCTCTCCCGAAAAGATAGTTATTTAAATCAAATTCTTTCAGAAGCATCTTGGTATGAAAAATATTTTCCTGATACATATTGACATCAATCATCTGATATTTTTTAGCTGTTTCTTCGGGAATATAGTTTTGGATTGAATTGATTTTATGGTCAATATAGAATTTTTTCCCTTTAATATCCCTAGTAAATCCCCTGACCCTGTAATCTACATTCGCAATATCAGGTTTGAACTGGTGGAAAAGATAGTTGAGAGCTTTTAAAGGAGAAATTTTTCCGCAGGTGGATACATCAATGTCTGCCCGAAAAGTGCTGATTCCTTTATGAGGATGGCTCTCAGGATAAGTGTGAACCGTAATGTGGCTTTTATCCAGATGGGCAAGAACTGTTTCAGGCAGGGGTCCAGGAGTATCGTTTTCGCAGTCTTTCTGCTTGTGAATATTTTCTACCGGCTCCTCTGAGATGAGAATTGTAACGCTGGCTCCCTGAGGGTCATAGTCTTGGCTTGCTATGTTTAAGATTTTCGCGTCAATAATATTGGCTACTTCTGTCAAAATATTGGTCAGTCTTTCAGCGTTGTATTCTTCATCGATATATTCGATATAAGCCTTTCTGTTTTCGGCCTCTTTGGCGTAGCAGATGTCGTACAGGTTGAAACTGAGAGATTTCGTAAGGTTGTTGAACCCATAAAGTTTTAACTTTTTAATGGGTTTAATTTTCATCGCTGTCTCCTTAAATATGATCTTGATAACTAAATTCAGTGCATTTAATAATACATAAAAATCCCTGATGTTCAAAAGATAATCTAAAATATTTTTTGTCTTTTTTATGTCATAAATCAAGAATAAAAATTATACTGAAATGATTTTAATTTGCAAAAAATTAACCGTTTTTTTATTCTCTTTGTCATCGTATATTTAAAACTCCCCTTAATAAAGATGTCTCTTCGCTTTGCTCATCAAAATGACACTTTTCAGAACTTCTCTAATGTTTGATTATTGATGATAATCTTGAGGGAATAAGCCCAGATTGGAAATTTCTTCATTAAAAAATAACCAATTCTTTAAGCTATCCCTGTTTTTTCAGTTTTCCAATTGCTTTTTTGATGCGTGTTTGAATCCCGGTGTCTGATTCATTTTCAAGCTGGACTTCCAGATATAAAAGAGCTTCAGTGTTTCCGAGTTTATCCAGTCCTGCTACTGCTGTTCCCCGGATATAAGAATCAGAATGTTTTAATGAATCGACAAAGAGTTTAAAAAAGCGGTTGTCTTTCTGGTCTGAAAGAATGGAAAGAGCCACTTCTTTCGAATAACGGAAATCATCTTTTAAAGCCATCCTGACCAATGCTTCCTCAATTGCTTTTTTTTCATTTCCCGGAAGTTTTTTATTATTGCGGATGATTTCTCCCAAGCTTGCCACCGCAGCCCAGCGGAGATTTTGATCTATGGATTTTGTGTTTTTGATAAGCAGGGCAACTGTCCCCTCCTGGTAGAAATACTTGGCCCATTTACTGGCTTCTTCTCTCACCCAGGTGACCGGATCGTCCATAGCAAGCAGGATAATATCGGAATACTGTTTATTGAAAGAAAAGCCTATCGCCTCAATCAGATAGCGCTTCACATATTTATCCGCTTCTTTCAGGGCAGTTTTCAAATAGGATTTAATTTTTTTTGTTTCCTTGTCTTCTTTAAAAAAGGGTTTAAGCTGATCTACCGCGCCTTTTGCAGTTTCTTCGCTTTCGTCACACAGGAGCTCCCCGTAATTGTCAATAGTATTATATCCTTCTGATTTCGAGCTGGTATCACTCAAAAGATACTGGCGCTTCAAATCAGCCCGGAGCTTGTCATGAGGATGGATGGGCAAGGCTTCAAAAGTTACGGTTTGAAAGAGTTTTTTGGCAGCGGCGAGGATTTCTTCAATCTTTCTCCCGCTCATATTTCCCACTGTCAGAGTTAGTTCAGAACGAAAAGTTCCGTCCCAGTCGAGAAAAACGCCTTCGGGCATTCCTGATATATTCAGGCTGTCCTGATTGACGGTAACGGACTGCCAGCTGTCATTGATTTCCTTGTCAATAGCCCTTTCCAGCCTGATATGGTTTGTTGTGATATTCCAGTATTGAGACCTTCCGCCGAACATGTCCGAATCAGAATAGGAAGACGAAGAAAAGCGGGCAGTATTATCGTCTATAACCCTCAGAATCTCGCAGAAGAGAATGAGATAATGAATATGGTACTTTTCCTCAACTTGAGCGAAAATTTGAGGGTATAACTCATGCAATTCTTTCGGCGCTTTTTTGGAGTTGGAAACAGTCAGTCTTAAATTCTTATTTTGCATTTTTCCGTCATCTTTTAGAACTTCCCTTAAGTTAATATTTATAAATAAAATATATCACAACTGATAAAATTTAAAAAAGCCCTTTTCAGTTAACCTGAAAAGGGCTTTATGGTTAAAGATGATGAGCTGCTTTTGTAAAACCTCTCTGCCTTTGACAACAGAGAGGTAAAAAGAAGAAATTGCTAGCCGTTGGTATTGTGACTTACAACCATGTTGTATTGGACTGCTGGTGTCTGCTCTTTATTTCCCATGTGACCGTATGGATAAGAGTAGTAAACTTTTCCTCCATTTTGTCCGTCAAGATAAGAAGTATGTCTGGCATAGACATAACAGTAAGTAGGCATTACAGGCATACATCCCAGCTCATCCGCATAAGACATAATGCTGTAAGTATAGCTTCCCACTTTCATAGAAAGAGTATTTGGCACATAAGACCATGTCCAGTAAGAATAGGACATAGAAGCTTTTCCGCCGTTGATTGCTACTAAAAATGGGTTATTGATAGAAAGTCCTGTAGGTCCGCAGGTTGGTGTCCACATATTTAAAGGCCATGATCCGCAAGAGTTCAACCCTCTGTTTGCTCCGGAGATTCCTACGAAAGTATCAATAATTCCATTGATAGAAGCTCCAAGATAGACTGAAGTTCCTGTATATTCTTTATAAGTTCCGCCTTTGACTGCTGCTCTGACTGATGTAACCCCAAGTGAGTGAGCAATCACATCTACTTTTGCCATACCGGAATAGTTTTTAACGGCTACAATAAACCGATAAATTTTGCTGATATTAGAAGCTTCGTGATAGTTTAAAGACGCATTCATAGCTCCTGGTTTTCCATAATTTACAGCATAAAGCTCTGATGGTTTATAACCTTTGGTTTTAAAATAATTTCTGGAAGTGACCCATCCGCCCATCGGCATTGCTGATCCGGATGCATTGTCTCCGTTTCCATGAATAAAGACAACGGGTTGTTTAACAATGGCACAATCACCTGTTTTAGAAGTAGATCCGCCAAATCCTGTCAAGTCTGAGTTCCCTGTGCTGTTCAAATAGCTTTGGAAGTTTGATCCAAATGCATTGACTCCGGGATCATAACATACTCCCTTGCTGTCGTCTGCTGATACAGTTGAATCCGGCTCCCCGCTTTTTGCACATCCATTAAATACAAGCGCTCCCATAATCAAGACCGCTAAAACTAATCTTTTCATTTTATGCCTCCACATTTACTTTAATAAACTATATGCATTTTCAAGACCAAGTTTTATTTTTTCTTAAAAAGACCTGCGGGTAATACTTTAGTTTAATAAAAACAATTAAAAAACCATTTAGTGTAGTATTTTACCTATCATTATTGACAAAGAAAATGCCATAAAGAAAGGGAATGTAAACTAAAGTTTAAATTTTTTAAGATAATCCCAAACTTCTTATAAAAAAAAGCTTTTCATTTGATTAAATAATTTTGATTATTGCTTTTAAAAATCCTCTCTGTCAGAAAGACAGAGAGGATAAAGAAAATTACCCGTTGGTATTGTGATTGACAACCATGTTGTATTGGACTGCTGGTGTTTGCTCTTTATTTCCCATGTGACCGTATGGATAAGAGTAATAAACTTTTTCTCCGTTTTGACTGGTCATTTTTGAAGTGTGATAGTAGTAAACATAACAGTAAGTAGGCATTACAGGCATACATGCCAGTTCATCCGCATAAGAATAGATTGTATAAGTATAGCTTCCTACTTTTGCCATAGATGGATATCTGCTTCCGCCCTGAAGAGTAACTAAAAATGGGTTAGAAATAGCGAGTCCTGTAGGTCCGCAGGTTGGAGTATAGCTTCCGAGAGGCCAAACACCGCAAGAATTAAGTCCTCTGTTTGCTCCGGAAATTCCTACGAAAGTATCGATAATTCCATTGATAGCAGCTCCAAGATAAACTGAAGTTCCTGTA
Source organism: Spirochaetes bacterium GWB1_36_13 (assembly GCA_001829155.1). Lineage (GTDB taxonomy): Bacteria > Spirochaetota > GWB1-36-13 > GWB1-36-13 > GWB1-36-13 > GWB1-36-13. The sequence continues at coordinate 58,335 of MIAO01000011.1, read as the reverse complement.
TATTCTTTATAAGTTCCGCCTTTGACTGCTGCTCTGACTGATGTAACTCCCAATGAGTGTGCAATCACATCTACTTTCGCTTGTCCTGAGTAGTTTTTAACGGCTACGATAAACCGGTAGATCTTGCTGATATTAGGCGCTGAGTGATAGTTTAAAGCCGCATTCGTAGCTCCTGGTTTTCCATAATTTACAGCATAAAGCTCTGATGGTTTATAACCTTTGCTCATAAAATAAGTTCTGGATGTTTTCCATCCGCCCATCGGCATTGCTGATCCGGATGCATTGTCTCCGTTTCCGTGAATAAAGACAACGGGTTGTTTAACAATGGCACAATCACCTGTTTTAGAAGTAGATCCGCCAAATCCTGTCAAGTCTGAGTTTCCTGTGCTGTTCAAATAGCTTTGGAAGTTTGATCCAAATGCATTGACCCCGGGATCATAACATACTCCCTTAGTGTCTCCTGCTGATACAGTTGAATCCGGCTCCCCGCTTTTTGCACATGATGTGAACCCAAACGCTGCGATGACCAACATCGCTAAAAGTAGTTTTTTCATTTTAATCCTCCACATTTTATATATTTCAAAAATAATATTTCAATTTTTATGCCAATTTTATTTTTTTCTTAAAACCTTTGTATAATAAACTTTAGTTTAATTTTCATTTTTCCCTAATTTTTTTATGTATTTTTTTTCCTACTTTGATATGACAAAAGTAAAATCATTATTGACATTTTTTTCTAAAACGACCTTAGAGTGAAATAAAAGATGAATTTAAAAGCAAGAAATAAAACCCGTTCGGCTGGTCATTTTCGAAGTGTGATAATAATAAACATTGTGTTTTCCCCTACTCAGACAAGACAAAAAATTTGAAAAAAAAGATCAGAAAAGAATAACGCCGGAGAGGGTTTTGCCTGCTTTACAAAAACCTCTCCGACATTCAGGAAAAAATGTGAAGCAACGAGAAATCTGAATTAATTAGTTGTGTGATATTTAACCATTTTATACTGATAGTATGCTGTCTGCTCTTTATTTCCCATGTGACCGTATGGATAAGAATAGTAAACTTTTCCTCCGTTTTGACCGTCCAGATAAGAAGTATGTCTTGCATAAACATAACAGTAAGTAGGCATTGCAGGCATACATCCCAATTCATCCGCATAAGACATAATACTGTAAGTATAGCTTCCTACTTTCATTTTAAGAGTATTTGGTTTCCAAGTTCCCCAAGAAAGATACATAGAAGCTTTTCCGCCGTTGACTGCCACTAAAAACGGGTTATTAATAGAAAGTCCTGTAGGTCCGCAGGTTGGCGTCCAGTTATTGAGAGGCCATGATCCGCAAGAATTAAGTCCTCTGTTTGCTCCGGAAATTCCTACAAAAGTATCCACGATTCCATTGATAGAAGCTCCAAGATAGACTGAAGTTCCTGTATATTCTTTATAAGTTCCGCCTTTGACTGCTGCTCTGACTGATGTAACCCCAAGCGAGTGAGCAATGACATCTACTTTCGCTTGTCCTGAGTAGTTTTTAACGGCTACGATAAACCGGTAAATTTTACTGATATTAGGCGCCGCGTGATAGTTTAAAGCCGCATTCATAGCTCCTGATTTTCCATAATTTACAGCATAAAGCTCTGATGGTTTATAACCTTTGGTTTTAAAATAATTTCTGGAAGTGACCCATCCGCCCATCGGCAATGCTGATCCGGAGGCATTGTCTCCGTTTCCGTGAATAAAGACTACCGGCTGATTTACAATAGCGCAATCTCCCGTTTTAGTCGTAGATCCCCCAAATCCTGTCAAGTCTGAGTTTCCTGTGCTGTTCAAATAGCTTTGGAAGTGTGACCCAAACGCATTGACTCCGGGATCATAACATGTTCCCTTGCTGTCGCCTGCTGATACATTTGAATCAAGCTCCCCGCTTTTCGCACATGAAGTAAATACAAGCGCTCCCATCAACAAGACCGCCATCACTAGTTTTTTCATTTTAATCCTCCTTATAATTCTTTAAAAGAGATATCAATCTTCATACCAATTTAAAATATTGTTAAAAATAATTCATTTATTATACTTTAGTTTAATTTTTACACTTAATTATATTTCAAGTGTACCTTTTTTCATACATATTAAAACTTTTAATTTTTGACATTTTGTCATTTTTTGATGTAGCAAAAAGCTTGCATTCCAGCTATTTTTTCTAAATAATTAAATTTCAGTCAGAAATTTCATAAAAACAACAAGAAGATTTATTCAGACTATAGGGGGATTTCTAAAAATCAAATTTCCTGTTGAAGCAAATTAATCTTCAACAGGATTTTATTTTTTATTCCCACTCGATTGTTGCAGGCGGTTTACTGCTGATATCATAAACCACGCGGTTGATTCCTTTGACTTCGTTGATGATTCTGGAAGAAATCTTATTCAAGACATCGTAAGGCATCTTCACCCAATCCGCCGTCATTCCGTCCACGCTTTCCACAATCCGAAGAGCGATCACATTTTCATAAGTCCTTTTATCTCCCATCACGCCTACCGACTGAACAGGCAGAAAAACCCCGAAAGCCTGCCATATCTGGTTGTAAAGCCCCGCATTTTTAATTTCTTCAATAATAATCGCATCTGCTTCCCGAAGGGTATTGAGTTTTTCCTCTGTCACATCTCCCAAAACACGGATCGCAAGACCCGGTCCTGGAAAAGGCTGACGATTGACAATCTCATCCGGCACTCCCAGCTCACGGCCGATTTCCCTGACCTCATCCTTAAAAAGCTCTTTAAAAGGCTCGATCACTTTTCCCTGATTAATCAATTCTAAAACCCCGCCCACCCGGTTGTGATGGGTTTTGATGGTATCAGAAGGTCCCTTGACATTCACAGACTCAATCACATCAGGATAAAGTGTTCCCTGGGCTAGAAAATCAAACCCTTGTGTTGTTTTTGAAAAAACTTCCAGAAAATACTCGCCGATAATTTTTCTTTTTTGTTCAGGAGAATCAATTCCTTTTAATTTTTGAAGGAATTCTTTTGATGCATCAATGTATTTAAAATTAATATCATAGTTTTTTGTAAAAGTCTCCTGCACTTTCAAAGCCTCGTTTTTTCTCAAAACCCCGTTGTTGACAAAAACACAAAGCAGGTTTTTCCCGAGAGCTTTATGAAGCAGCACTGCCAGAACAGAAGAATCCACCCCTCCCGAAAGCCCTAAAACCACTTTTTTGTCTTTCACCTGATTGCGCACTGCATGAACCGTATTGTCGATAAAAGACCCCATCTCCCAGTCTGCAATGCACTTGCAGATTTTGAAGACAAAATTTTCCAGCATTTTTCCGCCGTTTTTGGTATGCACCACTTCAGGGTGAAACTGAACCGCGTAAATATGTTTTTTTTTATTTTGAATAGAAGCCAAAGCATTTTTGCTTTCAGCCGCTTTGATAAAATCTTTCGGAAATTCAACAACTTTGTCGCCATGGCTCATCCAGACAACCTGCTTTTCTTCCAGCCCCTCAAAAAGAAGCGATGAAGAATCAAGCTTGATTTCAGTAAACCCGTATTCCCTTGAATCCGAAGGAGTGATTTTTCCCTCATAAAGGTATGAAAGGAGCTGCATTCCATAACAAATTCCAAGAATCGGAATATTCAGTTCATCCAGTGTTTTTTTCTCTATTTTAAATGAATCCGAGTCATAAACGCTTGCGGGACCGCCCGATAAGATCAAGCCTTCAATCCTGTTATTTTCAGCGATTTTCTGAATATCGGCAGAATAGGGGTGAATCTCGCAGTAAACCTTCATTTTGCGGATTCTTTTGGCAATCAGCTGAGTGTATTGCGATCCAAAGTCCAGAATCAGTATCATTGAATTTTCCTCTCAAATTTAAGTCTTTTAAATTTACTCAATGAAAGGGGCTGGCTTGCAATTTTTATCAAATGATTCAGATTAAGCCTGACCCTTCTCTGATTTCAAAAATCACCGGATTTACCGAATCCAAACTGAATCAATTAAAAAATTGATCAATTCTATTTCTTGTTTTTTTAAGTTTCTGAAAGTATTTTTTAATTACTTGAATAAATATTTGTCTTGCTAGTAATCTTTCTGTAGATTATTCACTCTATTTTTATATTAATTTTTGTACAATAGGAGTTTAACCGATCATGAGCACACTACCCAACTGCCCTCAATGCAATTCAGAATTAACTTATGACGATGGGAGCCAATATGTCTGCCCAGAATGCTCTCATGAATGGAGCAAAGACGAAGCGGCAGTGATGAACGAAGAAACTCGTGTCTGGAAAGATGCTTTTGGCAATGTACTGAATAATGGTGATTCCATAACTGTCATTAAAGACTTAAAAGTGAAAGGCTCCTCCTCAGTTGTTAAAGTCGGCACAAAAGTTAAAAATATCCGATTAATAGAAGGCGATCATGATATCGACTGTAGAATAGAAGGATTTGGCTCGATTCAGTTGAAATCAGAGTTTGTTAAAAAAGCTTGACGGTTTTTTATAAGATTACTGAGTCGACCCTGAAAAACTCATTTTTCAAATAAAAAACCTGAAAATTTTTTGCCCACAAACCCCCAGCCCCTTATCTCCCAGAGGAAGACAAGGGGAGTTTTAGAAATTATAACATTGTTTTTCAATAACTATTTATTTACACTACCTGACGGTAAAAAAGGAATTAATTTCAAAATTCCTTCTATTCAGGTTTTTAATTTTATTTTCATTTTAGCATTCATCTGCCCCTCCGTGATCGCTAGAGTGATGAGAGGAGAAGAATCTGCAACAATAATCATATCTGTTTTAACCTTTCCAAGAGAAAGCTTCCCTTCTCTGAAATACTCCATTGCTGTCAATTTCTTTATTTTTTCGATCAATTCATCTTTCCCCTCATTTAATGCCAACAATATCTGGAATATTGATTAAAGCCGTCATTTTTCTACTCCCCTTTCTATACCTTATTTCTTTCAATGCCTTTTTTCTAAATATAACATTTTCTATTCATTCTGTCAAACCGTCGGTACTGTTTTCTCATCCCCCTACTCCGCCCACAAAAGGCTGTCTTCTTCTGATCGGACTGCCCGGGTCTGAGAGTTTTCATCCGTCAGAAAATCTGTTTTTTCTTTCAGGGAGGGATTGAGGGCGAGCGCTTTCTCAATCGAGTTTTTCATCTCTTCGTGCCGGTTCAAGATTTTGTAGATCACTGCCAGATTGGCATAGACCAGCGCGTTTTTTTCATCGGCTTTTTTAGCTTTTTCATAAAAAGCGAGTGCGTTTTCATATTTTTTCTGGAGCTGATAAAGATTACCCAGATTATTGAGAGCGGGAAGGTAGTTTTCCTTTAAAGCGGCAGACTTCAAAAACCAGCTTTCCGCCTCACTATATTTTCCGTATCGGGCATAGGCCACCCCGATTTTATTGAGCACCTCAGGATCGGCCGGATGGTCTATCGCAGTTTTCATCAGGGGGTTGACCTTTGCTTCCAGCTCTCTTTCGATCAGCTGATTCATATCTTCATAAAAAAGTTTTTCTACCCTTTCCTTATCGGGCATAGAGGCTTCCCAGTCGATGTCTTTCAGTGTGGCGGGCGAAAAATCCTTCCAGGCGGTTTTAGAAAGGATAAACTCTGCTTTCCCCTGCCATTTCAGGAGTGTTTCACTCCCTTTTTCCCATGCAGAAAGAAAAGATTTTCCAAGCAGCGTAGTTTCCACAGGAATAAAGACCCTTCCGTCATAGACCACTGTCAGGCCGAGATTGGAGGAAATCGCAGCGCGTTTGGAGGCAGGAAGCCCCGTGTCAAACATCATCAGGATATGACCGGGCACTAAAATCATGGCTGTCTCGATACCGATATTTTCCAATAGGCTTGAAAAAAGGACACTCAGGTCATCGCAGTCTCCGGTTTTAAACCTCATCACATCCCGGGGATACTGGATATAGTCCACTTGATTTTTATTTTTGGAAAACTCGGTGAAAGGCGTTTTTGGGTCGGAGACATAGGTAATCCCATAAGTTCCCAGCGCATCAAAAATCTTGACAGCCGACTGGAGGGGTTTATTGAGAAACTGAAAATCGGCATAGCGGAAAACCTGAGTGACCTGCCTTGCGAAAGACTTGACCACTGTGTCTTTCGGTGTGATAAAAGAGGCGAGTTTTTTAGGCTCGTCCCAGGTCATGGCGTTCCGGTTGTAAAGATAAAAGCTTTCAGTCTTTGAAACCTGATATTCTTTTCCCCCAATCACATACTTCACGGTGATTCCGGCACTGATCGGAGTATCTTCCGTTATATTTAAAACATTATTATTAAACACAGAAAAAAGAAAAATGTTTTTTGTTTCATCAGGCAAAATATTTCTGTAAATACGGCTTTCTGTAGGATAATCCATGAACTCTTTGACTTCAAACTCTGCCCAGATTTTTTCAATTGTCTTTCCTGTTGTGTTTTTGATTTTAATTTCACCCATCGGATTTTCAGAGTAAAATTTATAGATAGAAGAATAGACAGATTTTAAATCAAGAGCTGAAATTTCGATTCCGGGAATTTCTATCTTCCCCGATAATTTTTGATAAAGATTCTTCAAATTTTCAAAACCGCTTTTCGCCTCAAGATTTTCAGGATCAGTTTTCAGGGCTGTTTCATAATTTCTCATGGCATCTTCATAGAATTTTTTCGCCGATTCAAACCCGATTTCCTGAAATTTCTGATTGAATTTCAGGGCAAAAAAATCTGCTTGCTCTATAATTTTCAATACTTTAGTATGTTTTAAGAGTTTTAGAATTTCAAGATCATCGGGCACAATCCGAAGCATTTTTTGAAAAGTGTCTTCCGCTTTTTGATAAAGTTTTTTTCTCATAAAAAAATCGGCTTTTTCTTTTAAGGCTTCCAGATAATCAGGATTAATTTCTAATGCACGATCGAGCCAGTTTAAAAAAACAAAGGGATTTTTTTCCCGCTCTTTTACTGCTTCTAAAAAAGCTTCATTTTCAGTTTTTGCTTTTGAAAAATCGATCTGGCTTTCTTCTAAACGAAAGATCCGATTGGAAGCATTGTCCGTTAAATAGATGATTTTTCCTGATATATCTGTTTGAACATCAACGATCCGCGAGTTTGGGAATAAATCGGCATACCATAAAAGCTGATTAAAAGCGTCCAATTTGGCAAATCCTTTTTCTACCCCGAGATAAAGATTTTTATTTTTATCTTCATAATATGCGGTTACCGTTTCTCTCAACAAAAAATCTCTTTGAGAAATTGCTTCTCCATTATCATTCAAATAATCGAGAGTATAATAAACCGCATCTTTCGATAATACGGAAAAGCAGCCGTTGGAATACGAAATTCCGAGTATATAACCGTTCGTTTTGATTTTTAAAGGAATCAAAGTCTCGGTTTTGGAATTGAAAAAAAATAATTGTTCCGGATTTCCGATTCCGCCAACCACCGCATTCCCTTTTGAAGAAACGGCAAACAAGAGAGGTGTAAAAGGGATTTTTAATACAATTTCTTTTTCAAAAAGCTTGTTTGAATTAAATACTATAATTTTTTTAGCTGAAAAATCAAAGAGATAAATATTTCCTTTGTCATCTTTGCCTGATTTTGAAACCGTATAATACTGCCCCTTGGCGCCCCCGAATTCACCGAGATAAAAATTGACCCTTCCAAACAAATCGATATTCATCACAGAATAAAAAGAGACAATATAAAGAGCGTCATTCTCCGGAATCACAGATGAATAGGTAGCGGAAGTAAGATTCATATTGTCCATAGTGGGAATATTTGAGTATTCATAAACAATAAAAGGCTTGGGATTAAAAAGAAAATTCCTGCTGTTTTTTGATATTGTATAGAAAAAAGTGTTTTGAATATCCTGTCTGATTTTTTCTATACACATTTTATAGTTTTTAATCTCTTTTAAAGAATAAACTTCGATATAACTCTGATTTTTTTGACTGTCGAAAAGATAGGCGTAAACATAAAACAACCCTTTTTCTTCAAATACTCTCCCGTAAATCAAATAGCGGACATGGAGAATCTCAGCGATTTTTTTCAGTCTTTCAGGCTGATCATACTCAGACTGAGGCGCCATCAAAGAATAAACATATTTTTTATCATCGATGATTTCTATTTTACCGCCTGCTTTTTGGCGGAGAATAGTTCTAAAATCCTCCTCGGTCTTCAGAAATTCAGGATCATAAATAAAGTTATAGTCAAAATCTAAAACAGCAAGCCTCTTGTCATCCGAGAGTTGGGATTTATCCGAATCTCGGATAAAAAATAGGTTCTCCCGGGCAATTTCATAAATCAGTTTTTTTATGCCTGAGTCATAAAAAATATTATCATCTTGATTTGAGGCGATTTCCACCTCATTAAAAGTTTTCGCTGTTTTTCCGTCGTATAAAGAAAATATAAAAAAAACCTTTTCAGAATCCATTCTGCCTATCTCTGCTTCCATGATCCATCTGGCAGCGCTTTCTTTACAAATTCTTATTTTATCGCTGTTTTGAAGACTTCTCTTAGTTCTGATAATCTGAAAATCGAGGTCAGCTTTATATTTTTTTTGGAGCAGCGGCAGATATTTCTCAATTTTATCCAAAATTTTTAAGTTTATCTGACTTTCTTTTTCCGCAGCTAAGGGCAAGACTAAAACAACTTTTTTTTGATCGAGCTCTGCAAAGACACTGCTTGTAATGAAAAAAACAAACATAAAAGAGAGAATAGGTTTCATTCAATTTTCCTGGATTAAATATTTCTTAAATCAATCACCCGTTTCGCTTTCCCTTCGGAAGGAGGCAGGGTGTTGGGTTCCAAAAGCTCAATTTCGGGCTGGATCATGATTTCTTCTTTGATCGCGTGTTTGATTTTTTTCTGGATCATTTTCAAATCTTTCAACTCTCCATGAAATACCTTATTGTCAATCTCCACTTTCACCGTCAGGCGGTCTAAGTGTTCATCACTCCGATCAATTACAATCTGATAATTGTTCCCGACTTCAGGGATTTCCATAATCACAGCCTCAATCTGTGACGGAAAAAGATTCACGCCGCGGACAATCAGCATATCATCGCTTCTCCCGATAATTCTTCCAATCTTAGCGTGAGTCCTTCCGCATTTGCAGAGGTCTTTATGCAAAAAAGTCAGATCTTTGGTGCGGTATCTTAAAATCGGCATGGCTTCACGGTTGATCGTAGTCAGCACCAGTTCTCCCCTTTCCCCGGGCAATACGGCTTCCCCAGTTTGAGGGTCAATGATTTCAACAATATAATTATCTTCCCAGATATGAATATCTTCTTTTTCCTGACACTCGAATCCCACTCCGGGACCGTTCATTTCCGAAAGCCCGTAAGAATTAAAAACCGGTATCCGGTAAATCTCTTCCAGTTTTTTCCGGGTGCTTTCAGAATAAGGCTCTGCGCCGCAAAAGAGCCCTTTTAATCCTAACGAAGAAGCAGGAATTTTCATTTGTTCCAATTCATAAGCAATATGAAGGGCATAGCTCGGAGTAATATGAAGATAGGTGGTTCCAAAATCTTTAATCAGAGTAATCTGTTTGGCAGTATTTCCCCCGCCGGCAGGAATCACCATTGACCCAAATCGTTCCGCCCCATAATGAAATCCAAGCCCCCCGGTAAAAAGCCCGTAAGAAACCATATTCTGAAAAACATCATCCGGTCTCATGCCTGCCATGTATAAGCACCTGCCCATCAAATCCGCCCAGACATCAATATCTTTTTTGGTAAAAAAAATGACCGTTGCCCTTCCGGTAGTTCCGGAAGAAGAATGAATCCTGACAGGCTGGTTTTTAGGAACTGCCAGCATCAAATCAGGATAGGCCGCCCGAAGGTCGTCTTTGGTTGTAAAGGGTATTTTATAAATATCTTCAAGAGTTCTTATGTCTTTCGGTTTTAACCCGATGCTGTCAAACCTTTTTTTATAAAAAGGCGATTGATACGCAGCATGGACTGTTTTCTGAAGCCTTTCCAGCTGGAGTTTTTTTAAATCTTCTCTTTTCATCGTCTCAATAGCTTTATCATAATACATTTTAAAATTGTCTCCTTGGTTGTGTTTTTAACTGATTTTAAATTTTAAGCGTATTGTTAATCAGCGGCAAGCCTTCTTTTTGAAGAATCTGCCCTGCTTTATTCGGATCATCGAGTTTGATCATTACCACAGAATTGGCGCCCGCATAAATGTACTCTACATTCAGCCCGTTTTCTGCGAAAAGATTCAAAAGATTATAAAGCGCATTGGGTTTATCCGGTAAAGCCAGCGCCGCTACTTCTGTCTCTGAAACAGTGAAGTGGTTTGCCTGAAGAATTTCACGGGCTTTTTCAGTATAATCGACAATCAGTCTGAAAATACCGTATCCTTCGGCGGTATCCTGCATATTAAAAGCACGGATATTAATTTCATTTTCTCCCATCAAACGGCTGATCGCCGCTAGTTTGCCTTTTTTATTCTGAACAAAAATAGAAAGTTCCTTAATCGTCATAAAACACTCCTTATCAAATATCAGTTTATTCAAGGAATAAAATATTCATGAAAGGGAATAAAAACAAATTTTTTTAAAAATATCTTATTTCAGATTTACTTTGCGCAGTCTCTTATATTATATTATATTTTGTTAATACAAATAGATATAAATAAGAGGTGTGAAAAATGACTCAAAAACAACTTTATTGTTTTTTCCTGCTTTCTCTTTCTTTTCTCTCTTCCTGCAATAAACCCGATGAAGCCGGAAAAATTTCTTTTATTCTGGGAGATGTCCGAATCAACGGTCAAAAAGCTTCCCTCAATCAAATCATAAAAAATAAAGACGAGATAGAGACCGGGGAAAAGAGCGTCTGCAATATTTTACTTTCTGAAAAAAGCATTCTCCAGATTCATTCACTTTCAAAAATTTCTCTCGATTTTTCGGATAAAATCAAACTCATTGACCTTGTCAGCGGAGAAATGTCCGCTGTTTTAAACAAAGGGAATGAAAAAAAAGAACACATGGTTCGAACCCCTGTTTCGCTGGCTGGAGTCAGAGGAACCTCTTTTTTCATTAAAATTGAAAGCTCTGCCCAGGTCTTTTTTTGCACCTGCAACGGAACGATCGAGCATAAGACTTCCAAAGAAGATAAAACCGGAGAAACCGTCAGCGCCACTCATCATCTTGCCAAACGATTCATCAAAGAATCAAACGGTCAGATTAATATTGACAATAACCCCGGCATGCTTTATCATACCGATCAGGATATAGAGGAACTCGCAAAAAACATCGGCGTTGTGATCGATTGGACCAAAGTGGACTGATACTTGTAATATAAAATTATTCTTTAAAGAATTAAAGGTTAAAATAAAACAATTTCAGCAGGGAGGATTAGGATGCACAATAAAGAATTAGAAATACTGAAAAAAGAAAATGAAAGCCTGAAAAAGGAACTGGATACGAAAAACAGAGAAATTGTTCAGCTTAAGAATATCATCAAGGCTTTTGATCAGATATCTCTCCTGGCGCAAGAAGAAATTGCCGAGACCGAACAGACCGTTCAGGCGCTTGAGGTAGCGGAAGAAATGTCCAGAAAAGAAAAAATTGAGCTTTATGACACAATCGAAGCTTATCAGCATACCATGACACTGACAGAAGGAGAAAAAAAAGACCTTTACGGGCTTCTTCAATCTTATGAAAGCACTCTGGATATGGCCAACAAAGAGAAAAAGGATCTGATGGAACTGATCAAAGCCTTTGAAATATCATCTGAAATCAGCTCTATCGAACAAAAGGGACTTCAGCAAAATGTAGAAAAGAAACTGGGCGTTTTAGGGAAAGCCATCAAGGAACTTTCCAGCATTTACGCCTTGATTTCCGACAATAAAACCCCTCATACTCTTGATAATGTTATTCAGGAATTGAATAAAATAGACAATAAATAATATTATAAAAAAACAGGTGCTCAACTTCTATCTGGGTTTGCGCGTTTAGGGAGCTTTAATGGATGCCATTATCAATACAATATTGATGTTGAAAAAAGAAATTGTTCAGACATTTCTGGATATCAAATCCAGCGGATGGGGAGAATTTATCCTTCTTGCCAGTCTTCTCGTTCTGGCTTTTTTTCTTTCGATTGTCATTATCAAAATCCTGATTAGAAAATTTAAGGATTTGGATCCGGTTAAAAAAAACTTAAGGACACTTAGTTTTTATTTTCTTTTTTACCTTTTCTGGAAGCAGGTGCCGGGGAGTGTTTCAGGCTTTCTTTCAGATGTGTCTATCTTTATTTTCATGTTCAAACTATTAAAAGTCATTGATTATATTGTCGTTGAAGTTTTTTTCATCCGCCATGGAAGAAAAGAAGTCACCCAGATATTCAGAGATATTATCAAAGCCGTGATCTGGAGTTTTATTATTCTGATGATGCTGAAGACTTTTTTCGGGTTTTCACTCCAAGATATTGCTGTTACTTCAGCGATCGCAACAGCCGCTATCGGATTTGCCTTTCAGGACACGCTGGTTAATATTATTGCAGGTTTTTCAATTATTCTTGAAAAAACTTACAAAATCGGAGATTTTATTAAAATCAAATCGGGGGAGCTCGGCACTGTGGTTCAGATGAATTGGAGAACTACCCAGATCAGAAACCGAAATAATCAGGTCATTATTGTCCCAAATAAGGAAATCGGCGGTGTTGAGATTATCAAATATAATTATTATGCACAATTTGCAAGGATTTTTAAGATAGGAATTTCTTATAAAAATCCGCCTGGATATGTGAAGGAACAGATTTTAAAGTTTCTAAAAAATTTTGACGAAGTTTTAAAACAGCCGGCGCCTGAAATTTTTTTAAAAGATTTTAAAGACTTTTATATTGAATATGAAATCCGTTTTTTTCTGGAAAACTTTGAAACCATTCTTCAGGTAGAAGATAAAATTAAAACTCAACTCTGGTATATGTTTCAAAGACAGGGAATCGAGATCCCCTTCCCGATTACGAATGTCTATGTGGGCAAACCAGAAAGTCCTGTAAAAAGCGACTCGATTGTTTTTGCGGATGCTGAAAATATAGAGATATTTTTAAAACCCGACCAGTTTATAAAAATCATCCGTGGAAAAATTAAGCTTTCCTCTACCAAGAAAAATTATGAAATCAGTTTCGGCGGATCCGACGGAGTTTTAGATATCTTTTATTTTTCAAACGAACTGAAATCCAAAATCAAAGACATTTTCCATTTCACCGCTGTAAAAGAAACAGAAATTATTTATTTGAAAGAAGAAGAACCTTTTCATAAGGAAGAGGCATTAAAATACCATCAGCAGATTCTGGAAGAAATTAAACACACACTAGAAACAGACTCTTCTTCCAACATTCAGAAAGAAGAAAGTTTTATAAAACATTTTATGAATATTAATTTTAAAGAGTAAAAATAAAAAAGAGGAAAAAATGGACAGCCAAAAGAAAGCTATTATTGAAAGTGCAATCAAAGAAATACAGAAAAAATACGGCGAAGAAAGCATTATGAAGCTGGAAGAAGGGAAAAGGGTCAATGTCCCTGTCATTTCTACCGGAATCCTTTCTGTTGATATTGCTACAGGGGTGGGGGGATTTGCCAGAGGCAGGATTATCGAGGTTTACGGACCTGAGTCTTCGGGTAAAACAACTATTGCCCTCTCTGCTATCGCTCAGGTGCAGAAAATGGGAGGAGTAGCGGCTTTTGTGGATGCAGAGCACGCTTTAGATCCTGTTTATGCTGAAAAAATCGGGGTAAAACTGGATGAACTCTATATTTCTCAGCCCGATTCCGGCGAACAGGCTCTGGAAATTACGGAAACTTTAGTCAGAACCGCTCAATTTGATCTTGTGGTCATTGACAGTGTGGCCGCTTTGGTTCCAAAAGCGGAAATCGAAGGAAATATGGGGGACTCGATCATTGGCCTTCAGGCAAGGCTCATGTCTCAAGCGCTTCGAAAAATTACCGGCTGTGTGAATAAATCAAGAACCTGTGTCATTTTCATCAACCAGCTTCGGATGAAAATCGGCGGTTACGGAAACCCTGAAACCACCACCGGGGGAATGGCGTTAAAATTTTATTCTTCTCTGCGAATGGAAGTCAGAAAAGGGGAAGCTTTAAAAGAAAAAGATGAAGTTTACGGCTTTACCACAAAAATCAAAATCGCTAAAAATAAACTGGCAAGCCCTTTTAAAACAGCGGAGTTTGCGGTTCTTTTCGACAGGGGTCCTTATAATTATTCGTGCATTGTGGAAGAAGCTGCAAAACTGGATATTTTGAAAAGAAGCGGAACCTGGTATTCATACGGAGAAAAAAGAATCGGACAGGGAAAAGACAGCGTTTATAAATTTTTTGATGAAAATCCTGAGTTGGTCGTAGAAATTGAAAATCTGGTCAGAAAACACTTTAATCTTTATATCAATGAAGTAAAAAAAGAAGAACCTGTGAAAGAAGAAACCAAACCTAAAAAAAGATCTTCTAAAAAAAATGATCAGGAAGAAGAACTTTTATAATTGATCTGATTTTATTTATGAAGTTTAAGAAGAAAATATTTTTTTCTTAAACTTTTTTATTATTATTTTTTAAACTCGTTTTAAAAAATTTAATGGCAAAGGAGTTCTTTTTGAACTTTTCCGATTCTTACGAACATCTTTTAGAAGAAAAAGAACTGATTAAAAAAATATCATTTTCGGATAATTTAGACAGTCTTTTGGGCGATATTACGGATTTTCTGAAATCAAGGTGGAATTTTGACGCGATCGGGATTCAGCTGGTGGACGAAGAAAAGCAGAAACTGGTTTCATACCGGTATTACGGATTTGATGACTCAAAAAACGATATCAAAGAAGCGGTTCATCAGGATGTTTCTTTACAAGATGAGGATTCCATCAGCGCCGTTGTCGCAAAGACAAAGAAAACCCGGTATTCCGACTGCACTATTGTGGAGCATCTGGAAAACATGCGCCCAAAAGACCGCGAAACAGTAAAAGCCCTTGGAATCAAAGAAAACCTTATTGTGCCTATTCTCTTTGACAACTTCGCGATCGGGGTCTTTCACTGCTCTTCCTATAATAAATTAAATTTAGACAAAGAAAAAATTGCAGCTATTGAAGATTTTGTCAGTTCAGTTGCGGGCAGCCTCCAGATGGTCAGAAAAAAAGAAGAACTTGAAAAAATCAGACTGGAACATGAAGAAACCATTCAACTCGTGAAAAAAATCAATTCAGTCATTGAAATCTCGGAACTTTTTGATCTTTTAGGAAAAGAAATTGAAAAAACAGGCTGTTTTGACGGATATTTTATCTCTATCCTGGATCCTGAAAAACAAAATCTGATTACTGAAAAAATCACAATGTCTCAAAAATTCAAAAACATGGAAAAAGTTCTTATTAAAAAGAAAACCCCCCTGGAAACCAGCCCTGAAGTTTTTTTTCAGTCTCTTTTAAAATCGGTTGTCCTAGATCAAAGCTCAATTTCAAAATACAACGAAAATACCAAACGGATGTTTGCACTCTGGGAATGCCGCTATGGAGTTTATATTCCCTTTATTCAGGATTTTCAAACAAATTCTGTTCAAGATGCCCTGGGGTTGATTTTTCTTTATACCCATGAAAACCAGATTCCCGATTCTGCTATTCAAAAAATAAGAAAGCTGATTGAACTTTTTTATAAACAGACTAAAAATTCAATTTTTTACACTCTTTTAAAAGAGAAGGAAAAAGAAATTCTGACTGCCGCAGAAAAAAACAGAAAAATCCTTTCAATTGCGGAAACCATCAATAATCTGACTTCTTTAAGTCAGATTTACCGTACCATCTTAAAAGAAGTTCTTTCTCTTTTTGGTTTTGATTATGCCATGGTTTTTATGGAAAAAAACAACCGCTTAGATTTTGTCATGAATTATATTATTCATCCCAAGCATCAGCATATCGCTGAAAATGTTATTCAATATCAAAAAGAAGCGAAAGGGTATCTCATGGATGCTCATGACGGAGCATGCCCCAGCGGATACCTTCGGAATATTTATTTTTATTTTGACGATGTCCAGCCGATTCTCCACCTTCCCATGTCTCAAAAAGACAAAGATATTTTAAAACTGATGGAGACGCCGCGCACTCTTCTTCTTATTCCCATCCGAAAAGACGGGAAACCGATCGGAAGCGTCCATCTTTATACTCTGGAAAAACCCTTGGGGTTAAAAGAAAACGATCTGACTGTGCTTGAATCTCTTTTTTCATTGATCGGAAGCGCAATTTCAAATGCGCAGCTTTACACCCTGGTTGAAGAACAGAAAAAACAGGTGGAAGAGCAGAAGCTGAAACTGGAAGAACAGAATGCGATTATCAAAACAAAAAACTACCAGCTCCTTCAGGAATTGAAACTGGCGGAAAAAATCCAGCAGAAACTCATCCCTTCCGTTTTTCCCTATCTTTTGAACACCCGTTTTGCGTCTCTTTATAAACCGATGGAAAATATTGGAGGAGATTTTTTTGATTTTATCAAAGGAGAGCAGGAAAAATCGTTAGGAATCTTCATCAGCGATGTGTCCGGTCACGGAGTTCCCGCCGCCTTAATCACCAGCATGCTCAAATCCGTATTGGACTCAGCGGGAGAAAAAATGCTTGAGCCTCATGAGCTTCTTTCTTATGTCAACCGCCGTCTGGTGGGTCAGACAAGCGGAAATTTCCTGACCGCTTTTTACGGTATTTATGATTCTGAAAGCAAACTCTTTAAATATTCCAGAGCTTCTCATAATTATCCTTTTTTATTGAGGGAAGATTCTATTATTCCTTTAAAATCCAAAGGAAAAATCCTTGGGATTATGGATGATCTTTCTTTTGAAGAAAAAGAAATCCAGCTTGAGAAAGGAGATAAAATCCTTTTTTACACCGATGGGCTGACTGAAGCCACAAATATATCCGGCGATGAGTTTGAAGATGTCCTTCCCGATATTCTTGTCAAAAATCACCGGTCCCCTATCACATCGCTGATCGAATCTGTTTATCACGAACTTTTGAAATTCAGGGAAGACTATCATTTTGAAGATGATGTGTGCATGGTGGGAATGGAAATTGTATAAAAAAAAGATACGGATTCAATCCGCATCTTTTTACAGATAAAACAGCAAATGAGTTAATTTCGTACACTTCGGCTCCGCTCAGTGCCCGTTCGGCTCCGCCAAAATAAAGTTAAACATAATCACTTTATTTGATTAAATTGTCTTTGACTTCATTTTTCTGTTCTGTTTCTTCTTTCGCATGGATCGCTTCATAGGTCAGAATCAGGGATTCATCTTTTTCATCCAGAATCAACTTGGTGTAAGTCGTGTACCAGGTAAAGCTTTTTTCATCTTTTTTGGCAAAATCTCCATATTTTCCTTTTAAGGAAGCAAAGATGCTGTCAAAATCGCTTTTCAGGAAATAGACCTGCACTTTATAAAGCGCAAAATCCCCTTCAAAGGGAAGAAAAAAGAATTCAACCGGATTTTTTAAAACAGTGGAATCGATCAGATGATCCTGAGAAAGAACTGTAATCTTTTTCCCTTCCAGCTCCAGACTTTTTTTCACTTCTGAAATAGGAGTGCCCCAGTAGTATGATCCATATCCCTTGTTTTGAGAATCAAATTTGCTCTGCTGGTAATTGTCGCTGATGGTTGAATTATCCGCATCATCTTCCTGGAATAAAGCCATATTGATTGGAAACTGTTTGTCTTTCAGATAAGGGTATTTTTCTAAAACACTGGAAATATCTGCCATTCTTTTTCTGACAGAAATATCGGCTGAAAGAACATAGTTTTCCATTTTAACCTTAAATTTCGTATTCAGTTTTTCATTATCAGAAAAATCTTTAATAAAAATATTTCCCGCATAGTTGAGAGCGCCTGCCTTGACCACAATTTTCCACTGCTTAGTCGTGTAAATATCTCTGGTTTCTTTATTACTTGCGGTTCTTGTAATGGTAGGAGAATTATTTTCTCCTGTCAGATCTCTCAGATAATACACCCCTTCTTTCACAAAAAAAGCATAAAGTGTATCGTCTTTCATATCCAGCCTGATTTCTTCACTCCCGCCTTGTTCCCCTGTCAGAGTCAGAAATAGCGGCAATTCCTGAATCCCGTTTTCCAGAAAAGTCAGACTGAAAACTAAAAGCCCGAATTCTTTCGGATCAGCTTCGTTCTGGCTGTCCATATCTTTAATATAAGCTTTACCGCATGAAACAAACGATAAAATAAAAAATAATAAAATTATCTTTTTCAACATTTCTTTTCTCCTTATTTGATTAAAAACCGAGAACATCTTTCATTGTATAGACCCGGTTTGCTTTTCCCTGTATCCAGACGGCTGCTTCTACTGCACCTTTTGCGAAAGTCTGCCGGGAATGCGCCTTGTGAGTGATTTCAACTCTTTCTCCCAGGGTAGTAAATAAAACAGTATGCTCCCCTACAATATCTCCGGCACGAACCGCAAATACGCCCACTTCATCAGGATTTCTTTCCCCTGTGATCCCTTCGCGTCCATACACTGCATCTTTGGAAAGATTTCTTCCGGTCGCCTTCGCCGCGGCTTCTGCAAGTTTAAGCGCTGTGCCGCTGGGAGCGTCTTTTTTAAAGCGGTGATGGAGTTCAATAATTTCAAGGTCGTAACCTTTGTCTTTTGATAAAACTTTTCCCACCATATCCATGACTTCAATTAAAAGATTGACGCCGATGCTGTAATTGGGGCTGAACACAATCGGAAAAAATTTCGAATAATTTTCGATATTTTTGATCTGTTCCTGATTTAAACCAGTTGTCCCGATGACCAGAGGTTTTTTGAATTTTTCATTAGCAGAGAGTAATTTTCCGGTTGCTTCCGGTGAAGTAAAATCAATCACCACATCAGACTCAGACAAAAGCTCATGAATACTGCTTCCGACAATCAGATTGAAATTATTTTTCCCCATATCGGGATGATCTTCCCTTTCAAAAAGATAACTCAATACCGCATTTTGGTTGTTTTCAGAGGCAATGCAGAGTTCTTGCCCCATCCTCCCTCTTGCGCCGTAAATACCCAGTTTGACCATTTCTTATCGATCCTTTGATGGAAAACACTTCGGACAGCGGACATAACCCCCGTCTGGAATGCTTTTAATATACCATCTGTCGTCAACATCAACTAGATATGCTTCAGGGCAAGGATTTTCAGTAGAATGAATGATTTTATTTCTCCCGGAACCCAGAAACGGAGTATGTTTTAAAATCGGATGGATATTTTTTTTCTTGAAACTCATGAATCACTCCTTATATAAGATAGGATTTAATCCTCTCGTTTAAATTTAATCATTTTAAAAACAGGCTTTATGATTTTTTTAATCTTCCGATATATAAATCTGAAGTCAAATACAAGGAGTTTGCCATGATGCGATCACTTTGGACTGCTGCAACAGGAATGCAGGGACAGCAGTTTCTCATGGATACCATTGCCAATAATCTTTCCAATGTCAATACAGTCGGATTTAAAAAAAACAGAGTCGATTTTCAAGACCTTCTTTATCAATCTTTACGCCTTGCGGGAACTCCTTCTTCCCTTCACCGTCAAAACCCGGCCAAGTACCCGACAGGAATTGAAGCGGGACTCGGGGTAGAAGTATCGGGGACCCAGAAACTTTATACTCAAGGTTCAGCCAGAGCCAGTGAAAATGAACTGGATATGATGATTTTCGGAAACGGATTTTTTAGGGTCAACCTCCCGGACGGAAGACTCGCCTATACCCGGGAAGGAGCCTTTAAAGTGGATCCAAACGGTGATATTGTCACTTCAGAAGGATATTATCTGGAACCCAGAATCACCTTGCCTCAAAACTATATTCCCGGAACCGTCAATATTTCTGAAGAAGGTTTGGTCACTGTCAAGACTGCCGCCGACCCGAATAATCCCATTGAAGTCGGACAGGTTTTGACTTACCGCTTTGTCAACTCCGCCGGTTTGAATAACTTAGGGAAAAATCTGGCAATGGCGACTGAAGCAAGCGGTCTCGCAATTGAGGGGACCCCCAACCAAAACGGATTCGGCTTTGTGAAGCAGCGGTTTTTGGAAATGTCGAATGTAAACGCTATTGAAGAAATGGTGAATATGATTACAGCTCAAAGAGCTTATGAAATGGACTCGAAAACCATTCAAACATCCGACAATATGCTGGGTACCGCAGTTTCACTCAAACGATAATGCGCTTTCTGAGTTTTTTCATTTTTTCATTTTTCCTCCCATTAGCCGTATCTTCTGAAACTCTGATACGGCTTTTGCCTTGCGCCAAAGTTTCCGGTCTGGAAGTAGAACTGGGCGAAATCGCCTCTATTGAAACCGATACTCCTTTACAAAAAGAAAGTCTTCAAAAAATTGTCTTATTCAAGCTTCCTGAAAAAAAAACGGTCTATGATATTGAAGAAATCAGGAAACTCCTTTTTGTAAAAATCCGAAAAGATTTTATTCTGACCGGAGATAAAATTGAAATCACTCCTTTTTACACCAAAATACTCGAATATGAAATTCTTGAAAAGACTAAAAAAGCTGTTTTAGAAAACTATCCCGCAACTGTTTTTAAAAATCTTCAGATCTTTTTAATTGAACCGCTTCAAAGCATTCAAGTTCCTTATGGAGATATTCACTTCAGAGTGCTTGTCCCTAAGGGAAATTTTTTAAGAAACAAATCGGTCCGGCTTGAAATATTTGTGGACCAGAATCTTTATTACTCAAAAAGTTTTTTTGTCAAACTGAAAGGCAAAGTGAAAATTCTTTCTGCAAAAAAGAAAATCAAGCCTGAAACACCCTTGGATAAAAAAAATTTTAAAATCAGTTACGCTGAAAAAGAATATCCGGAGCTTTTTTTCGGATATGAAGAGAATCTTCCTTTATATTATGTAAAAAAAGAACTATCAAAAGGCAATAATCTTCTATGCCACCTTATGGAACGGAAAACCGTTAAATAAAAAATTGAGAAAATTTATTTTTACCGGCATAAAACCACACTAAAATTTGTTTAAGTATGTTAACAAATCATTGTGAGGCAAAAAATGCTGGCAAAAATTAAAAGCGGTGTCATTATCGGACTTGAAACCTATGGTGTCGAAATCGAAGTGGAACATAGAAACGGTTATCCCGGTTTTGAAATAGTGGGGCTCCCCGATACAGCGATCAAAGAGGCAAAGGACAGAATATTCCAGGCGATCCGCCATTCCGAGATGGACTTAAGATTCAGGCGGATTCTTTGCAATCTGGCGCCGGCAGACCTTAAAAAAGGGGGAACTTATCTGGATCTCCCGATTGCTTTGGGAATATTATCCAGTTCAGGTTATTTTGAAAACGAGCTCTTTGAGGATTTTTTTATTGCCGGAGAGCTGTCTTTCAGCGGTGAGGTGCGAGCGGTCAAGGGAGCGTTGCCCCTTGCAATCCATGTTAAAAAATCAGGTATCAGAAAAATGATTTTACCCAGAGAAAATTTTCAGGAAGTCTGTGTGATTGATAAGATTGATTATTATCCTGTTGAAAATTTAAAAGAAGCCCTGGAAGCGCTTCAAGGACAAAGAGTTCCTGAAAAACTGGATTTTCATTTTACTCAAGACAGAGAATTTGACTATGATTATGCCGAAGTCAAGGGTCAGGCTCTGGCAAAACGGGGTATAGAAATTGCCGCTGCGGGATTTCATAATTTTTTACTGATCGGTTCTCCCGGAGTGGGAAAATCCATGCTGATAAAAAGGCTTCCAGGTATTCTTCCGCCTCTTACCCTGGATGAAGCAATTGAGATATCCAGTATTTACAGTGTTTCGTCTCACAAAGAGACAGCATTGGGGTTAATCAGCGAACGCCCCTTTCGTTCGCCTCACCATACTGCCAGCGAAGTATCGATTGTGGGAGGGGGAAGTATCCCGAAAGCGGGTGAAATCACCCTGGCTCACAGGGGTGTTTTGTTTTTAGACGAACTTCCTGAGTTTAAAAGAGCTGTTTTTGAGACCCTCAGAGAGCCTTTGGAAGAAAAGAAAATCACCATTACCCGAAGTGAGCGGACCCAGACTTTTCCCGCCAGTTTTCTTTTGGCTGCCGCCATGAATCCATGCCCCTGCGGATTTGCCTTTCATCCTGTCAAAACTTGTGAATGCTCTCCTTCATTGGTAAAAAAATATTATCAAAAGATTTCGGGGCCTATTCTCGACAGGATTGATATTCAGATTCAAGTCAGCGAGGTCAGTTATAAAGAAATTGAAAGAAAAGAAGAAAACTCGACCGAAATCAGAAAACGGGTTTTAAATGCAAGAAACATTCAGTCAGAAAGACTGGGAGAAGGCAGATATAATTCTGATATGACTTCAAAAGAAATTGAAAAGTTTTGCCATTTAAAACAAAATTCAAAATCTCTTTTAAAAAAAGCAATCGAAAAAAACGGAATTTCCATGCGCGCCTACACCCGCATCTTAAAAACCGCAAGAACCATTGCCGATCTGGAAGAAAAGAAAGAAATCGAAGACACTCATCTTTTAGAAGCTTTTCAATATAGGAGCCTGGAAAAAAACATTATGCTTTCGGGGGCAAGGCAGTAAATAAAATCTATATTTGAGAGGGATTTTTTTCGCGGTATTATATGTCTTATGAATGCATTTCTCATATGACTCGAATATTCTGGTTCTTTCTCATTTCAATTAGAAAAAATCTTGGGACATTTATAAACCACACTGAAATATATCATACATATTGATGATCCTTGTTTTTTATAAAGTCTAATTTTAATCCAAGCGCATGACAAACCTTTAATAAGGTTAAAACATTGCAATTTTCACCATTTTCAATTTTTGATAATTGTTGTTGAGTAATATGAGCCTTCTTTGCAACTTCATTCTGGCTCAATCCATGCTTCTCTCTTTCATCATGAATTTTCAATGATATTTCTAATAATTTTTTTTCTTCGTCATACATTTCTTGAAATTTGATATCATTTAATTTTTCATTCAGATGTTTTTTAAATGTTTTCATTGTAATCCTCTCTTAAATTTTTTTCGTTATATTTTTTTAAAGAGATAAAGAATTAATAAAATCATAAATTCTGAATTGGATTCAGAATCTTCATAATAAATAATTTTCCATTCACTTTTATTCATATTATAAATATACATCTTTAAAGATGTAAATTCAAATCTAAAATATTTTTTGCCCACAAACCCCCAGCCCCTTATCTCCCGGAGGAAGACAAGGGGAGTTTAAAGAGTAAAACTTCTGGTTTTACAAACTGCAAATTTTAAGTGCCTCCGGCAAAAAAAGAATTTGATGTCATAAATTTGCGGTTTTGATTTTAAGTTTTTTTTATTCGGTGATAAACCTCCCCTCCGTCCGGCACGCTTCGATTTCGCTCAGTGAGCACCTGCAGAAATTCGGGAAACCTTTTTTCTGTTCTTTAACCCTGCACGAGGCAGGGTTTCCCCGTCCTCCGTGATTTCATGGATGAAATCACGGAGGACTCCCCCTTGTCCTTAAAAGATTTAAGGATAAGGGGTTAGGGGTTTGGATTTGAACCCTCTGGATCATTCTTCTGCAAGAATTAAATCCTTCCCTGGCAATAAATTGAAAATCAAGTATAGAACCTGAGGTTCTATTGGAAAAGTCTTGAAATTCACCCATGGTTCTATTGATAAAAGCGGGAAAAAGAGTTTAATTTGATCATGATCAAGCTTGATAATTATTATTTCATCCTGCCTTAGTTTCCGGCGGGAAAAGAAACGGAGAGTCATCATACCCCTTATAAAAAAATCTCCGTTTCCTGTGTCCTCAAGCCTCTTTCCTGCCGGAAAATGAAATAACGGAATAAACTTTTTGTAACTCAGAATCATTTTACTATATTTTAAAACAGAGTTATGATAAGCTTATGGGAAGGATATGCGAAGTTCGTATATATTGAGTTAGGCGAAATATTAAAAAGGATAAGAAATGTATAAGGAAACATTACCTGCGAAGTGTCCACCACCCGACATTAGAGAATATGACCATATTGTTTTTAGAATTATTCAGGAAGATACTTTAAAAGAATCAGATTTTTTTTCTTATGCAAAACTTTTTCCCAATAATATTCGTTATAAAAATATGTGTGATGCATATGCGGTTTCTTTTTTTAAAACATTTGAACAAACAATTGCTACATATAAAGAGGCAAAAATTAAAAGAAATAATATATTAGGTAAATTTATAGCTGAAATAAAACTAGAAAATAATTGTGGTGCTGGAAAATTCAAAGAATCTAGTGGGCATTATAATATTTGGTTGTATTCTCAATTTTCTTTTACTCAACTAATTATCAGGAGAATAGAAAAAATTGATGAAAATAGATAATAATTTTAAATTAAATTTTAATTTTCTAGAATTAGAAGTAATTGAAATGCTTGATTTTAAAGATTACCCAATATTAACATTAGAAAAGAACAAACTTGGGCATTATTATGTTTCATATTTAGTAGATTATCTAGAAAATTTTGAAAATAGAATTGCAATAGCCATATCTCCAGAAAGGTTAGCAAATCTTAAATCTGGAGAACTTTCACTACATGATGCTTTTCAACGTGCTGAAGATAATAGTATTTATTTTTTGAGATATGATATGATAAATGGGACTTTATTAGAAACATATTTATACCCTTTACAAGATTTTATAAATCCGATACCTTTAGATTATAGATTTCAATATTTGATTTCAGAAAGAAAACCTGAGTTAGATAAAAAAGAATTTATTGCTACATCAAAAAAGAAAGAAAGGATTTTGCTCGACCTTTATGTAAAAAGTCAATCATTAATAAATAATATTAAACCTTGGGCAATTTATAAAATCTTAAATCCAGTAGTTGAAATAATTAAAAAAAGTTTAGGTATTGATGCAAGATTATTAGATAAACACTTTGCTTTTTCAAATTTAAGGCAAAGTTCTTTAGGGATTTCAATAGAAATTGATTACGAAAAAAGTCTTTTTCTAGACTTACCTGAATATGATAAAACTAATAAAATTATTGACTTATTCAATGCAATTAAAAAAGAAGATTTTGATGAGTTAATAAAATTTTCTAAAGACCAAAGTTTTATTCATTCTTACTCAATAATATTAAATAATATAATAAAAAATAATGCAATTTTTACAGCGGCTATGGTTAATCCATTAACAAATGAAATCAAAGAATCTATGATAAACATTGAAAAAGCAAAATCTGTTAAAAAAATTATTAACGAAAATTACGATGAAATAATAGACGATATTCAAATTGAGGGTTATTTTCTTGAGATAAATATAAATAAAAAAGAACCATCTTTTTCTGTCTATTCTCAAGATGAAGAGTATATTATAAAAGGAAAAATTGACATTAATTTAATTGAAAAATTGACCCATGATAAAATAAATATTGGAAAGGATCAGTATTTATTTGATGTACATGTTATATATGTTACTGAAACAAAATATAAGAAATATGAAACAAAAAGATTTTTAATGAATTATTTACCTAAATCAAATATTAATACTTCGCCTAACAGCGTGTAGCTGGTTCGCGTTGCTCACCCAAATTGCCTTCCCAAGTACGCTGCGGCAACTTCATTTACACGCAAAATGATGTACGATATGTCTCTGCACCGATTTATTTTTTCCGGTTTTAGATTTGATTATAATTTCTCAAAGGCTGGCAACACTGATTAAAATTTGATTTTCATTATTCTGGATAATTTTATAAACTTTATCGGATAACTTAGAGCTTTCATTCACCCACCAGATAAAAGTATGTGTATCCAGCAAATAATTCATTGATAGAAATCCTTGATAATATCATCCGATAAGGGCTGGTCAAAATCCTCTGATATCCATATTTTGTCTTTGGCCAGGTTTGCAACTCTTTTATTCTTTTTTTTCCGATACGGAAAGATGTTGATAATGGGATTTCCATTATCTTCCAATATAACTTCTTCGCCATTTCTGACCTTTTCAATGATTTTCAAAAAATCATGGTTTGCTTTATCCATCGAAATAATTAATGCCATATTTATTCCCCGATAGTTTTTATATCAAAATATAAACAATTTTAGAGATATAAAACAATCGTTTTTGAAAAATTTTCAGATTATCTTTATTTAAAGACTGCGTTTAAACTGCCAAAAAAGGACAAGCCCTCAAGCCTGCCCTTTCTGGATTTTTGATAGAAAATTTATTTTGATAAGAACCGATGAATTCCTTCCGCCGCTTCTCTTCCTTCCTGAATCGCATAGACAACCAGTGAGGCGCCTCGTTTTGCGTCTCCAGCGGCGAAAATGCCTTTTTCGCTGGTCATATAGTTTTCATTGACATCGATATTGCCGGATAGTGTCAGTTTCAGATTCATCTCTTTCACCAACCCTTCCTGAACCACATGAGTAAATCCCATTGCTAGGAATACCAGGTCTGCTTCGATTTCAAAGTCTGAACCCGGGATTTCCTTCATCGAATAATTTCCCTTTTCATCCGCTTTCCACTCCACTTTGCAGGCAAGGATTTTTTTAATCTGCCCGTTTCCGCCGATAAACTTCTTTGTGGAGATGCACCACATTCTCTCGCATCCTTCCTCATGGGAGCTGGATGTTTTGAGGATTTTCGGCCAGAGAGGCCATGGTTCTTTCTCGGTTCTGTTTTTAGGAGGTTCGGGTAAAAGCTCTATTTGAACCACTTTTCTGGCTCCGTGCCGGTTTGAAGTACCCACACAGTCGGAGCCTGTGTCTCCCCCGCCGATCACCACCACGCTTTTATCCAGCGCATTGATGAGCTCTGCTTCAGCTATTTTATCTCCGCGGACGATTTTATTCTGCTGCCCCAGAAAATCCATTGCAAAATGGATTCCTTTCAGGTCTCTTCCGTCTATTTTAATATCTCTGGCTTCTCTTGCGCCGATGGTGATACAAACCGCGTCATATTTCTTTTTGAGGTCTTTGATCGAAATATCTTTTCCGACTGTTTTGCCGGTCATGATTTCAATTCCCTCTTCTTTGAGAAGATTCACTCTCCGGTCAATCATTTTTTTATTCAGTTTAAAGTCTGGAATTCCAAACCGGAGGTATCCCCCTACTTCGTCTTCCGCTTCAAAAAGAGTGACTGAATGTCCTTTTTTATTGAGAATATCAGAGCAGGCAAGTCCCGCAGGGCCGCTTCCGATCACCGCTACTTTTTTTCCGGTTCTCACTTTTGGAGGGTTGGCTTTGATATACCCTTCCTGAAAAGCTTTCTCAATCACAGCCAGCTCGTTCTGACGGATCGTAACCGGGTCGTCATTGACAGAAAGAACACAGGAAGGTTCGCAGAGCGCAGGGCAGACTCTTCCGGTAAACTCAGGAAAATTATTGGTTTCCTGTAAAATATCGTAGGCAGCCTTCCAGTCTCCTTTATAGATCATATCCTGCCATTCCGGCATCACATTTCCCACCGGACATGCCCAGTGGCAGAAAGGGACACCGCAGTCCATACATCGGGCTGCCTGGTCTTTTCTTTCTTTTTCCGGAAGCTCTTTCTCCACTTCACTGTAATCCTGAAGCCTTTCTTCTACCGGACGGTATCCTGATTCTTTTCTTTTTATCGTTAAAAATCCCTTTGGATTTCCCATAGTTCATCTCCTTCTTTTTAGTCTTCGGCTTATCGGCTGTCTTTCAACTCTTCTTCTTCGCGGACCGTTTTCAGTTCTTTTTCAAGCGCCTTGATCTTCATTTCTTCTAAAGCCCGTTTATATTCAAGCGGCATCACTTTTACAAATTGAGGAAGCATCGCCGCCCAGTTGTCAAGAATTTCTTTTGCCACTGTACTCTCAGTATATTTCAGGTGTTTTTCGATCCAGGTTTTTAAAATTTCTTCATCTTCTTTCGTGTTAATAGGAGTCAGTTCAACCATTCCTTTATTGCAGAAAAAGTCAAAACTTCCGTCTTTATCTAAAACAAAAGCCACACCGCCGCTCATTGCAGCGCCGAAGTTTCTTCCGACTTTTCCGAGGACAATGAGAAGTCCGCCGGTCATATATTCCGCTCCGTGGTCTCCTGTTCCTTCAATGACCGCTTTTGCACCGCTGTTTCGGACACAGAATCTTTCACCCGCAATTCCACGCACAAAAACTTCTCCGTCAGTGGCACCGTAAAGTACAGTATTTCCGATAATAATATTTTCTTCAGGTTTGAAAGTAGATGCTTTCGGAGGAACCGCAATCAGCCTTCCGCCTGAAAGACCTTTTCCGAAATAATCGTTGGAATCTCCTTCCAGTCTAAACTCGATTCCTTTCGCCAGGAAAGCCCCAAAACTCTGCCCGGCGCTTCCTTTAAAAAGACATTGAATCGTGTTTTCAGGAAGTCCGTCGTCTCCGTATTTTGTAGAAACTTCATAAGAAAGCATGGTTCCTGTGGATCGGTCGAGATTGGTAATCGGCATTTCTATTTTCACAGGCTGTTTGGATTCAATCGCAGATTTTGCTTTTTCGATCAGTTTTCTATCTAAAATATCATCAATTTTATGAATTTGATCCTGCACGCAGAATAAAGCGTGTTTTTTTGCCTCTTCAGGGATATAAAGAAGAGCTTTCGGGTCTATGGTTTTTGCTTTCCAGTGGTCAATATTTCTTTTTTCAACCAACCGGGTATTTCCAACCAGATCATCAAATTTTCTGATTCCCAGGCTTGCCATGATTTCTCTGACTTCCTCAGCCATAAATTTAAAATAGTTAATCAGGTATTCAGGTTTTCCCCCAAAGCGTTTTCGAAGCTCAGGATCTTGAGTCGCTACCCCTACCGGACAGGTATTGAGGTGGCATTTTCTCATCATCACGCATCCTAAAACAATGAGCGCGGAAGTTCCAAATCCAAACTCTTCTGCTCCAAGGATAGCCGCTATCACAATATCTTTTCCTGTTTTAATCTGCCCGTCTGTCTGAAGTCTTACCCGCCCTCTGAGGTCGTTTAAAACCAGGGTCTGATGGGTTTCAGCCAGTCCGATTTCCCATGGAAGACCTGCGTGTTTGATGGAGCTTTGAGGGCTTGCCCCTGTTCCCCCGTCATAACCGCTGATTAAAATATTATCTGCATGAGCTTTCGCAACTCCCGCCGCAACGGTTCCGACACCGGATTCAGATACCAGCTTGACGGATATTCTGGCTCTCGGGTTTGCGTTTTTTAAATCGTAAATCAACTGAGCCAAATCCTCAATTGAGTAAATATCGTGGTGAGGCGGAGGTGAAATCAGGGTAACGCCCGGTGTGGAATAACGGGTTCTCGCAATAATTTCATCGACTTTATGCCCGGGAAGCTGTCCCCCTTCTCCGGGTTTTGCTCCCTGAGAAATTTTAATCTGAATTTCATCCGCATTGGCAAGGTAGTTGCTGGTTACACCAAATCTGCCGGATGCCACCTGTTTGATAGCGCTTCGGGGAAGAGTGCCGTCTGATCTTCGTTTGAATCTTTCAGGGTCTTCCCCTCCTTCTCCTGAGTTGCTCCGCCCGCCGATCGCATTGAGAGCAATCGCCATCGCTTCGTGGACTTCTTTGGAGAGAGAACCGAAAGACATTGCCCCGGTAGTAAACCGTTTGTAAATCGATTCAGCCGATTCAACTTCAGAAAGAGGAACCGCATTCTGTTTTTTAAAATCAAAAAGCCCGCGGATGAAATGAGGTTTCATTGTATCCTGATCGGCTTTTTTGGAAAACTGTTTGTATTTCTGATAATCCCCGGTTCGGGTCGCCCACTGGAGAAGATAAATGGTTTCAGGATTCCAGGCATGTTTATGACCGTTCTTTCTGAAACGGTAAATTCCTTCTGATTCAAGGAGTTTTGGAGTATCGATAAAAACTTTTTTATGGGATAAAAGGGTTTCAGCCGCGATTTCATTGATCCCGACCCCGCCGATTCTGGACTGGGTTCCGGTAAAGTATTTTTCGATCAACGCATTTCCAAGCCCGATTGCTTCAAAAATTTGAGCCGCACGGTAGCTTCGCAAAGTTGAAGTCCCCATTTTGGAAAGGACTTTTAAAAGGCCTTTTTTATTGGCTTTAATAAAATTTTCAACCGCTTTATCGGCTGTCATATCTTTGGCAAATTCATTTTTTGCCGCCATTTCTTCAATCACTGCAAAAGCTCCGTAAGGATTGACCGCATCAGCGCCGTATCCGAAAAGGAGGGCGAAATGCATCACTTCCCTTGCTTCAGCCGTTTCAATCACAAGCCCGATTCGGGTTCTTTTTTTCACACGGATCAGATGGTGGTGCACCCCGGCAGATGCCAGAAGAGATGGAATCGGAGCCATATCTTTTCCAGCCTTCCGGTCGGAAAGAATAATAATATTCGTTCCCTGATCCACTTTTTTCTCAATTTCAGCCGCGAGCTTGTCTAAAGCTTTCTCAAGCCCTTTCTCGCCTTCTGATGCTTTAAAGACAATATCAAAAACAGCCGGTTTGAAGTTTTGGTGGTTCATATCCTTGATTTTCTGAAGTTCTTTATCAGTGAAAATAGGAGTTTTGAATTTTATCATCTGGCAGTGCTCGGGCGTCTCGTCCAGAAGGTTTTTTTGCGAACCGATGTAGCTGGTCAGAGTCATAACCAGTTCTTCCCGGATCGGGTCGATTGCAGGGTTGGTAACCTGTGCAAAAGTCTGTTTGAAATAGTTGAAAAGAAGCTCAGGCTTGTCTGAGAAAGCCGCAATCGGAGTATCAGTCCCCATCGATCCGGTTGGCTCCTCGCCGTTTACCGCCATCGGTTTGATAATACTTTCCAAGTCTTCTCTGGAATATTTAAAAAGAACTTCGATTTTTTTCAGTTCTTCGCCTGTGATTTTTGCAGGCTGGTTTTTGCTTTCAGCAATTTCAGGAAGATTCAGCCTGTTTTTTTCTACCCATTCACCATAAGGTTTCTGATTGGCAATCTTTGACTTGATTTCATTGTCAGGGATAATCCGCCCCTCTTGCGTATCCACTAAAAGGAGTTTTCCGGGTAAAAGTCTTCCCTTCGAAGCAATCTCCTCAGGTGCGAATTCCTGTACCCCTACTTCCGATCCCATCACGATCATATCGTTTTTGGTGATCACATACCGGGAAGGACGAAGCCCGTTTCGATCCAGTGTCCCCCCCACAAATCTTCCATCGCAGAAAACCATGGAAGCAGGTCCGTCCCACGGTTCCATAAAAGTAGAGTGGTATTCGTAAAAAGATTTAATATCTTTTGAAATCGGGTTTTTCTCGTTCCAGGACTCAGGAATCATCATCATGAGCGCATGCGGGAGAGACCTTCCGGCTGCTACCAGCATTTCAAGCGCATTGTCAAAAGATGCGGAATCGCTTTTTCCCGGCTCAATGACGGGAAGGATTTTCGCAATGTCTTTTCCAAACTCTTTGGACTCAAGCATGGATTCCCTTGCCTGCATCCAGAAACGGTTTCCTTTCACTGTGTTGATTTCCCCGTTGTGCGCCACAATTCTAAAAGGCTGCGCCAGCTCCCAGGCTGGGAAAGTATTGGTGCTGAACCGTGAGTGTACCAGCGCAATCGCACTTTCCATCTTCGGATTCTGAAGGTCTTTGAAATACTTCTTGACCTGATCGGGCATCAGCATCCCTTTGTAAACAATAGTTTTTGAAGAAAGGCTCGGCATATAAAAATAGGAAGCATCTTCAATCTTGCTTTCTCTTAAAGTCTTTTCAGAGAGTTTTCGGACAATGTAGAGTTTTCTTTCAAGAGTTTTGGAATCTATGTCTTTTCCGGTAATAAAAACCTGTTCAATGGAAGGCTCTGATTTTAACGCAATATCTCCAATAGCAGAAGAATCCACCTCTATTTTTCTAAATGCGAAGACTTCCAGCCCTTCCGCCTTGATCACTTTTTCAAAAGCAGCTTTCACTTTTTCTTTGTTTTTTTCGTCTTTTGGAAGAAAAACCAGCCCTGTCCCGTATTTCCCGAATTCAGGAAGCCCTTTTAGCTCACCTTGATAAAAATTGTGTGGAATTTGAAAAAGGATTCCGGCTCCGTCTCCCGTTTTATTGTCCGCGCTTTCCGCCCCGCGGTGCTCCATTCTTTCCAGAACTTCAAGCCCCCGCTCAATAATATTGTAAGACTTTTTCCCCTTGATATTGGCTACAAAGCCGATACCGCAAGAGTCGTGTTCGTTTTGACTGTCATAAAGACCCTGATTCGAAGGATACATCGCTGCCATTGATTCTTTTCTCCTTAGATTTTATAAAAATTGGCTGTTGACTAGAACTTGGAGCAAGCAAAATAATTGTTTTTCACGATATTCCGCATTGCAATAGAACAAAAATAAGAATGGATGAGTTTCATCAGTTTCAAAAACTTCTCTCCAAAATTTATTATGGGTTATAAAATATAATACCAACTCTGGAGAAAATAAACAGGATAACTGAAAATTCTTTTACTTCAAGATTTTTTACGAACATCTTTGAATTATTTTATAAATCCCGAAAATATAATTCCGAGTCAATCCTAATAACAATATTTTTCACACTCAATTTATATTTTTCTAAGCCTTTTGAAAAATCAAAAAACTTTGATTATATTATAAAGTCAGAGTATTAATTCTATTAAAAATGGTGAAAGAGAACAAGGATAAAATTGATGCGATTAGAAAAATTGATCATAAATAATTTCAGAGGAATCAAAAATTTATCCATTACTTTTCATAAAAATTTAAATGTCATCTGCGGAATCAACGGTTCTGGGAAAAGTACTATTTTAGACGGGATTTCAGTTCATTTATCTTGGATAATCGCGCGAATGAGACAAAATAACGGCACAGGAAAACCAATCGGAATTATTGATATACAGAACGATAAACACTTCTGCAAAATTACGGCTGATTTTTCTTTGGAATCAGATCAACATTTTTCTGGTATTTTAGTCAAAAACAGACCGGGGATTATAACAGAAGAAAAATCAGAACTTACTCAAATCAGTCAATTAGCGAATATTTATCGAAAAACAATGACGGATAAACCTCAAAGTGCTAATGTGCCTTTGTTTGTACATTATAATGTTGACCGGGCTGTAAAAGATATTCCTCTAAGAATTAGAAAAAAACATGAATTTTCTTTATTAAATGCTTATGACGAAGCCCTAAACTCAGGTATTACATTCCGAAGTTTTTTTGAATGGTTCAGAAATAGAGAAGATATTGAAAACGAGCTGTTCCGAAATGCTGTTGAAAAAAAAATACCCTATCAGAAAGATATTCAACTAAAATCTGTTAGAAAAGCGATAAAACTTATTTCTGGATTTGATGACATTACAGTGAAAAGAAATCCTCTCCAAATGCAGATTAAGAAAAATCAAAAATTCTATCAGATCGACCAGCTTTCGGTAGGCGAGAAAAGTTTATTAGCCATGGCGGGAGATATAGCCCGGCGTTTAGCCATAGCAAATCCAGAAAAAGAAGAGCCATTACAGGGTAATGGAATTGTTTTAATCGATGAAATCGAATTACACCTTCATCCTCAATGGCAAAAAACAATTATTAGAAATCTTTCTAAAACATTTCCTAATCTTCAATTTATTTTAACAACCCATTCTCCTCAAATTATTACAGAAATTATGGGAGAATCGCTTTACTTACTCTTTCAGGAAAACGATGAAATATATTGCAATAACAATTATCAGGCGAAAGGTCTTAGTTCAAATGATATACTGGAAGAAATTATGCAGACTTCTCCTCTTAATGAAGAAGTGGAAAAATTATTAAAAGAAATATTTTTTTCCATTGAGAATAAAAATTACAGTGATGCAAAATTAAAAATTAAAGAGTTTAAATCTTCTTATGGTCCCGTCCCTGAAATCCTCAGAGCAGAGACTCTGATTGTTCTCTATGAGGACAAAGAAAATGATTGAATTTAAAAAGTTACCGCCTCTTATGAGCTTAATTCAATACAAGAAACAAGTTAAAGAAGACCTGGTTAAGACAAGTAAACTTCTTGAGTCTTTCAAAGATAAAGATAATCTTAGAAAACAACTGGCGTCTGAACAGGGTTTTCTCTGTGCTTATTGCATGAACCGAATTGATATCAATAAATCAAAAATTGAACATTTTTTTTCTCAATCAAACTATCCAGAAAATCAATTGGATTACGATAATCTTTTACTTTGCTGTTCAGGCAATAAAGGAGCTCCTGAAAAAAATCAGCATTGTGATACCCGCAAAAAAGACTCTGATATTAAATATAATCCGTCAAATTTTTCAGTTTCTGATTATATCGGCTATAATGATTATGACGGCTCCATTTTTTCGAAAGACCCGGCATGGGATAAAGAATTAAATGAAATTCTTAATCTTAACTTTAACCGTCTGAAAAAAGATCGAAAAGCTAAAATCCTGGCTGTCGAACAAGTTTTAAATTCTGATAAAGGACTTAGAACTCCTTCTCAAATACAAAAATTAATTCATAAATGTGCTTCGCGAAATACTGCAGGCGAACTTAGTCCTTATTATGGCGTTGAATTATTCAAACTAAAAAAACATTCAAACTACAAGAAATAAAGACAATATCTGATAAACGCATCAAAAACAGTTTTTAAACAAACCCAATTTATTCCCCTCTCATTCCATTATTTCACTCATCCTTCAATATTTCAGGGTCATGAAGAAATTTAAAACCTTTCGGTTTATAGGCTTCAAAATTTTTTAGATCATGAAAATATAATTCCGAGTCAATCCTAAATAACAATATTTATCACACTCAATTTATATTTTTCTAAGCTTTATGAAAAATCAAAAAAATTTGATTATATACTGAAATGATTTTAAATTACAAAAAAAAAGACCCCTTCCGGTCATTCCCGCGAAGGCTGAAATCTATTGAAAATAAGTATTTTAAGCTATAGATTCCGGTCTTTTACTAGCAAAAACTGGAATAACAATTTTGCATTTTTTATTCAGTTTCGTATATTCATTCCTTTTTCAACTCTTGCAAGACTTAAAAAACATCAAACTGGTAGGTAAAATTCAATTTGACCCCGTAAAAGGGATCGTTTCCTTTGGGAAGGTAGGCAGAAAGCCCCGCGTTCTTCTGATAAAACTTTCCGGGGAGAAAGATTTCGCCTTCCAAAGCAATAGCAAGTTCTCCCATTTTAACCTGGAGCTTTCCTGAAAAAGCCGCTCCCATATAATCGGGGCGTGTTTTTTTGAGCGCTCCCCAGAGAATCAAAGAGCTTATTTCCAGATTCAGGTTTTGATGAGTAAAGCCCGCCGTTGTTCCTGCAAAAGTTTTTGAGAGCGTCTGGTCGATCCGTCCTGCCGGATCTGTCTTGGCTTCATCGGAAAAACCGTAGTTGGAAGCATAGGCAGAAACGCTGTAGCCCTTATAGGCATAAAGGAGGAGATTTCCCATTGAAAAAGCTTTCATCCCTGCAAAATGGGGCGAAAAATAACCCGCTGTCAAAAAAATACTGACTTTTTCATCCAGATGAATCAATGTGTTTAAAGCTGAGCCAAACCCTGAATAGGTTTTATCTCCTGTAAACTGATAATCCTTGCCGTGACTATAAGCCAGAGTCCAGTCCAGATTTTCCAGAACATCTTCTTTTTTTCCTGAAAGGAAAACCCTTGTACCTCCCAGAAAAAGAAAATCCCGGTCAGGCTGGTTGACTGAATTCTGACCGTTTTCAGCCCTGTCCGCCCCGCCTTTTTGACTCGCGCCGTATTTGAGGTAAAGCCCGAAGATTTTTACGATTTTATAATCAATCACCATTCCAGTACGGATATTTAAAACTTCCCCGTTAAAATCATCCATCGTTTCGTCATCCTTGTCTGCCGTGAAAAGATAGGTATCGGGTTTTGAAGTGTTTCCTAAAAGATCGCTCATGAAAATTAATTTAAAATCTTCATCCATCTGAAAGCGGAAAAAAGCCCCGTCAATCGTATCCGCAAAAAAATAATCTCTGAATGAATTTCCAAGACTGAAAAACTGCCGCCCGAGGGAGAGTGAAAAAGAATCTGAAAATCGGTAGAGAAAAAAAAGCCGCTTGACTGCCAGAGGATTATTGGCATCATTTTTGTTTTCAAAATTATCATCTCCCCAGAAAGCTTCCCGGTAAACCTCGGTCTGAAAAAGAGAGTTTTCAGTTTCCCTTGTGTATGAGAGGGAAAGTGCGCCCAAAACAAAGCTGATTTTGTCGTCTGTGTTGAGAAGTGTATTGGCTTGATTATCTTGATACAATTGATAATCATAGGATTTAAAATCGGCGTTGTCAAAAAAACAGCCGTCTGTCTGAAACTTAATTTTGAGGCTTTGAGTAATTTTTTTTTCCTGAGATTCTCCATAGAGTGTACCAAAAAGAAAATAAGAAAGAAGGATGACTGTTAAATATTTTTTCATTATTTTTCTCCTGCCCCGGTTTTTCCGGGAGTGCCGAATGTCTTCTGGTTGTAATCCGGGTTTTCTCCATTAATAACGCTGGTAGTCCATGTGTCGGACAAAGTTTTTATCAAAGATTTTGAATAAGCGCTGTTGGAATAGGCTCCGTTATTATAAATAATGTCTCCTGAAACACTGTCTAAAACATTTCCCGACAAATCTTTTAGCGCCAGAGAGTAGGCGGTTGAACGGGTTAAAGAAACACTTGATTTAACATAAATAGACTCATCAGCTGTCCCTGAAAGAACGCCCGAACGCATTGCCGCAATCAGGTATTTTTCTCCCGGCATCAGATTTTTCACAATCCCGTTGATTGTCCATGCGCTGGTGCCCTCTCTGGCAATCGCTGTATTGGCAAGGGAAAGAATCTTTTGTGAATCGTTTAGAATCTCGATCCAGTCGTCACTGGCTGTTGAAACCCCTGCATTGGAAGTACTTCCAGCCCAGTTGATTTCGGTCAGGATGATTTTATCTGTCAAATCAGGGTCTTTGGCAATCAAAATCGACTTTTGATCCTTTTTTATCCCGTTTTTCTTGATCTGGATAAAAAACTCGTATCCCCTGCCTCCGATTCCGCTTAAACTGATGGAAGTATCACTTCCGTTTAAAGTTTGGATTTCCTGAAAAGAAGCGTCGTCCTGACAATTTTGCAAAGGAGATTTGCAAACCCATATACTCATTGATGTTTCATTTTCCCAGTCCAAAAGAATCGAATCAACTCCATTATAGGTAAGGGAAAGGGTATAGATTTCCTCAATTTCCCCGATTTCACCCTCGTTTTTTGTTCCGGGCGAGGCAAAGGTTTTTGCTTCGTATCCGTTTTGAGTGGAAGCAGCCGTTGATGTTCCCCATATATTACCATCCATTCGAACCATTGATTTGGAATAGTTTGAATTTAAATATGACCCGTTTTGGATAATCGCTGTGCCCAAGACCGTATCTAAAAGAGTTTCGTCCACCAGTCTGATTTCAAGATCGTAAGTGTCTGCCTGGGTGAGGCTGAGAGCTGATTTGACGGCAAAATAAAGGGGCTGGCTCTGGGAAAAAATACCTGTATTTTTCCGTGCCACAACCAGATTTCCCTGAGGAGGGAGAATCATGTCAATCCCAGTGATACTCCAGTAGCTTGAACCGATCCGTTTAAACTTCAGATTTTGGGTTGACAGGTATTTATCTGAAATATTTCTCGCCTCGATCCAGTCGTCCGCTGTGTCTGAAATACCCTCATCAGAAACACTCCCTGCCCACATGACTTCAGATAAAATGATTTTATTGGCGAGTTTATCAGGATCAATCGGGAGAATAATGTTTTTCCGGTTTTTTTCAACCCCGTTTTCTTGAATCATCACAAAATATTCATAGCCCTTTCCCCCCATCGAGGCGGTATCCATTAAAGCGCCGGAACCTTGTACAGTAGAAATAAGCGTATAGTCTTCTGATGCTTGGCAGAGGTTTTGTCCGTAGGGCTTACGGCACAGATAAACAGAAATCAGTGCTTCTTTTTGCCAGTCTGCCTGAATCTTTCCGTCTCCTGCATCAGAAAGAAGAAGAGGGAAAAAAGAAGGTTCTCCGGTAAAAGAAACGCCTTGCTGCAAAAGAAAATCTTTAATTTTTGAAACATCTCCCCGGATCAGGAGAACCAGCCCGTTTTTCAAAGAAAGGTTTCTCTGTGTTGATTTGGCATTTCCTAAGGGAGGAGTGATAAAAACAAAATAATCTTCTGTAAAAAAACGCTCTGAAAGGTTGTAAAAACTTTTATCCTGAAGAAGTTCATAAGTCAAAACCGGTTTTCTCCCGTAGATAAAAGTAAAAGAAATTGCCCAGCTGATTTTTTCATAGATGGGCGGATTCAATGTTGAACTTACGGTAAAAAGGGATCTTTTTTCCTTATCCTCAAAAATATCTTTGTTGAAATCTTCAAAAAGTTGTTCTTCCTGAAAAACTGGAGTGAAGAAAAAGAGTTCGCTGCTGGCGTCAAAAAGTTTCCAGAGCGGAGGCGTATTGACTGAGCTTGAAATTATTCTTGGTTTGACATTTGTACTGGAAGAAGCGTAATAAACTTCTTTTGGAGTAAAAAAAACTCCGATTTCATAGCCGCCCGCCTCAATATAAAAATGAGAAGTATTGACTGATTTTTCAGTACCAGACTTACCGCTTAAAATTTGTTCATACTCATTTTCAAGATGATAAAATAAAGACGGGGTTTCGATAGAAAGATAGCAGAGCGGGTCTTCTGAAAGAAGAAAAACAGCTTTTTGGTTATCAAAGACAAAAAACTCATAAAAATCCGCGGAATTTTTCTGAATCAATCCTTCTTGAGAAATCCCCAAACTTTCAGGCAAAATGCCTTTCGGCCGTATCATAGCGTTGATTTCATTCAAAAAAGTTTCTTTTCCTTTGTTAATCCTTAAAATAGTTTTTTCCTCAGGGGGCGAAAATGATTTCCGGCAGGCTGCCAGAGCGAGCAGGAAAAGGAAAAAAAGGACTGTCTTTCTCATTCGCTTTCTCCTTCGTTACGGATTACTAAATCATTGGAGTACTCGTCAATCCTTGCCGCTTCCTTTTCAAACTCATCAATGAGAGACGAGGCGTTTTTGAGGATGAGAAAATTTTCATCGTTGGAAGTAACCGCATTGTTGCTGAAATTGAGAGAACCGATAATCAATACCTGGTCATCGATTGCGATCATTTTATGGTGGAGAAGCCCGTCTGGTTTTTGAGTGATTTTTATCTGAATCCCAGCCTGTTTCAGTTTTTCGATCCGTCGCCCCGCTGAATTATAATTGCTTTGATACTGGCTTTGATCGAGCCAGATTTTTATCTCGATATTTTGATTTTGATGGAGATTGAAAAGTGTTTCCATCAAAAGCCGATCGGTGAAAGAAAAAGCGAAAATCATAATTCTTTTTTTTGCTTGGGAAACCAGAGGAAGAATTTCTGAAAATGCGTTTTGAACGGTTATTTCGTTCGGATCGACTGCCGGGGTATCAGGGTCATCGTAAAAAGTTTCGGGGTAAAAATCTTTATAGGGCGTGAAAAAAACCTGAACCGGATAAATCCCTGTCTGATAAGTTCCTATCACCCAGTCTGGAATAACTCCATCGTTGTCTTTATCCGTACTGAATAAACCCTCCTGAAACATTTTTTTAAAATCTTTTTGATACTCTTTTGCCAATAAAGGATTTTTGAGGAGAATCATATGATTAAAATGAGTTTGGATTCCATCAGTCCAGTTGGTGGAACCGGTTAAAACCCATTTTGAATCCACAATCATGTACTTATTATGCATAATAGCGTTTGTGTTCCCAAAACGAAGCGAGATAATGCCTTCACCGGGAAGATTTTTCATTTTCTCAAGAATCAGGCTCTGAAACCCGTCTTGTATTTCAGAGTCAAAATCAGAAACAATTTCAAGATTAACTTTTCTTTTTTTAGCCTGGATCAATGCTTCGGTCAAACCGGGATTTCCTTCAAATCCATAGAGCGCCAGCTCGATTTTTTCATGCGCGTTTTGAATTAAAGTAAGAAGCATTTTTTCCATGCACTCTGCTTCAAAACAAATTTTAAGCACGCTGTCTTCATTCTGATTTCCAGAGGGAGGCTTCCATCCGCAGGAAAAAAGAAAAAAGAAAATCAGAGCCAAAAAAGAAAGTCTAAAAAATACTAATCGATCCATCGGATAGATAGAGGATTTCTGTCTGGAAGCCGATGGTATCTGTATTTGGGAAAACCTGCCATCAAGGCTCCGGTTAAAACTTCATTTTCATCCATGCCGAGTATTTTTCTCATCGGCTCGTACCCCGATCGCCCGGCATTTTCTACAAATCCTGCCCAGCAAGTCCCAAGTCCAAGACTGGTTGCGTATAATTCAATATAAGAAAAAGATAAAACCGTGTTTTCTCTTCCAAGGGGAAAAGCTTTCTGCGCTTTTCCGAAAATCAGGTGGGGCACTCCCCGAAGAATTAAATCTTCCCCAGTTGTCCGGCAGTTTTTTACAAAGCCTTTATAAAGCTGTACCCAGCCGGTTCCTTTTTCAATTTCCTGTTCCATCCAGGTCAGGGTCATTTCGCTGAGTTGCTGTAAAATTTCTTTTTTGCTCACTACCAGATAAGAAACGCTTTGGCTGTTCCCTCCTGTTTCAGCAAACCTTCCCATATCTAAAAGTTTTGAAAGGGTATTGTTGGGTATTTTTTTATCTTCATAGACCCGGATAGATCGGCGGGAACGAAGAAATTCTTCCGCTTGGCCTGATGAAAGGACAGGGAAATGATCTAATTTTTTCTGATTTTGCAAAGGCGCTTTGGGGTTATCCAGCGCTTGTGCCGGACAGACAGAAGCGCAGATCCCGCACTGATTGCACTTATTTAGATTTACATTTAAAAAACTCATGATAAAACCTCAATTAGAAATATTTTAGCTTTGAAAAATATGAAATAAACTTAAATAAAGATATTGCAAATTAAAAATAATATAGGTTTTATGACAAAACAAAAATAAGTTATCAGAAAAAATATTTAAAAAAATATTTAAAAATTTAACATTCATAATCAATTGAATCTTAAAATAGAACCTGAGGTTCTATTTCCTTTTTCCGCTTTTTTTGATAATTTTTTAACCTAAGTTATATTCAGTTGAGTAATTGAATACACTTTATACAATTATTTTAAGGAGTAAAAAATGAAAAAAATCATTCTC
Organism: Spirochaetes bacterium GWB1_36_13; assembly: GCA_001829155.1. Lineage (GTDB taxonomy): Bacteria > Spirochaetota > GWB1-36-13 > GWB1-36-13 > GWB1-36-13 > GWB1-36-13. Next base: position 17,268 of record MIAO01000011.1, on the reverse strand, counting down.
AGTTTGCTGTTCTCTCTTAGTTTATTTACTTTCTCATGGGCGGAAAGCGTCTTTTTAAAAGACGGGTCAGTCATCAGGGGAAAAATCACGGAAAGCACAGATGAGAAAATCACCGTGGATACCGGATATGCGAAAATGGAAATTCCAAAATCAAAAGTACAGAATGTTACTTTTGATTCTAATGATACTTCCCAAAAAGAATCAAACAGTACAACTTCAAAGCAGTCTGATGACAGCCTGCTTAAGCCTGAAACTGTTTATCTTGATATTTTGTTAGGTTGGGGTGGTGTTAATTTTAACAACAACCTGAATAATCAGATAAAAACAAACAGCAGTTATCCGTTTGAAGAACTCGATGTCAGAGGGTTGGGATATTTTGCGATGGATTTTTATCTTTCTGTCAATGAAAATCTTTTGTTTGGAGGCGGTTTATCTGGGTATGCCTCACTTTGGGAGAATAATTCAACTAGCTGGTATGGAGGGAAAGAAGAATTTAGTCTTCAAACAACTTTTTATTCTATTGGGATAAAATATTTTTTCAAAGAAATTACTTCTGGCTTTTTTATTAATTTAGCTGTTGGTATGGATAAAATGATATTAAAAAATGATCTTATCAAATGGAGTAGTGCCCCTGGATTGGGTGTAAAAGGGGGAATAGGATATGCGGTTAATTTTCATCGCTTGGATTCTTGTTTTATTTTTGGACTGGATGGTTTTTATTTTCAGTCAAAATACGCAAATGATAACTGGGAGGTAAAAGGAAGTCACTTTTATCTCGGCTGGTTATGGTAGGAGTCGAATTAAATAAGTTTTATATATAAGACAGAGCTGGCGATTCGAATCGCCGGCTAATTTATTTGCACCATAAAATAAGTTTATAAATTTTTCTTGATTTTTTGGCAATAAGTAGTTTAATTATTCTATGATTTTATTTTTAATTAAATTATTATGAGGCTTAATTATGTCTTCATTAGAATCCAATATTATTGTCCTTTGTTTTGAAAAGAATGAAACAACGATCAGAAAAATAAAGGAAAAATTAGAAACTAGCGGTCTGGATTTTGAAATCGGGGGGGTGAGAAATATCGAAGATTTCACTTCCGCTTTAAGACACATCCGCTTTGATGTTATTGTAGCGGATTATGGTCTTTCTCATGAGGAAGGAAAGTGCGCCCTTGATATTGCAAAGAAAATAGTTCCCAATGCGCCTTTTATTTATATATCCGATATCGAAGACAATAAAACTATTCTCATAGCCCTTGAAGCTGGAGCCGCACAGTTTATCCATAAAAACAATCTGGACATTCTTCCCCTGACTATTAAGCGCAGTATTGAAGAAGTAAGAGAAAGGGTTGAGAACAAAAGGATCCGGTTCCTTTTGGAAGAATCAGAGGAAAAATATGAAAAACTGATCCAGTCTGTTCCCGATGTGGTTTACCGGATCGACAATGAGGGTTATTTTTTGTTTGTAAGCGATTCGATTAAAAACTTCGGTTATGAGCCGGAAGATCTGATCGGAAAACATTTCAGTGTTCTTCTGCACGAGAAAGACGCTCCCAATGTGAGCCGGGAAATGGTTTTGCCGGGGTTTAAAGGAATTGAAACAGGCGATGAAAAAGCGCCGAAACTTTTTGACGAAAGAAGAACCGGGAAAAGAATGACGAAAAATCTGGAAATCCGTTTGAATCCTGAGACAGTCAAAAATAAAAATATATTAAAAAAAAATAAAGACTCCGGTCTTCAATGGGTAGAGGTTTTTTCATCCGGAGATTACCTTGAAACCGAAGAAGACAATAAGATCAAGATTGAAAAGAATGAAGAAAAAGAAACAATCTGGATAGAAATCAGCGCGGCAGGAGAGTATTTTCAAAGCAATAAGGAAAATCAGCTTCTCGGCACTGTCGGACTTATCAGAGATATCAGCGAAAGAAAAAAATTGCAGATGGAATTCCAAGAAATACTTTCTAAACTGAAAAATTCAAATGAAGAACTCAAACAGTTTGCCTATGTGGCTTCCCATGACCTGCGCGAACCGCTCCGGATGATTAGCAGTTTTTTGGATTTAATCAAAAGAAAAATAGAAAGCCATTACCAGCAGGACGAAGATATGAATGAATATATTCAATATGCGGTGGACGGGGCGCATAGAATGGAAGATTTTATTAATGCATTGCTCCGTCTTTCACGGATAGAGACTCATGGAAGTGATTTCCAGCAGACGGATTTAAAGAGTGTTTTTGAAAAAGCTACAGATAATTTACGCATAAAAATTGAGGAAAATCAAGCTTTCTTGAAATTAGAATCTCTTCCGGTAGTATTAGCTGATTCCAGCCAGATGATTCAGCTTTTTCAAAATCTGATTGAGAATGCCTTAAAATACAGGAGAAAAGACATTGATCCTGTAGTTCATATTTTTTCATCGGAAACTGAATCTGAATATCAAATTACAGTACAAGACAATGGAATTGGAATTCAAAAAGAATATTTTGACCGTATTTTTATTGTTTTTCAAAGGCTCCATACACGGGAAGAATATGAAGGAAACGGAATCGGTCTTGCCATGTGCAAGAAAATTATAGAAAGACACAGGGGAAAAATCTGGGTAGAGAATGGAGAAAACGGGGGTGCCCGTTTTATTTTTACTTTACCGAAAGAATAAAAATCAAGGAGTTATTATGAATTGTCCAAAATGCGGCGCGACTAATGCCAAATCAGCAGTTTATTGCCTGAAATGCGGTCAAAAACTGGGTGAAGGGGGAATCACTTTCCAGCCTATGATTCAACAGGAAAATACTCAGAAAATGACCAATCCGCACTTGATTCCAACTTATCTGGTTCAGTCGATTTTAGTCACTCTTTTTTGCTGTCTGCCTTTTGGGATTCCCGCGATTGTTTTTGCCGCACAAGTCAGTACAAAAATTTCATTGGGAGATAGTGCAGGAGCTTTAGAAGCTTCTAAAAAAGCAAAGACATGGTGCTGGGTTTCTTTTATTTCAGGATTGGTTATTCTGGTTATCTATATTGCCGCTCTTTTTTTAGGACTTGGCTTTATGAAAGAACTTCATGATTATTTAATCAAATCCCAGATGAATGTATAAAAAAATTCAGGAAAAAATCTATCAGAGTAAAACAGTGAGAATGAGCATCGGATTGTTATTCATCCTGCTCTTTCTTTTTTTTATTTATCTTCTCAGAAATCAAACTCCGGGGCGATCCGTTTTTTATCCGCCCTGTCCTTTTTATCATTTTACCCGTCTTTACTGCCCGGGATGCGGTACGGGTAGAGCGCTTCATTCCCTTGCCAATTTGGAAATTCTGAAAGCTTTTTCCTTTAATATTCTGACTGTTTTGCTGACCCCGTTTCTTTTGTTTTCCTTTTTCCGCTTCCTCTATTATTATTTCAGAAATACTCAAAAACCAGAAATCCATTTTTCAGGAAAAGCGGTCTGGATATTTTTTGTGATTGTGATTTTATTCTGGATTCTAAGAAATATTTCTTTTTGGCCTTTTACTCTCTTAGCGCCTTGAATTTTATTTTTTTCTCTCATTTTACTACTCGGCACTGACACAAGAGATTGGTTTTCAGGAGTTTTTTTATATTCAGGCTGTCGATTATTGAAAATTAAGACTTATTATCATTGATATTTGTAAGTTTATCAGAAAAGGTAATTGTATTTTCTGATACAATCTTTCATAGGGTTTTTCTATGAATCAAAGCAGTATGGTCACTGAGCGGAGTCGAAGTGACACCTCGGCTCCGCTCGGTGTCCGTGTTAATTAAATAACAATCGACAGCCTGAATGTTAGTTTTTAGACTTTATATAAAAGAGCAGGGTGAATGAGTTTTGAGAAGAGTGATAAGAAAAACCGGAGGAGGAGAACTTCCTCCGGTTTGAGATTTTTAATTTCTTATTGATATTCAACTACGAGTTTTGCGCCTGTACCTTGAGTGATAAAGATGTAAGCTGTAGTTGTTTGATTAGTCAGGAATCTTAATTTTGCCTGAGTTTTGCCTGTTTTGCTGATTGCAGAAAGTCCCGCTGCTGAAAGATCAGAAGACTGTTTAGTTCCGCTTGTGAAAGCGTCAATGCTTCCTGCTTGAGAAGCAGTAGCTGCAGATGCCCAGTCTGTTGTTTCAGTAGTAGAAGCTGATCCGAAGTTTCCTGTTTTAAGGTCAATGACCATGCTGTTTCCATTTGCCCATGGAGTGCCTGATACTGAGCTTGCAGTGACTACAATGTATGCTCTTACGATCGTAGCGCTGTCTGGGAGACTTGAAGTGTCGAAAGAAAGAATAGCTCTGTTAAATTTTCCGTCGCTTCCTCTTCCGATTGCTATTGTAGAGTATGTTCCGACCGCTGCTCCTGAACCGTCTGCAGATGCTTTGACATATCCGTCGTCAGTAGAGTTGCTGGTAAACTCAACAGTCGTAGTTGTGCCTTGTTGTGTGTTATCAACAGTAACAGAAGTATCGTCATCTGTTGCAGTGTTATTGGCTGCATCGTAAGCGATTGCTTTAATGCTGTGAGAAGCGTTTGTTAATGTTGTAGTATCAAGAACATATTCATAAGGAGATGCAGTATCAGTTGCTTTTAAGGTTCCGTCCACATAAAACTCAACTTTTGCGACTCCAATATTGTCGGATGCTGCTGCAGTTACAGTTACGCTTGCGCTGACAGTAGAGCCGTTTGTTGGAGCAGTAATATTTACAGTTGGGACAGTAGTATCTGGAGTTGGAGTATATCCTGGAAGGTCATGCTCGTCAACCCATGTTCCGCCGAACTCGGCTTTGAGGTGATAGAGAATAAAGGCAGTCATATATCCGTATTCTTGTCCGTAAGCAAGATATGCGTTAACATCCAGTCTTCCTGCATTGTAGTGCTCAGTAGCTGTTCCGGATGCTGTTTCAGTATAAGGGAGGATTTCTACTACATAGCTGAAAGTTTGTACTGAAGAAGCATTTCCGGATGGGTCTTTTCCAAAAAATTTCAGCGTAGTGTCTGCTGAGAAAGAAAGAGTAAGAGGAGCTGCTCCTGAAGCTGAGTTCACAGTTGGAGTAGAGCCGTCTGTTGTATAATAGATTGTAGCCGCTTCATTGGCAGAAATTACTGGAGAAACGCTCATTTGATAAGTTCCGCTTGCTTTATCGTTGGATAAAACTGGAGCCACTGTATCAACATAAGTACCGCCTGTGAAAGCAGTATCGTTGTCTGTTGCTGTATTTCCTGCTGCGTCATAAGCAATTGCTTTAACACTGTGGCTTCCATTGACGATTGTGGTCAGGTCAAGAGTCGCTTCATAAGGAGCTGAAGTATCAGTTGATTTCAATACTCCGTCAACATAAAACTCAACTTTTACAACGCCTGCATTGTCAGAAGCGCTTGCTGCCAGAGTAGTAGAGCCTGCTGTGATAGTTGCGCCGTTTGCTGGAGAAGTTACATTGACAACTGGAGCTTCTTTGTCGCTGTTGTCCAGACCCCAGAATTTTGCTGCCCAGTAAGATGAATAGATGTTTTTATCAATAGAGTAGCTTCCTGTTCCGCCGCCCTGAGTTTCGCCTGTTCCCGGGTCAACTGTGATAGCGTGTCCCATGCTTGCGATTGCCCAGATTTCTACCAATGCATCCCCATTTGCATTTTTATAGACTTTATGAGAAGATCCCGCTACACTCTCAGTAAAATCTTCTGTCTGATCGATTCCATGGACATTGGTCCACTGATCAACCAGTTCAGTAGAGTTTAAAGGTTTTACTGTACCGTCAGTCGTACCATACCAGATACTGATCAAAGGATAAGAGCCGGAATATCCTGAATATCCGCTTCTTGCCAAATCTCCCCATTGCGCTGGAGTTTTATCAACACCAGGAGACATACAGCTGAAAGCCGCTGTCATGCTGGTAGCACATTTATAAGGTCCGCCTGCCATAACAGCAGCGCCTGCAAAAACATCAGGATAAGCCGCAGCCATAGCGACGGTCATAAAACCACCAGCAGAAAGACCGGTTACGAAAACTCTGGATGCGTCGATAGAGTAATCGGCTTTCATTTTATCAACCATTTGTTTGATAGAGAGCGCTTCTCCTCCTCCTCTGGCGATATCTCCCGATTCAAACCAGTTAAAACATTTGCTTGAATTGTTGGAGCTGTTTGTTTCAGCAAAGACAACATAGAATTTGTATTTGTCAGCCAGACTGTTCCAGTCTGTATTGTTTGCATACTCGCTTGCTGTCTGAGTACATCCGTGAAGAGCTACAACCAGCGGAGCCGCTGCAGTAATTCCTGCTGGAGCGTATTTATACATCGCCAGACTTCCTGGGTTTGTTCCAAAGCTTGAAACTTGTGTAATAGTCGCTCTTGAATCACTCGAAGCAAGAGTGTTGTCCGGGCTTCCTTGTTTACCGCACTGAATCAGTCCGAAAACTGCGATCAGAAGCACTGCTAAGATTCTCATTCTTTTCATTTTGCTATCCCCTTTAAAATTTTTAATTTTTTATCATACCTATAATTAATAATACGGGTTTTTGATTGATATATCCATAGTACTATAGTTTAATTTTTTTATCTTTTTTTAATCCGGTTTGAAAACTGTGAAAAAAGCATTATACTTTAGTTTTAAATTTTAGATTGAATACAGGAAAACAAATTGTTAAAAACATCGTATCGTATTTATCATAAAATACTTTTATTCAGTGAGAAAAAATTATCAGCTATTATTCTTTTTTTGAATACTTTTCTCAGAGGATTTTTTTTCTTTGCCGTTCCCACCGATATGCTTTTTTTCCCCCTCTGCCTCGGTAATCCTAAAAAAGGGATTCTTGTTTTCACTCCTGTTACTATTTTTTCTTCTGTTCTGGGAGGGATTGCGGGATACCTTCTGGGATATTTTTTCTCTGATAAAGTCAAGGATCTTCTGATCTCTTTTCACTTCCTTGATGAATCAAATTGGAAAACACTCTTATTCTATTATAATAAATATGGGATATGGGCCATTGCGACCAGTGTGTTTACTCCCCTGCCTTTTCTTCTTTATACCTATTCAGCCGGGATCTTTCAGTTTTCTTTGCCGCTTTTCATTCTTGTCCTTCTCATCAGCAGGACATTCCGCTACTATCTTTTCAGTATTCTTTTTTATTATTATGGAGAGAGAATCAAAAATACAATTGAAAAGTATTTTAAAAGGACTTTTTATTTATTTATGGGTTTTGTGATTGTGTTTATTATATATAAGATTATAGGGGCTGTTTGAACAGCCCCGTAAAAAAAGATTTATTTGCCCCAGGTCAATGCCATGGTTGCAAAAGCAGCTCCGCCGCCTGAAGTACAGATAGAAATTTTTTGTCCGGCTTTTAAGAGGCCTTTTTTATTGGCATCGTCAATTGCCATTGGAATACAGGCAGATCCTGTGTATCCGTAAACATCCATAATATTATGAGAGATTTTTGGATCCCATCCTAAAATACTACAGACTTCATTGATTACCGCAAGGTTTACCTGAGTAAAAAACGCAAGGTCAACATCTTTTGTGGTCCATTTTGCTTTTTCAAGACTTTTCTTGATCAGGGCAGGCCATGCTTCAATATTGACTGTAGCTGGGAATCCTTTTAAGAATTTGACATACTGAAGTCTTTTGGAAGTAACTTCTTCAGAAAATCCTTTCCAGGTTCCGCCGCCGTAAATTCCCATATAGTCCCAGTACATTCCGTTCCCCTGCATGCTGGAAGCCTGAATTCCGTATTGGGAATCTTCTACAGATTTCAGAATCAGAGCGCCTGCTCCATCCGCAAACATAAACTCAGTCAGAATATCGTCAGGATCAGAGTATTTACTCATTCCATATCCGCCTAAAACCATTACATATTTCAGAGTCGGATCTCCTTTGATCTGCTGCCAGGCATTTGAAAGAGCAATTGTATATCCAGCACAAGCTGCATTAATATCAAAGAAAGCTGCATTTTTTGCGCCCAGTTCAAACTGAATTCTGGAACTGGTCGGAGGAGAAATAAAGTCAGGAGAATCAGTTGCAAGGATAATCAGATCAATGTCTTCTGGCTTTAATCCTGCATCAGTTAAAGCTCTTTTTCCCGCTTCTACGCACATGGTAGCGGTTGTTTCATCCGATTTCCCGATTTTTCTGCGGGTTTTGTATCCGACTTTTGACGCCATGCCCTCAATATATTCCCGTCCGCTGACAGTCTTATCTTTTCCCATTGGGATTCGAGCATTCTCAAATTTTTTGATAATGTCTTCATTCGTTACAATGTTGTTTGGCGCATAGCTGCCCGTACCAACCACAACTGCTGTTCTCGGCATCTCTTACTCCTTTTTGTCATTAATGACATTAAATTTAATGCTTTCCAGGCAGTTTTTAAAACCTTTTTAAAATATTTAACAGGCTTATTTCATTCTGAAAATTATCCTTAAGGCGAAGTAATTGAAAAGATAAACCAAGTAAAAAGGATCGTTCAATACTCATTAATCTGAAACATAAAACAGATATTGATCTTTTACTTTAAATGGGTGACCATCTGAAAAAGTTTTGAAAAAAATCCCTGAATATAGTTACTGGAAAAATTGACCATGTTCACCGCCAGAAAGCTTAAAAGAAGAAACCCGATGGCGATATAAAGAGGAAATCCGAAAATCATCGCATTGATCTGAGGAGATGCCTTTGCCAGAAGACCGACAAAAAGGGTGGCAATCAGAATACTGCCTATAATCACAATGGAAAACCGAAGCGAGGCGCTGAACATAAAACTGAAAGCTTCTACCGCTTTGTCCATAACCAGCCCGTATTCTTTTTGAAAAAAGTCTCCTAGAGGAACCTTGAAAAAACTTTTATAAAGAATTTCCACTGAAATCAAGTGTCCGTTTAAGGCGATGAAAACGACCAGAGCCAAAAGAGCCAGAGTTTGTCCCAGAACAGGTATTTCCTCCTGCGAAATAGGGTCTAAAACCTGGCTCATGGAAAAACCGATCTGAAACGATAAAAACTGCCCGGCCACCTGAAAAATAGAAAAAAACATAGAAATCATAAAACCAAATAAAAGCCCGATCATCAGGTTTACTAAAATCATGAACCAAAACATTTCCCATTCCACAGGAAAAAGCGCGGCATATTTTTCTCTGACCATCGGGAAAAGGAGAAGGGTGATTAAAAAAGACAAAAGCATTCTGAAACGAACCAGAATCAGATTGCTCCCCCAGAGCGTGGTTGATGACATAAGCCCCATAATTCTCGCAAAAACAATGGCGAAAACTTGAATTCCGATGATAAAAGGCAGCATTACGGTTTCTTGTTTTTTAATTTATTTAAATCTTCCTGAAGCTCAATTTCCTGAAATTTTTTCTCCACCTGCATGTCCTTAAAACGGATATTCAGCATGATTTCAATTCTTTCCAGAAGATTGGAGCCGTTTAAAAGAAGGCGTTCTGAAAATTGGTACAAAGCTTCTCCCAAGGCATCTATTTCAGCATGAAATCCTTTTATTTCCTGTTCTAAAACATTTTTTTTCCCATTCAGTTCATCGATGTCTTTTAAAGCTGTCATCCTTTGACTTTCTGTCTGGGCAAGCTCTTTTTTTTCAATCCATTCGCTGATTTCAGGATCAATTTCCTTTAATTCCTTTTCTTTTCTTTTCTTTAAAATGGTGAAATACACTAAAGCTTTTTCCAGCTCATCCAGATTCATCATACTGACATCATTCATATATACCCCCGGGTTATTAAAATTTTAGAAATTCTTTTTCAAACTGTTCTTTTGGCATCGGTTTTCCATAAAAATATCCCTGAATAATATCACAGCCTTTCTCTCTGAGAAGATCGAGCTGTTCTTGTGTCTCGACGCCTTCAGCCACAACTTCAAGACCCAAACTGTGCCCTAAAGTAATGATAGTCTCAATAATCGCGATATCTTGTTTGTTTTTGGGAATATCTTTCATAAAAGACTTGTCTATTTTCAATTTATCAATCGGAAAATCTTTCAGATAGCTCAATGAGGAATACCCTGTTCCAAAATCGTCCATCGCTATTTTGATCCCCAAGGCTTTAATCTGCCGAAGTTTCATAATCACATTTCCCAGATTATTCATGGTAATGGTTTCAGTAATTTCAAGCACCAGATACTTAGGATCCAGTTTTTTTTCTTTCAGAACCTGAGCAATAATCAAGACAAGATCCTCCTGCCGGAACTGAATACCCGAAAGATTGACTGCAATATTGAAGTTTTCCATTCCTTGCGAGATCCATTCTTCCAGATGTTCAGCGACTGTATTAAAAACCCACATTCCGATCGGTATAATCAGTCCGATCTCTTCCGCTAAAGGAATAAATTTATCGGGAGGGACAATGCCAAGATCAGGTTCTTTCCAGCGGATCAGCGCCTCAGCCCCGATTAATTTTTCAGTTTTCACATCAATCTGAGGCTGGTAATAAACAAGAAATTCATTTTGTACTAAAGCTTTTCTTAATTTATTTTCCAGAAGAAGATTTTCAATCGCCTGAACATTCATATGAGGTTCAAAAAACTGGTACTGGGCGCCGCCGTTTTGTTTTGCCCTGTTCATGGCCAGTTCTGAATTTCTTTGGAGCTGGTTTAAATTTTCCCCGTCAAAAGGATAAAGACTGATTCCAATACTCATCGAAATAAATAATTCATGGTGATGAATCTGATAAGGCTCTGAAACTGCCTGAAGCACCTGTTCTGAGATACGCACTGTATCCTGAAGATTGGAAAAATCATCGAGGACAACTGCAAAATCATCTCCGCCAACCCTTGAAAGGGTCTGATTGTCTTTGAAAACTTTTTTTAATCTTGCCGCAGTCTCTATCAATACCAAATCGCCGATGATATTTCCCAGAGTGTCGTTGATTTTTTTAAAACGGTCCAGATTGAAAAGAAGAATGGCAATGTTTTTAGGCAGGTCTTCCGACTGGGAAATTGCAATATAAAGCTTGTCCTGAAAAAGAACCCGGTTTCCAAGTCCTGTGAGAGGGTCATAATTTGCAAGAAAATCAATGTTTTTTTCAAATTTTTTAATATTACTGATATCATTGAAAATAGAGATATAATAGATAATTTCATCATTTTTATCTTTGATCAAGTTGATGGTCAGCCATTCCAGATAAGCAGTGCCGTCTTTTTTCCGGTTCCAGATTTCGCCCTGCCATTTTCCGTCATTTAAAATAGCATCCCACATTTGTTGATAAAAATCATCATTATGGCGGTCAGATTTTAAAATCCTCGGACTCTCCCCCAGTACTTCTTCCATTTTATAGCCTGTGATCGTCGTAAAAGCGGGGTTGACTGAGATAATGATCCCTTTTGAATCAGTAATTAATATCCCTTCTGTGGTATTCTGAAACATCTGGTCTTCCAGAAAAAGCCTTTCTTCCGCTTTTTTCCTTTCTGTAATATCGATTAAATATATTTTAAACATCCCGAAATTTTCAAGAAAAAAAACTCTTTCCTCATAATGTTTTCCCTGAAAGGAAACTTCCAGAAAATCGCTGATTTTTTCTTTTTCTCGTGAATGAATAATGCGGACAACTTCAGATAAAACAGGATGGTTTCCTTCTTTCTGATTCAGATCAGGAAAGGTTTTTAAAGCTGATTTATTGGCGTAGGTTATTTTGCCGTGAATATCGATTTCAATGACCGGATTGATATTTTCCTCAGGAAAAGAAAAGAGTTTTTCTATCTCCTGATTCAATTTTTTTTCATGACTGATACTCCGGATATAACCGATAACCCAATTTCTGCCTTCGCTTTGATACAAAGAAGCATGGGATTCGCCAAAAACTTTTTCTCCCTTTTTTGTCATTCCTTCAAACTTAAAAAAAAAGGAAGGAAGAATCCCTTGTCTGATTTTTTGGAACTGCTGGTAAACCAGAGTATAGTTTTCAGGGATCAGTTTTTTCATCATTTCAGGAGTCTGATCGATTTCTTCTCTTTGAAATCCGAAAAAATCTGAAAATTTTGAATTAACATAAATCAGGTCTTCTTCAAAAAGATAAATCCCTACTAAAAGACTTTCAAGAACACAGTTTTCAAGCTTTTGAATATTTTCAAAATTTCTTTTGGGAATAGATTTCAGCATTTTCTTTCTCTTTTTTCGAAATATTCTTTATATTTTTTAAATTTAAATTCTAAATTTAATATACTTTTAATGATTATAATTAAATTTATTGTGAAGAATCTGAAAGGATTCCTCATAAAAAAAATTTAATTAAAACAAACACAGGTTATTTTAATAGAAAGAGGGTAGAATGGTTAATACAAATAATTTGAAAAAAGGGATCGTTTTAAAACTGGACGGGGTTCTCTTTGAAGTCGTGGATCATGAGCACTACAAACCCGGAAAGGGCGGAGCTTTCGTCAGAGCCACTTTAAGAAACCTTGATACAGACAATATTCTTGAAAAAAGACTTCCGGCAGGTGAAAAAGTCGAAGATGTTTTTATTGATAAAAGAGTGATGCAGTATCTTTACAGTGAAGGCGAAAACTGTATTTTTATGGATACGGAGAATTATGAGCAGACTCCGATCAGCAAAAAAGTCCTCGGAGACCGTTTCTGGTACTTAAAAGAAGGATTTGAAGTCATCGTCCGTTTTTATGAAGAACAGATTATTGACATTGAACTTCCTTCCCATGTTGTTCTGGAAGTCACCTCAGCGCCTCAGGGAGTCAGGGGAGATACGGTCGGAACTGTTATGAAAACCATTGAACTGGAAACAGGACTTGAGATTCAGGCTCCTCTTTTTGTCAATACGGGCGATAAAGTTAAAATCAGCACAAAAAATGCTCAATATGTGGAAAGGGCGTAACCTATGAAGGAAATTATCAAACCCATACTGGATGCTTTTAAGAAAAGCAAGGCAAAATACATTCGGATTGACTTAGGATGGAGAAAATACCTTGAATTTGAAAAAAAGAACGAACTGGAAGGACAGGAGATCTCTCAGACCATTCAATCCTATACCCACCATTCAGCTGTAACAGAAGGGGCGGTAATTGATAAGACAGATGACGGACTCTTTAAAGTGATGTCTTCTTATGTCGGAAAATTTAAATACGGCAAGCATCCTTTGGTATTGGATATGCCTGTGAAGAAAAATCAAATTCTGGGATTTGTGGAATCCATGGGAATTGCCCATGAAATCGTATCTCCGATCAATGGATCGATAGTAGAAATGAATATAGAAAACGACGGCATTGTTGAATATGAACAAGTGCTTTTAAAAATCAAGGAGGAAATGTGAGCTTCAAAAAAGTTTTAATAGCCAACAGGGGAGAAATCGCGCTCAGAGTGATTCGTGCCTGTAAAGAACTGGGGCTGAAAACAGTTATTGTTTATTCTACTGCCGATAGAGACTCCCTTCCGGTTAAAGTAGCTGATGAAAAAATCTGTATCGGAGGTCCGAAAGCCTCTGAATCTTATTTAAATATACCGCAAATTATTGCCGCTGCAGAAGTTACCGGAGCGGATGCGATTCATCCTGGATACGGTTTTTTATCTGAAAATGCCAATTTTTCAGAAATCTGCAAAGCACATAACATTGTTTTTATCGGTCCGAGCAAAGAAATCATCAACAAAATGGGCGACAAGGCGACTGCCAGAGACACCATGGAAAAAGCGAATGTTCCTATTGTTCCCGGAACAGGCTTGCTGGATGATGATGTTCACGCAAGAGAAGAAGCCAAAAAAATTGGTTATCCGGTTTTGATCAAAGCAACTGCCGGCGGGGGCGGGCGCGGAATGAGGGTCTGCCGGGATGAAAAAGAACTGATTGTCAATTTCGCTCAGGCAAAAAACGAAGCTGAAAAAGCTTTTGGAAACGCTGCGGTTTATATGGAAAAATATATTGGAAATCCAAAACACATTGAAATCCAAATTCTCGGCGATTCCTTCGGAAATATTCTCCATATTTTTGAAAGAGACTGTTCGGTTCAAAGAAGACATCAAAAGTTAATTGAAGAAGCTCCTTCTCCGATACTTACACCGGAACTGCGGAATAAAATCGGATCTGCGGCTGTAAAAGGGGTCAAGGAAGTCGGCTATGTAGGCGCCGGAACCATGGAATTCCTTTATGACCAGGATAGCGGAGAGTTTTATTTTATTGAGATGAATACAAGAATTCAGGTAGAACACCCGATCAGTGAAGCAATTTCCGGTATTGATATTGTGAAATACCAAATTCTGGCAGCGATGGGAGAAAAACTTCCTTTTAAACAGGAAGACTTAAAAATTTCAGGGCACTCTATTGAATGCAGAATCAACGCAGAAGACCCGGATCATGATTTCATGCCGAACCCTGGAAAAATCAAGGGATTAGTTATTCCCGGAGGATTTGGAGTCAGAGTAGATACTCATATTTATGAAGGGTACAATCTGCCGCCTTTTTACGACTCTCTTCTTGCAAAGCTGATTGTATGGGGCACTACCCGGGAAGAAGCTTTGACGCGGATGAAAAGAGCTTTATCCGAGTTTCATATTGAAGGAATTAAAACCACCATACCTTTTCACTTGAAGGTGATGGACTCTGAACTTTTCAAAAAAGGAACTTATACAACTAAGTTTTTAGAAACATTTAAAGGCTGAATTATGGCAAAAAAGATTCTTTTTGTAGATGATGATTATAACATCCTCAACCTTTTAGTAAATTTCCTTACCATGAAGGGTTTTGAAGTGGATACAGCTGAAAACGGCTATTTCGCTTTGAAAAAAATTGAGGAATTTAAACCGGATGTCATACTTTTAGATATTATGATGCCCCGTTTAGACGGTTATGAAGTCTGCATGAAGATCCGCAGCCTGCCGGATTACAATCTTGCCAGGGTGCCCATTATTGTCATGTCTGCTCTCAATCACTTAAATGATGTAAAAAAAGCAATTTCCATAGGGGCCAATGATTATATTGTCAAACCGATTAATCTTCAGGTACTGGTTGAAAAAATCAACCGCTATGTGAAAGTTGAATCGGTGATTAAAAAAGAAACAATTGACGACAGCCTTTTTACAGTCGAAAGACTGGGGAAGGGGCTGGTTGTTTCTGTTCAGGGCAATATCGATGAAGCAGTTTTTAAAATTTTCAAGAAAAATACCGCAAGTTATCCTGAACACGATTTTCTGATTCTCTTTTTTCAAAATATTAAGCATGTGGGACTGATCCACACTGAAATGATTGAATCTTTTATTACCACTTTTGCAGGCAGTTCTTCAGTTAAACTGAAAGGCTTGGCGGTGGAGCAGAAGGATCTTTTTATTTTGATGGAAAAATCAGCTATCCGCAACAGACTTCAAGTGTTTAGCACCCTGATGGAAGCTTATGAAGGAATGAAAAAGTAAAACCATGATAGAAATACTCCGCCAGTCCGGCATTGTCGGCTATTTTCTCCTTTTCCTCGCAGTTTTAACGCTTGCCATTATTCTTTATAAAAGTTATTCGTTAAGACATTTTATTCAGTTTCATAAAAAAACTCTGGTATTAAGAATCAGGGAAAAACTGAAAGAAAAAAATATTTCTATCCATTCTGAAAATTTTTCTCTTTTTATTCAGACAGAACTGTCTTCCGAGAAAAAAAAGTTTCAGAAATACCTTCTCATCCTTGCCAATATTTCTTCAATATCTCCGCTTTTAGGATTATTGGGAACTTTGATCGGAATGATCGGTTCTACCGAAGGCATTTTGGCAATGGACAATACCGCTCTTTTACAGGGAATCTCAAAAGCTTTATTCACAACTGTGGAAGGAATTATTGTGGCTGTTCCCGCTATTATTTCGTACAACTATTATATCGGGAAAATTGAAGATCTTGAAAAAGACCTGGAACAGGAAATTATACAGGATCCGGACTAAACTTTGGATACTCTTTTGACCGCTTTATTTCTTCTTCTTGCCTCCGCTTTTTTTTCCTCTTCGGAAACAGCTTTATTCTTAGTCAACTCAAAAAAAACAGCCAAAAACAAGATGCTTCTCCATGTTTTAAAAAGACCCTTTGTCCTATTAAATACAATAATTATTGGAAATACTCTGGTCAATATCGTTTTTTCGGGGATTGTGGAAAATTTTTTTTCTAACACGGTCTATTCCGAAATTCCCTATAAAGAACTCAAGATATTTTTAGGTATTTTATCCACTGCTTTGATTCTTCTTATTTTTGGAGAAGTCCTTCCCAAAAATCTGGCTTTAAAAAAAGCCCAGAAATTATCAAACTTAGTTGCTTACCCGATTTATCTCCTTCGGCAGATCCTTTTTGTTCCGGCTTTTTTAGTGGGGCGTTCCACATATCACCTGACCCGGCTTTTTGCGGCAGATGAAGAAAAA
The DNA here is from genome assembly GCA_001829155.1 of Spirochaetes bacterium GWB1_36_13. GTDB lineage: Bacteria > Spirochaetota > GWB1-36-13 > GWB1-36-13 > GWB1-36-13 > GWB1-36-13. The sequence goes on along the minus strand of MIAO01000011.1, from coordinate 946 downwards.
GGATTTTCAAAATCAGAGATTAAATATGTCATTGCTTTAAGCCGTGAAAAAGGAATTCTCACACCCGATGAAGCCGAGCTGATTCAGAAAATCATCCGCTTCTCCCACACGGAAATTAAAAATCTTCTGCTACCCAGAAACCAGCTGATCGCGCTTTCAGAAGAAGAAACTCTCCAGAAAGTATGGGAAGTGATGAAGACAGAATATTTCAGCAAACTTTTGATTTACAAAGAAAATATAGATAATATTATTGGATTTATCCATCTGAAAGACATTTTAAATTTCAAGGAAGATTTAAAATCGAAAAGAATTAAAAATACTTTATCGCTTTTAAGAGAGATACACTTTATTCCGGAGTCCAAGAACCCGGTTGATGCTTTAAAAATCCTCAGAATGAAAAAAGTAAGTTTTGCGGCAGTTTTGGATGAATACGGAGGCACTTCCGGAATTATTACGATCAATGGAATTTTACGCCACATTATCGGTGAATCAGTGGAAGATTCGGTCAAAAAAACCAATGATATTCAGAAAATTGATGCTAATACACTGATTATTCATCATACTGCGGATATCACTCTTGCCAGGATTAAGAAAATTTTTCAGATTGAAAAAGAATGGCACAATGAGGAAGATAAAATTATCCGTTTCCTTTTAGAAAAATTTGACCGGATACCTGCCGAGAAAGACATTTTGCAAAGCCTGGGATTAAATTGGGAAATTCTTGAAGTGTCAAACCATGCGGTAAAAAAAATCAAAGTGACCAGAGGATGAAATGTTTTATTTAGTTTTGATTATTTTTTTTATTCTCCTTTCCGCTTCTTTCTCCTCTCTTGAAACAGCTTTTCTGACTGCCAACCCGTTAAAAATTTTCAGTAAAGAGAAAAGCCATAAAAACACCCCTCAAATCATTCAGCTTTTTAATAATATGAATCAAGTTATCAATACT
>MIAO01000010.1 GCA_001829155.1 Spirochaetes bacterium GWB1_36_13 | reverse complement strand
TTATATTTAATCTAAAAAGCTAAGGAAACTCCCATCATTGATTTAACCCTTTTTCCTGAAACCAGCGGTGTTTACCAGATGAAAGATGAAACAGGTGAAATTATCTACATTGGTAAAGCAAAAAACTTAAAAAAACGGGTCCGCTCTTACTTTGACAAAAAAGACCATGATCCTAAAACTAAAATTCTAGTTTCAAAAATTCATTCCATCTCTTACATTACTACAAAAAATGAAACCGAAGCTTTTGTTCTTGAAAACAATATGATCAAAAATCATCAGCCGCGCTATAATATCCAGCTGAAAGACAACAAAACCTATCCTTTTATTGCCATCGACATGAACGAAACCTTTCCTAGGATTTACAGGACTAGAGAAAATCACCGCAAAGGGGTGAAATACTACGGCCCCTACACAAAAGCCGCTGTGGCTGATTTTTTAGTAAAAATAGGGCAGAAATATTTTAAAACCAGAGTCTGCAAAGTCAAAATCAGTTTAAATGAAAAACAGAAACCCTGTCTTTATTATCATATTGGAAAATGCCCCGGATATTGTATTGGAAAAGTATCGGAAGAAGACTATTCCACTTCTTTGAAACGCTTCACCCAGCTTTTAAACGGCCGTTTTTTTTCCCTGATTCAGGATCTCAAACAAGAAATGGAGGAATACTCCAAAAATCTCGATTTTGAAAAAGCCGCTGAAATCAGAGATCTTATTGGAGCCGTCAATCAACTGAAAGAAAAACAAAAAGTTTATTTAAATACAGAGAAAGATATTGATGTTTTTGGTTATTATGAAGATAAAAATAAAGTTTATTTTTCGGTTCTTCTTTTCCGTGAAGGAAGGCTGATCAGCCGGCGGATTTTTAAAACAGAAGATTCTCTTTTAGAAATCAACGACCTTTTTGTCGAAATTTTAAGCCGCTATTACGAAGAAAACCCTCTTCCTGAAAAAATATACTCTTCTTTCCAAATAGAAGAAGACAATCAGGAAATTATAGATTTTCTTGAAATGTTTAAAAACAATAAAACTCAAATTGTTTACCCTGTCTCAGGGATCGGGCTTTCTCTCATCCGCATGGCTTCCCGAAGCGCAAAGGAAGAGTTTATGATCGATGAAAAACTGACTCTGAAAGATCTTTCTTTAATCCGTCTGAAAGAAATTCTCGGCTTAAGCAAAGAACCAAGAAGAATAGAAGGATATGACATCGCAACGATTGAAGGAAAATGGTCTGTAGGCTCCTGTGTTTCTTTTTTCAACGGCAAACCGGATAAAAACAGATATAGAAATTTTAAAATCAAATGGGTAGAAGGACAGAATGACTATGCGATGCTCCGGGAAGTTCTTTTAAGACGGTTTTCAAAAGAAAAAGATTCGTTTCCGGATTTGATTATGATTGACGGCGGAAAAGGTCAGCTTAATGCCTGTTTATCTATTTTAGACGAAATGGAAATTGAAATACCTCTGATTTCTCTGGCAAAAAAAGAAGAGCTGATTTTCCAGCCTTACAGAAAAGATCCCATCCGCCTGGATATCACCGACCCTTCTTTAAAGATTCTTATGGATTTACGGGATGAGGCTCACCGTTTTGCCAACCGTCTCCATCACAAAATCAGAAAAAAACCTCTCACAACAACAGTTTTAGAATCAATTTCAGGAATCGGTCCTAAAAAAAGACAAAAACTTCTTAAAAAATACGGTTCGCCTGAAAATATAAAAAAGACTAGTGCTGAAGAAATCAAAAATTTAATAGGTATCAGTCTGGAAAAAGCAGAAGAATTATTGAAAAATCTGGAAAAAATTGAAAAGAAAACTGCTCTCCTTTGAGATAAACTCAAAGGAGAGCAGAATAAAAAATCTTTATTTAGAAAGATTTATTTATTGCTGAGGCTTAGTTGTATCAGTGGTTGTTGTAGTATCACCCGCTTTTCCATCTTCTTTATGAACAGAAGCGTGCATTTTAGAAAGCTCTCTTCTTCTTAAATCAAGGATTTCAGCATTGAGTTTTTTCTCTTTTTCAGCTTTTTCTTTTGATCTGTCAGAGATAATGTTCCATACTGCTTCATCATCGATATCAGATTCTTCTTCTAAGATAGCAAGGTCAAATGCGATAGAAACATTTGCGATATAAACAACAAAGTCTCCGCCCCACTGATCGCCGTGTCTGTAGATAATAAAAGAGTCTAATTTTTTATAAGGAATAGATTTAGGGTAAAGAGGAAGTCTCATAATTTCTCTTAAATCCACATTTGCAATATAGTGTGGGTTTTTCCAGATGAGTCTTCTCCATCCTTCAAAATAAAGATATCCCATAAAATATTCTTCATCTAAATCATACTCGTTTTTTAATCTTAAAATAAGTGCGTTATTGTAGTTTCTTCCGTTTACTTCAATTGCAATCTGATAGATTTGACCAGTATTTCTGACCAATCCATTGTTTAAGTTTGCAAATTGTCCAGATCCGTCTTGTTTGTAAGTCGGGAATTCGAATGGAGGAGTAATTCTTGCCCAAGATGCGAAAGGCCAGTCTGGGAAGTGTACTCTTGCTCCAAGAACTGTTCTTGCTTTACCGCCGACAAGTCCTTTAGTCGTAACTTTTTTAGTCATAGAATAAAGTTTGCCTTTGATGTTTTTTGCGCTGGAATTGAGTTCAACAATCCATCTGTCAATATACATATCAGGAGCAGCAATGTTTTGAACTGGAATCAGTCTTTCATCCAGAACAACCGCTTCACCTGTTTTAGGAGTAGTTTTTGTGTACTCTCCTTTGTCCAATTTTGCCTGATCTTCTTTTGAAAGAGTCGTTCTATCCTTTGGAAAGACTCCGTCATTCAACAGTTTCGCTTCATATTCGTCGAAGTTAATCAAGGTCTGTTCAACAGCAAAGAGTGTAGAAAAAGATCCAACAACCAGCAGAGCTGCCAACAATAAATACCTCAGTTTTCTCATGGTATAAACTCCTTTTTATTTTAGTTTTATTTAATTGTTTAAAACAAATAAACTTTATTTGGATATAAAAATATAATATAAAAATATAATAGTTTGTCAAGTATTTTCATAAAAAAATCGGAATTAAAATTCCTAAAATTTAGATTCTTTTTTAAGAAAACTAAGAATCCCCTGAAAAATTCCCTTTGCCAGTTTCTTCTTATACTGCTGCTCTGTTATTTTTTTATTCATAATAAAACCGACTTCAACTAAAACTGAAGGCACCATCGGATAGGAAACAACAAAAAAAGAGTTGGCTGCCACCCTTCTGATTGGTTCTTTGCTTTTAATGCTCAGGCTTTCAGCAATATTTTCCCCCAGCGCTTTCGAGTCAACTTTTAATTTTTCATTGATCATAATGCTGATAGGGTCTTGCAGTGTATTTGAAAAATTTTTTGTATCCGAATTTTTTATTTCATTCATCCGGCTTTCCTCAATTTTTTCTAATGAATTGTCATAATAAAAAACTTCTATCCCTTCCGTATAGTTTTTTTTATCCACTGAAGAATTGGTATGAATACTCACAAAAATAGCTTTGCTTGAAATATAGGAGTTGGCTATTTTTGTTCTTTCTTCAAGAGAAAGGAATGTATCGTCTTTCCTTGTCATGACTACCTTTATAAAAGGCATTTTTGTTTCTATAAAAGACTTTAAGTAAATAGCAATTTCCAGATTAATGTCTTTTTCCTGAAGGCCGAGTTTTTTATCCACCGCTCCTGGATCTTTTCCCCCATGACCGGGATCAATAATAATCACTTCTATCTTAGCGTAAAGATTTATTGACAAGAAAAAAGAAATAAATAAAATCATCCATCTGCACTTCATAAAAATAAACATCGGATTTTTTTGTCTTTTCTTTTAAAAGAATCAAGAATATTGCACAAGTCTTTTTTACAGATAAAATCTTTGTTATATACTGAATTAAATTATAAAATGACCGCCTGTCATTCCGGTTTTTGCTTGCAAAAGACCGGAATCTGTTACTTAAAACACTTATTGTCAATAGATTCCCGCCTTCGCGGGAATGACAAAGTAAATATAAAAACGGACAATTTATATTTTGTTTGTATATTAAGTCTAAAAACTAACATTAAAATAACATCTCTATTTTTTCTTCGTTTTTTATTTCTTTAACTCTGCACGAGGCAGAGTTTCCCTGTCCGACTTGATTTCATGGATGAAATCACGGAGGACTCCCCCCTTGTCCTTAAAGACTTAAGGATAAGGGGGTTAGGGGGTTTGGATTTGAATCCGCAGACAAAATCTTCAAGATGGATGATTCAGATCAACCCAAACAAAAATCTTTCCATCGCATTTTCAGTTCTATTGACACAATAGCTCATATTTTTCTGATTATTTATTGTTTCAAAATAGACTTAATATAGCTTTATTTTGTTCATTGAGCAACGCCGAAGTGTACGAATTAGCTCATTACTGTTTTATTTCTAAAAGCATTGATTTCACCGGTTCAAAACTTTTTCTGTGGAGAAGGCAAAAACTGTTTTTTTCTATTGCCTTTCTATGCGCTGATGTCGCATATCCTTTGTGTTTTTTAAAGCCGTAAAGAGGATACTTTTGATCGTAAAAATTCATCAGCCTGTCCCTTATCACCTTTGCTACGATAGACGCTGCCATAATAGCGGGGCTTTTTGTATCTCCTTTGATCAGCTTAACTGAATAAAAATTTTTTTCAGGAAAAGCCAGCCCGTCAATTAAAAGGATTCCTTCTTTTAAACCTGTTTTCTCCAACGCCCTTTTCATCGCAAGAATAGAGGCTTGATAAATATTAACTTTATCAATTTCCTCAGGAAAAGAAAAACCTACTCCAATTCGCTTTGAATAGCGGATTATTTCAGGTAAAAGCCTTTCTCTTTGTTTTAAAGAAAGTTTTTTTGAATCATTCAAACCTTCTATTGTAGGACAAGAATAATCTAAAGCAACAGCCGCCGCAACAACAGGTCCTGCAAGTGGTCCCCTGCCGACTTCATCTATCCCTATCACAAAGTGATGTTTATCAATAAAACTTAAATCCAGCTCATATCCGGTTTGATTTAAATCCACTGAAAAATCTTCAAAAAGATTCATTTTCTCTCCATTGCTTTATCTTTTCAAAAAGAGAGTAAAAAGCCTGTCTTCTATGGCTGATTTGATTTTTTTCTTTTAAAGAAATTTCAGCCAATGTCATTTGTTTTTCAGGAAGAAAAAAAACCGGATCATATCCAAAACCCTTTTCCCCTCGTTTTTCATGAATTATTTCCCCGATCAACCTTCCTTCCGTATGAAAAACAACCTTTTCAGAAGCATAAAAAACAGCGGAACATTGAAAATAAGCTTTTTTTTCTTTAATATCTTTTAAATGAAACAGCAATTTTTCAATATTTTCTTCATCTTTCGCATTTTCTCCGGCATATCGGGAGGAGTAAATTCCAGGCTCCCCTTTTAATGCGGGCACTACCAGCCCGGAATCATCCGCTATCACCGGCATTTTATAAAAACGAGAGTATTCGCGGGCTTTAATATATGCGTTTTCATAAAAAGAACATCCGTTTTCTTCTACCTCAATCTGTTTTTCAAAACTTTTCAACAAAAGAAAAGACATTTCTTCCAAGGGAAAAAATTCCTCGGAAAGCGCTTCGATTTCTTTCACTTTTCCCAGATTTTTAGTTGCGATTAAAATTTTCATTATATTTAACCTAAATAATTTGATTATTTATAAATATAATCTTTCTTCTCTTTTTGAAAGAATCTTTTTTGTTTTATCTGATTTATTATTTTTATTTTTTCCTTTTTATTACTAATTTTATAAAATGAATTTAAATTCTTAAAAAACGGAGGAAAAATGAAAAAAGTTTTTATTCTTATGGTTCTAAGCGGATTTATTTTACCGCTTTCTGCCTGTAAAAAAGCAGAGATTTTCTATTATCCGCTTTATCAGTCCATTAACTTGGTTGATCAGCAGGGAAAATACATGAATTCTATCAACTGGGGTGAAAAACTAATCCCGTTAATGCAAAACGATAAAGAAGAAAAAATAAAAATTCCAAATTACGACAGTGAATTTATCAAGGTAAAAAGAGTTTTAGACGGATCAGAAGGATATGTGTATGAAAAATATATTATCAAAGAACTTTTATCTCTGGGTGTTATTCTCAAAGAAACCTTAATTTATGACACACCGGCCATTACAGCCAGAACCAAAAATCCGATCAAAACAGCTGTTTTGGCTTTTGTTTTAGAGGAAAAAAAGAACGATTCCAAGGAAAACGAAAGCAAATGGTTAAAAATCAAATGTTTTAATCCTAACACGGATTATCAGATTGAAAAAATGGATCCGATTTATCAGGAAAGATGGGTGCAGGCTTCCGACCTTTCTTTGAATGAAAAAGATATTAACATGATAGCGGCTCTTCAGATTTCCCTTAAAAACTACCGCTCAGCCAGATCCCTTTATGAAAAAGACAAGTCAAATACAAAAAATGAAAAAAAATTGAAAGAAACCATAGAAGCGGAAGAAGCGGCCATCAAAAATCTGATTTCTGCCAACAGCTCAAGCGATGCCGTAAAATATGCGGAACAGGTGATAACCATCCTCAGCCAGCCGCTTGAAGAAACAATTGAAAACACTCAAACAGAAACTACTGAAACAACCCAATCAGAAGAAAATCAATAGCAAACATTTTAAAACAGCAAGAAAGAAATACACTTTCTTGTTGTTTTTTCTTTCTTCTTTACAAAATAGTTAAATTTATTCTTCATTAAACAATAATGATATTATAAAAATTGGAGTTTTATTATGAAAAAAACCGTTTTGTTTCTTTTCTTGGTTCTGCTTTCTTCACAGGCTTTTTCAAAAAGCTTCTTTATCCTGAAACTGGAAGACGATAAAGTGTATATTGACATTACCAAAGACGATATTATCTCTTCAAAAATACTGAATGTTTTCAGTAAGCCTGAATTTATCGAGCATCCTGTGACCAAAAAACAGATTGAAGTCACCAAAAAACTCGGTGTTATTTCTCTTTTGGAAGTAAAAGATTCTTATGCTGTTGCCGCTGTACCGGCTGGGTTGAAAGATAAAATTGAAATCGGTCAGAAAGTTGAATTTATCTCAAACGAACCCGTAGAAACCGCTGCTTTAGCTTTTGGAGAAGAAGTGGCCCGTGAAATGGGAAAAAACAGAAACTCTCTTTCTTTTGGCGGTAATTTTAACAGAATCGCTTCCTCTGACTATTTTTTTGGGGCAGAACTTAATTATGGCTATAATTTTCTTTTAACCTATCTTTATTCCATTCAAATTGGTATGGGGTATATTCAGGGAGAATACAATTTAGAAAAACCGAAATTTATCTATGCCCGCCCAATTCTGGAATGGAGACTCGGAGATTATTTCAGTGTCATTACCGGAATGAGAGTGGGAATGAAAAAAGAAGGGATCGGTTATGGGGTGGAAGGCGGAATACGAATCGGTAAACCTTTCAAAACCAATATTCTTTTAGGGGGAAGCACTCTGGAAGATTTTGGAAAAGCAGGTTATCTGATATTAAACGGAAGAGTGACAGACACCTGGCTTTCTCTTACCATTCAGGTGGACAGTTTTCCTGTCAATATCAATAAAGAAACTTTCAGAACCCGTTTTGGGGTAAAAACGCCTATTTCTGATTCCGGAAGTAATATTTACGGCGGTGTGATCCTTTCAGGCAGAAACACTTCTACCGTTGGTTTTGGAGTGGATTTCGGGACTGAAATTAAATTTTAAACATTTTTAGAAAAAAAGACGGCGGTTTAACCCGCTGTCTTTTTAAATCCCGTTGAGAAGATTTCCAAATCACAAAAATCTCTCCTTAAAACCTTTCTCCCGTTGTTATATTTTTTATCATGAAAAAAAAAATTTTTATTCTATTCTTCTTTTTTTTGATCCCTCTTTCAAATCAGGGAGAAACCCTTTTTTCCGGTGATTGGAAAATAGATATTGATGAAAGTTCTGGTCGCTTTATTCTTTATTATAAAGAACTCCCTATCAATCAGGTAGAAAAACCCATTACCTCTTTTCCCACTGTAAAAATAAATAATGAACTTTTTCGTCTGGGTCAGGATGTTTCGGTTGCTTCTTTAGAAAAAAAAGACGACCGGGTTTTTATTGTTTACCGCGTTACTTCCGGTTTATTGATCGAAGTTGAAATCGGGTTTAAGGAAAATCCTCTTGTTTATGATGAGAAAGGTGTTGAAATCAATTTCAGGCTGGACGCCCGCTTTGATCTTCCCACAGACCTTTTTTTTAAATTTCTTTTTGATTCTTTCACCGGCGAAGATAAAATGCAGAATCTCAAACTTCCTTTCTATTCTGAAGAGGATATCAGCAGTGAAACAGAACAAAAAGCCGATACAGTTGTTTTTTATCCTTTTTTTATCAAATCCATTACTTGGCCCTCTTTTGTTTATCTGGCATCCTGGGAACGGCTGGAAGAAGAGTTTAAAAATTTTACAAAACCTTTAGTCAATTTTAGAAATGTACGAAACGGGAAATGGGATCCTGCCCTTGCTTTTTATTACGATCTTGGCAAAATACAAAACCGGGTTTTTATTTTAAAACTCTTTGTCGGTCTCTGGCAGAAACCCAACCGAACCTATCCGAGGATTAAAATCTACCATCCAGCCGAATTTCCTGAAGATAAAAAACAGCTTGAGATTCCTTTAATGATAGAAAATAACGGCGATTATGACATTGATTTTTATAAAATCGCTCTCAGTTCCAGCGATTTAACTCTGGGAGAAATTATCCGAACCGAAGAAAAAATTCTAAAAAAAGAAAAAAAACAGCTGGTCTTTAAAGGTGAAATAAAAGACGGTTTAAACCGTTTTAACGGTGTTTTAAAAGTAACACTCTGGAAAGACGATAAATCCTATGACCAAGTTTTTAAAATTCAGGGAAATATTAAAAAACCGGAAGAAAAAAAGAAACAGGAAAAAATAGAAGAAGCTGTTTCAGAAAAAGATTTAAAAATGCTTTTACAGTCCATAGAAAAATTAAATCTATTGCTTTATTTTATTAACCGAGGTCTCGATACAGGGATTTCAGAAGATTTTCTTTTAAAAATCAGGAGAGAAATTGATGAACTGGAGCGGCAAAATACTCAAAAAAATGAGTAAAATTAACCATTTTCCCTATCTTACAAAAAACTCTGCCGAACTGGAGTATTTTTTAGAATACACTGGCAGCAACGGATATCTTTTAATCTTAAACAGAGATCGTTTTTATTTTTTTACAGACGCGCGCTACTTTGAACTGTATAAACAAAAATTTCCGGATCAGATCCAGTTGATTTCAGCGGGACAAAAAATATACGAACAAATTAACTCGTTATTGGAAAAAGAAGAATTAAAAGAAACTCTTTATATCAACCCCCGATTTTTTTCCTATCAGGAAGTATTGGAAATCAGAAAAAAAATCAAACCCTTTAAATTTAAACCTCATCCTGATGATATTTCCCTGATCCGAAGCTTTAAAGAAAAAGAAGACATAGAAAGCCTGAAAAAAACCATTGCCCTTACAGAAGAAGGAATAGCCTACTTTATGGCATCCCTCAAAGCAGGTATTTCTGAAAAAGAGGCTGCCGCTGATCTGGAATACTATGTCAAAAAAAAGGGTGCAGCCCTTTCTTTTCCAATTATTGTCTTGTTTGGAGAAAACTCTGCCTATCCCCACGGTGAACCCGGTGAGAGAAAACTCAAAAAAGGCGATGTGGTTCTGATCGATTTCGGCTTGAAACAAAACCATCTGTGCTCTGATATGACGCGTACTTTTTGCTTTGAAGAAATGCCTGAAGGATTCAGTGATGACTACAATCTTCTCCTGTCTTTGCAAATGGAAATTATCCGTTCCATCAAGCCGGATATGAAAGCTTCCGTATTGGATCTCGATTTTAGAAAAAAATTGAAAAAAATCGGCAAAGAACAATACTATCTTCATTCCCTAGGACACGGTATAGGGACAGAAGTGCATGAGCCGCCTGCTTTATCCTACCTGAAAAAAAAAGAAATTCTTTCCAGAAACAAACTTTTTACCATTGAACCGGGGTTTTATATGGAAGGCCGTTATGGAATCAGAATAGAAGACATGGTATATATCGATTCCAGAGGGAAAGTTATTGTTTTGACGACATTTCCAAAAACCCTTCTGATAAAAAGATAAAAAATATCTTAAAATCGATCTATTCATAAAATAAAATTAAAAAAACAGCATTGTTTTTTATAATTTTAATAGAATGATTTTTCATTTTCGGAGCTTATGATGTTTGAATTTTTTCAGGAATTTATTCTTCCCCTTTTTTTCAAAACTGAAGAAAAAAATAAACTGGTTAATAAAGTAACCCTTTATGTTATTAAAGAAATTTCT
>MIAO01000009.1 GCA_001829155.1 Spirochaetes bacterium GWB1_36_13 | reverse complement strand
GTTTGTGGGTAAAAAATCTTTAGGGTTTTCCAGGGTTGACAAACAGATTGATAGAACAAAGATTCCTAATCCTTGCCACAAAAAAAATTGCTACCGTGTTTTTAAATCTATCTTAAAATGATTTTAAAGAAGTAATATCTATCCACTGTTTGTAGCCATAAATTTCTGCGATTCTATAATTTTCAGTAAATTTAAAATACCAATAAAATTAAAAGAGAAAATGATGTCAAAATATGACTCAGCATGGAAAGAAGTCATTGAAAACTTATTTGAAGACTTTTTACAGTTTTTCTTTCCGGATATTTTTGCGGATATAGATTTTTCTAATGGGTATGAGTTTCTCAATAAAGAGCTCTCTTCTATTGTCAAAGATAATAAAATTGGTAGAAGATTTGCAGATGAACTGGTTAAAGTCTTTCTGAAAGATGGCAGTGAAAAATGGCTTCTCATACACATTGAAGTTCAGGGTTATAAAGAAAACAATTTTGAAGAAAGAATTTTTGTTTACAACTATCGTATTTTTGATAAATACAAAAAAGAAGTGATCAGTTTGGCAATTTTAACTGATGAAGACAAAAATTACAGACCCAACAACTATAAAACCGAACGCTGGAATTTTAAGTGCAATGTAGAATTTCCTTTAGTAAAACTGGTTGACTATCAAAACAAGATCAAAGATCTGGAAAATAACAAAAATCCGTTTTCTCTGGTAGTCCTTGCCCACCTGAAATTAATTGAAGCAGGAAAAGATAATAATAAAAAGTTTGATTCCAAGATAACACTGATAAAAATGCTTTTAAAGAAAGGCTTTGACAAAAACCGTATCAAAGAACTTTTAATTTTTATTGACTGGATATTACAACTACCCGAAAAGTTAGAAGAAAGATTTGAAGAAGAAATAGAAAAAATGCAGGAGGAGAAACTTATGAGCTATGTTACTACCTGGGAAAGAAGAGCAAAAAAAGAAGGAAGATTAGAAGGAAGATTAGAAGGAAAAATTGAAGCTGCAAAAATCCTCATAAAAAAAGGCATCGATTTAGAAACAATCATAGAAGCAACGGGGTTGTCCAAAAACGAAATAGAAAAACTACAACAAGAAAATTGATTCTACGCATCTTACAAATATCAATGATAAGAAGATGATGAAATAGCTTTCAATAATCGACAGCCTGATTAAACACTTATGGCAATTGGCGTTGAAATTGGGTTAATTTCGGGCAGGGGACAACGGTCGTTGTTCCCTGCCTCTATATTTTTGATAATTGACAATATGTTTTACGAGAAATAAGATAAAGTAAAAAAAAACAGCGGAAATTAATCCGCTATCTTTAAAACTATTAAACTCCCCCTACACAAACTCCAAAGTCTACATTATTGTATATTGCACTGTTAGTTACATTACCTGCCTGATCTTGTATTTCGATTTTATAATTATAATAATAATCACTTGCAGGACAGCCCAGATTTCCATATGGCTGATTATCTATAAAACTATTGATTTTTTCTCCAGAATAAAGGAGTTCAGTTGTATACGCCATAGGATAATCAAATATATAAGCTGAATTACTGATTCTATAAATCTTCATCATGGTAATATTATCATTTGGATTAGTCCAATTTAAATAAGCTTTTCCATTGTTTATAACAACACCATTATTTATGTCAAAAGTAATCTGCGCCGGCGCTGTATTATCAATATTCACTGTCAGTGTCTGCTCGCTGACATGCCCGGCAGTGTCATAAGCACGGACTTTGATAATATGAGATCCTTCACTGCCGCTATAGAGAGCTCCAGTATTCATATTTAAAGCGGGCTGATGTACACCGTCAAAATACCATTCAAATAAAGCAAGCCCATTGACCTGATCTCCCAAAAGATCACTTACAGACACATTAATAGACACATCTGGGCTTCCCTTGTGAGCCGAATTGTTGATCGGACTGATAAAACTAATCACCGGCGCTCTATTATCCACTGTTTTGGTAAAGGTCTGCACCGCCTTATTTCCCAGGGTATCGGTTGCCTCTACTCTCAGAGTATGCGTCTGAATGGCGGTTCCTGCCGGAGTAGCCCAGAGATAGCTCAGGCTGTAGCTGCTGGAGCTCATTTTAAGCACATCGTTAATAAAAAGATCAATCTTGTTTACTCCGTTTAAATCGGTCGCGCTGACATTGACATTCACATTTCCTTCCAGAATTTCGATCCCGTTTGAGTTTTTTGCGCTCAATGTGATTTCAGGCACTGTATTGTCTATCAGCACGCTTTTGGTAAGGGAAGCGGTATTGCCGGCCTGGTCATAGGCTTTCAGGGTCAGGGAAACCTGTCCGTTGTAAGGAGTGGTGTCCCAGTTCATGTTAAAAGACCCTGCATTATAGCTTGCCGCCAGATTGTTGTTGATCCAGAGCTCCAGTTTCTGGATATTGGTATCTGCCGCACTTCCTGAAAGAGCTGCTGACCCTCTAAGAAAGATTGCAGGAATATTTAAAACAAGAGAGGAAGGGTCAGTCGAGTCGGTAATGACTGAGACAGCCTGGCTTTCTGTGACATTCTGGTTTTTATCGTAGGCTTTGATCATAAATGTATGCGCACCGTCATTTACGCCTGCATCCCAGACAAAAGAGTAAGGGAAGACAGAATCAATTCCTGAAAGGGCGCCGTCCACATAAAACTCCACTTTTTCAATTCCGCTCACCGCATCGGTTGCTGCTGCCTGAAGACTGACATATCTTTTAGAGTATGCACCGGAGACAGAAGAAAGGCTTAGTCCTGTAGGGGCTGATCCATCCGCTGTGATAGTGCTGTTAGTACTCACCGCCACATTTCCTGCTTTATCATAGGCTTTGAGAGAAATACTGTGCACTCCGTCTGCAGGCGTCCAGCTCATTGCATAAGGGTAGTCTGTATCTGTGCCGAGAAGACTTCCATCCACATAAAACTCCACTTTAGCCACTCCGCTGGTCAAGTCCGCAGGGCTTGCCTGAATCGTCTGCTGGCCTTTCAGCATGCTTCCGTTTGCAGGAGAAGTGATTTCCAGATTAAAAGGAACGGTATTGTCCGCGGTTACGCTGACAGGAGCGGTTGAGGCTGAATTTCCTGCTTTGTCATAGGCTTTGACCATAACAGAATGCGCCCCGTCTGATCCGGCTGTATTCCACTGATAGGTAAAAGGAGCCGAAGTCAGGGTGTTTTTCAAAGTATTGTCCACATAAAACTCGACTTTTTGAATTCCGCTCACCGCATCAGAAACATCTGCCTGAAGGGAAACACTTCCTTTCACAAACTGAGGAAGAGCCTGAAGAGCAAGAGTATTAGGAGCCTCATTGTCGATCACAACCTGAATCGAGTCTTCGCTGCTGTTTCCTTCAGCGTCATAGGCTTTGACCTTGAATGTATGGGTTCCGTTGTCTAAAATATTGCTTGCCAGAGGGATAGAGTAAGGAGACTGGGTATCTTCAAACATTTTGATTCCATCCAGATAAAACTCAACCTTGGTCACTCCTTTATTGTCGGTTGCCTCTGCATTGACAAAAATATTGCCGCTCAGATTGCTGGATGCAGAGGGAGAGACAATGGAAACATTCGGAAGCTCCACATCGTTATCCACGCTTACGGAAACGGTTTTAGAAGAAATATTTCCTGCCTCGTCGTAAGCTTTTACAAAAACCGTATAGTTTCCATTAGCGACAGTCAGGGTGCTCCAGTTATAAGTATAGGGAGCTTGTGTTAAAGTTGTTTTTAAAACATCATTGATATAAAATTCCGCTTTGACTACGCCCCTATTGTCCGCAATGGATGCGCTTAAAGCCGCATCGTATTTCAGGACGCTTCCTGTACCGGGAGTGAGCGAAGAGATCACCGGCGCGCTGTTGTCCACAGTCACTGAAACTGAATTTTCGCTCATATTATTTTCTGCATCATAGGCTCTGGCAGAAAGAGTGTGCCCTCCATTGGACAAATCAGCTGTATTCAGCGCGTATTCATAAGGAGCGGCTGTATCGGCTGATTTTAAAACATTGTCAATATAAAACTCGACTTTGGTAATCGCCTTGTTGTCGGAAGCGTTTGCGGAAAGGGTCAGATTTCCTTTCAAAAGCGCCTGATCAGCCGGATTGACAACCGCAACCACTGGAATGCTTAAATCGTTGTCAACAGAGACTGAAAGGGTTTTTGAAGAAATATTTCCAAAATCGTCATAAGCTTTGACTTGAATACTGTGTGCTCCGTTGGCCGCAGAGACAGTGCTCCAGTTATAGCTGTAAGGAGCCGCTGTATCGGTACCTGCAAGAACTCCATCGATATAAAACTCGACTTTTTCGATTCTATCGTCATCCTGAGCCTCTGCCTGGATAGAGACCGTGCTTTTCAAAACAGCCTGATCAGCCGGAGCTGAGACTGTCAGAGTAGGAAGAACCGTATCCAGAGGCACGCCGGAAATTTTGATCCCGTCTGCGTTGAAATTGCCTTTCAGGTCATAAAAGAAGAGGGTATAATAATAAATAGTTCCATTTGTAAGGGATTCATCAGAATAAGAAGCGTTTTGCCCTTCATAAACTTTGTTCCCGATCAAAGGAGAAGTCGGATACTGTTCGACTGATCTCATCACAATCACTTTTGAAAAATCCCCGTTGGAAGGATTGGTCCAGTTTAAAACCAGTTTATGGTTTGCTACGGTAACCGAAGCGTCGCTTTCGTAAGAAGGAGGAGTAATATCCTCAACTGCCGTGATTTTTTTAGAGACCCCGTTGGAATACTCGGTTCCGTTGGATGTAAAAACTTTATAAAAGTATTCGGTTCCGGCTGTTGTTGCTGGGTCAGAGAAGCTTTCACCTGTTCCCTGATAAATTATCGTTCCATCCGTGACACTTTCAGGAAAGCTTCCTGTTTTTTTCACGATCACTGTTTTTTGATATTTGGTTAAAGGATTTTTCCATGCCAGTTCTATTTCTCCATTGTTGTTGGCAGTGAGTGTCAGATTTGTAATTTCCTGCGTAGGGGCATCTTCGGAAGAAACGCTGTATTGAACGGTAGGCGTTTCGATTACAGTTCCAGAAGGGGTGACTGAATAGTAGCTGACCACTTCTTTTCCGTCTGAAGTTCTGCTGATTCTCTGAGTGGTTACTTCTCCAGTATCCGCATTGGTCAAAATCATCTCATTACCACAAACTTTTACAGAAACATTTCCCGTCTCAGTACTGAAAGAAATTCCAGCAGGACCTACAGAAACTCCTCCCCCGATCTCTCCATCATCCACATCAACCCAGACTGAAGCAGGACCTGAGGCGAACTGTATCCTTCCGTCGGTTGTAATAGCGACAACCCCTACTCCCGGTATTCCCATCGCCAGTCCGATTTTTCCGGTATGAGGATCAATATAAGGGAAAGCGGGAAGACCAACCGCATAACAGACTGCGGCGGCCGTAAAGTTAAAAGCATAGATGCCGATTTCTTTAATATTGTCTTTGACAAAATGATAGGCATCTTTAAATCCGTCCACCATGCTGTCTAAAGCAAAGTCAGCCGCATCGGCAACGAGTTCGATCGCGTCTTCCAATGCGTTTTCTACAGCGGCGGCGGCGGCGGCGATAGCATCAAAAACATCACCAATCCAATCAAACCATCCACGATTTGTCTGAATATAAGACCGAACACCTTTGGATCTTGCTTTTTCACCCATTTTTTTGACCATATCCTGAGTCACGGTCATCACCAGCCCTTTTTCAAAGGTTATTCCTGATGAGTAGTTTCTGGCTCGGTCATAGGTAAATACTTTATAATAATAAGTTTTGCTGTCAGGATTACTCAGCAGTTTTTCATCCACCGCATAGTTTGCCTTTCCTTCATAAATCACGGTTCCGTCGTTTGCATTTTCCGGCACACTGCCTTCTTTTCTGACCAGACGGACTCCCTGAAAATCAGTAGTAGAAGGATTTTTCCAGATAAAAGCGCTGATATTTTCTTTTTTTGTCTCGCCTTTTGTCTTGTCAGGAAGAACATTAAAGACTGTAAACATTGCTCCCTGCACCTCGTTTGGAGCGTTTCTGTCCGCTGTTTTCGGGATAGAAGGAAGCTCCTGCTTCGTACATGAGATGTTGACCGATAAGATCACCAACATTAAGAACATGATAACTCGTTTCATTTTACCTCCAGGTTTTTATATTTAATTTTTTAGTGAAAACACTTATTCATTATCAAAACTGATTCTTCTTTTCCACCCCAAAAGAATCTGATACAGCTGCTCTTTCTTTCCCGGTATCACAATATCTTCATATCCGTAATTTCCATAATAAGCGGGCATGTCTTTTGTCTCCTGCGAAATTTCCTGAATGCTTCTGATTTCCAGCGAAAGAAAATCTTTTTCTGTTATTTTTGTCTCAACGCCCAGTCCAAAAACAAGCCCCGTATGAAACCGGTTCACAGAATATGCATAGTCTTCATTACTGGGGTCATAATGAAATCTTGATTTGACCCAATAAGAAAAATCCACCCCAGCCGTAATAGAAAGACAGAAATCCTCGTTCAAAAACCACCTGCCTTTTATCTCAAACGGGATTCTTAAGGTGTCTTTCAGAATTTTCCCCTGATTGACATTGATTTCAGCATGCTGATAGTGAAAATTGGCTGCTAGAAAAAGCTTTGCTTTGATTTGAGGAAAAACCAGAAAACCAGATTCGATGGTCAATTCCAAGTCAATATTTGGTTTTTTCAGATTAAAATCGCTTTGATAACTGATTCCGGCAGACACTCCAGCCAGATATTCGCCCCAGAAAAAAGCGGCTTTGATATCTTCTTCTTTTTCATAAAGCCTTTCCGGCTCGGTTATAACCAGATTTCCAAAAGAATAGAGATTTGAAAAACTGATGCTCAACGAAAAAAGGACTAAAAAAAATTTTAACTTCTTGTTCATTTCTATTTTCCTGATTTTTTTCTCTATCATAACCTAAAAATTACCCAAAACGGTAAAAAAAGTATATAGAACCTCGGGTGAATTCGAATAGAACCTCAGGTTATATACTTGATTTTCAATGGTTTGAAAAATAAGAAATTTTAATTTTTTTTGAATTAAAAATTGACTCCTGAAAAAAAGAATTTCCTGAAATTAAGAAATTTTCAAAAGAAGCGATAATGACAACTTCATCATAGCAGGTCAACCCGCCTGGGACATTAAATGATTTCGGAAAAATTAATAGTTTGCAAAGGATTTTTTTTGTAATCAGGTAAATCCACAATAGGGAGTTTAGGGTAAAAGTCCTGAATTGTTTTCCGGGTATCTTCCACAATCAGAGGATCCGCTTCCACTGCCAGATTGTAAACGATTCCGATTATTTTTATCCCCCTGTTTTTTAAGGCTTCCAGAGAAAGCAGGGTGTGATTGATGCTTCCCAGACGGGGAGATGAAACAAGGACAACGGGAAATCGGTTTTTTTGAATAAAATCAACGATCAATTCTCTTTCGTTTAAAGGGACAAAAAGCCCGCCTGCGCCCTCTAAAATCACCGTAGAATAGTTTTTCTGAAGCTCATGAAGAGAAGAAAGAATCTTATTGCAATCTATTGATTTTCCTTCTCTATTAGCTGAAAGACGGGGAGATGCGGGAAGTGAAAACAAATAAGGGCAAGTCAGTCCTTTTTGATCCTCTTCGGTCAATGCGATTCCCATAATATTCCGATGGGTTTTGATATCTTCGGAAAAACCCGCCGCTCCCGTCTCTACTATTTTCAGAGTGATCACTTTTTCGCCTTTCTCCAAAAGATGTTTTGCTAAAAGCCCGGCCGCCGCTGTTTTTCCCACCCCCGTATCTATGCCGGTTACAAAAATTGTTTTCATTCTACCCCTTTCTTTTGAAAAACAAAATAATAGGGAACATAAGTGAGGCGCACTTCTCCGTTTTTTTGAAAAAGGGAGTTGTATTTTGAAATAAAATGGTTGAAATCAAGGCGGTTCCAGACAGTTTTACTGTTTCCATTGACCCCGGTCAGCCGGATATGCCGCAAAACTTCCATCGGGTTTTTAAATGACAAAATCTTGACTTCTTTTTGAAATCCCAAAAGCCGGTATTCCGGGTCTGCCCATGTTTTAATCTCATCCGCATAAGGATAGGAAAGCTTTTTTCCGGTAATTGATGCGATCTCATGAAAATTTTCAGGGCCGAAAGTGGTAAAGGCAAGAATTCCGCCGGGAGCCAGCCAGTCTGCCATCCTCTCCAGAAAATATTTTAAATTATCCAGCCACTGAAAAACCGCATTGGAAATAATGAAGTCAAATTTTTCTTCCAGATCCAGTTTTTCAGCATCCCCTGCCAAAAACTCGATCCGATGGTCAAGACGGAGCAAAGAATCTCTACAGCCTTCTATAATATCATTGGTTAAAAACTTTTGAAATGAAAATGATTCAATCAGCTTCCGGGTCAAAAGCCCTGTGCCTGCGCCAATTTCAAAAATTTTATTAAAATCGCGGCTTTTAGTTTGTACCATTTTAACCAGCTCTTCTGCCATGTCATTTTGCACCAAAGCGTTTTGATGATAAGTGGCAAGGCTTTTTCTAAAACGGTCCCTTATTCTTTTTTTATTGAGTTTCTCAGACATTTTCTATTATTTTCTCCCAGCTGTCCCATAAAAAAAACGGATAATGCCCCGCATCCAGCATTTTAATTTCGGTTTGATTGTTCCAGTATCTGGATTGGTTTTTGGAGGGGATGATTTTATCTTTTTTTCCGATAAAGGCTTTTTTAAAAAAAGAAAGATCCAAAAGAGGTTTTTCCAAAGTCATATTCCTGAGCCGGATCAGCTCATCCACCTGTTCTTCAAGATTTCTTTCAGGTCTTGTAAATCGATGATAATCATCTTCTTTTTCAAACATTCCTTGAAAAAAAAGTTCTCTTCCTTTTTCTGACATATTATTGATGGTCATCGAAAATATTTTAACCGGTATTCCGAATCGGTCGTCCACCGGCATGCCTGTTCCATTAAAAGCGATAAAAACAGATTTATCCATCGGAAAAACAGCCTGGTTCAGCCCTGCCGCCCAAACTCCCATCGACCAGGACAAAACAAAAATATTTTTATAAGCGGAAAACTCTTTCCAGAAATCATCCGGCAGCATCAGATTTCTATAATCATAAAAAACCGCAATGTCATAAGAATCATTTTTCAGATGTTTCACCGGATTCTCATCCATCGCCCAGCCTGCAAAAAAGACAATCAGCTCCCGTTTCCCTGTTTTAGAAAGCCATGAAACTTTCATTCCTTTCCCCCTTTTTCAAAGACAGAAAGAATCCATTCCATTTCCTGCTCTGAAAGAAAAGCTCCTAAAGAGATTCGAATTCTTGCGGTTCCTGCCGGCACTGTGGGAGGGCGGATCGGGAACAGCAAAAGCCCTTCTTTTTGAAGCGCTTCGGATTTTTTTACCGCTTTCTCGTTTTCACCTATAAAAACAGGGATAATCTGGGAGTCTCCCCCTGTTTGAAAGCCCCGTTCAGCCAAACCTGTTCTCAAGAGTTTTGAAATCTTTTTCAAATGGTTTCTCTGCTCTTTCATAAAAGGTATCTTTTTCACCACTGTTAAAGACCAGTAAAGCTGCACCGGAGAAAGAGCGGTTGTAAAAATAAAAGGTCTCATAGTATTGACCAGCATATCTTTTACAATCTCATCCATAACCGCATAAGCGCCGACCCCTGCCAAAGCTTTACCAAAGGTTCCGACCAGAATATCGATTTTACCGGACACACCGTCTTCTTCCGATTGCCCCTGCCCTGTTTCACCCAATACGCCTGCCGCATGAGCCTCATCGATATAAAGCATACAGTCGTATTTTTCCTTAAGCTCCGCCAGTCTTTTTAAATCCGCCCTGTCGCCGTCCATACTGAAAACCGATTCTGAAACAATCACTGCTTTTTTGTACAAATTCCGTTTTTTCTTTAAAATTTCTTCCAATTTATCATAATCCAGATGAGGAAAACGAAAAAACTCTCCCTCCGAAAGCTTTAATCCGTCAATCAAACTGGCATGATTTTCCTTGTCTGAAAAGACCACATCATCTTTTCCGGTCAAGGCGGGCAAAATTCCAAGGTTTGCATGATAGCCGCTGTTGAAAACCAGCGCAGATTCTTTTTTATACCAGAGCGCCAGTTCTTTTTCAAGCTGGTCATAAAGAAAGCTGTTTCCTGAGAGAAGCCTGGAAGAAGATGACCCAAGTCCAAAACAGTCAATCCTGTTTTCATCCCCCATCGGCTGGTAAAATTCTTTATGAAATTCTTCATCGACTGCTATTCCCAGATAGTCGTTTGATGAAAGGTTTAAATATTCTTTTCCGTCCACCCGGATTTTCGAGCCTCTTCTTTTCTCAACCTTTTTCAAAGACCTGAAAAGCCCCCGTTCGCGGATAGAAGTTATTTTCTGCTGATAATCTTCATACATGACAAAACCTTATAAAAAGTTTTTTGATCTCTGATACTTATTTTATAATTTCTATTCTTCTGACCTTAAAAATTAATGATTTTCAGTTTTAAATCCAATTAAGTTTCCAATCCCGTCTTTTTCTAAGACCGGAAAGTTTAACCCTCCCTTTCTTGGCAGATTAAATTTATTTCAGTATATTTATAACAAGGCGTTCTTTTTTGATTTGAGAAATGGAGGATTATTCCCTCACCGCCTCAGCGATCACTTTCAGGCTTTTTTCAAGGATGATCTTGATGTCTTTTTTCTTGATCACCAGAGGGAGAAACCAGTAAATTGTGTCTCCCAGCGGTCTTAAAACCAGTCCGTTTTCCAAAGACTTGAGATAAATTTTCTGCCCCATTCTTTTTTCAGGGAGAAAGCTTTTTTTTGATTTCCTGTCTTCCACCACATCCACTGCCCCGATAAATCCTGTAAACCGGATATCAGCGATAAACTTTTCTTTTCCAAATTCTTTCAGAGTGTTATGAAAAAATTCAATCGTGTCTTTTTGTGATTCCGGCAGGTTTTCTTCTTCCAGTATTTTTAAAGTCTCTACTGCCAGAGAACAGGCAAGGGGATTGGCCGTATAGCTATGACCGTGATAAAAAGTCTTATTGGAAAAATAGTCGTCATAAAAAGCTTGATAGATTTTTTCAGTAGAAACCGTCATCGCCAAAGGCATATATCCTCCGGTGATTCCCTTGGATAAACAAAGAAGATCGGGGACAACCCCCGCTTTTTCAAACGCGAAAAACGAGCCTGTGCGCCCGAATCCGGTAGCCACTTCATCAAAAATCAAAAGCACATTTTTTTCAAGCGTGAGTTTTCTCAATTTTTTGAGATATTCAAAAGGATAGACAATCATCCCCCCCGCCGCCTGAATTATAGGCTCAATAATTACAGCAATGATTTCACTGCTTTTTTCTTCCAAAAGTTTTTCCATGGATGCAAAACACTCTAAAGCACACCCCGTCTCACGCGCTTCATAGGTAAACTCGCTTTTTCGCTTGGGACAATTGGAACAGTCGGGCGAGTCTGCCTGAAGAGTTTCAAACATGAGCGGATGATAGAGTTTATGATAAAGATCCACTCCTCCCACGCTTACCGCGCCCATCGTATCCCCATGATAGGAGTTTTTGAGGCGGATAAAAGTCTTTTTTTCCCGGTTTCCCTGATTTTGAAAATACTGAAAAGCTGTCTTCAAAGCCACTTCCACCGCTGTAGAACCGTTGTCTGAAAAAAAGAAGCGGGAAAGGGAAGGGGGAAGTTTTTTTGAAAGCTGTTCTACTAAACCCGCCGCATAAGGATGGGTAAACCCTGAAAAATTGACATGTTCCAGTTTTTTAATCTGTTTTTTAAGCGCCTGATTGAGTTTTTTATTCTGATGCCCCAAAAGATTGGTCCACCACGACGAAATCGTATCATAATATTCATTTCCATCGATATCGTAAAGTTTAACGCCCTTTCCTTTCACAATCACCTTCGGATCGATCGTCTCATAATCTTTCATCTGGGTAAAAGGGTGCCAGATGTGTTTTTTATCTATCGATAAAACTTTGTTTTTTTTCATATTTTTCCTTTTTTTAACAGAATTATACTGAAATAATTTTAAATTGCAAAAAATCCATGTCATTCCCCGGCTTGACCGGTCATACTTCGACTCTGCTCAGTACAAGCGCCGGATAATGACAATTTCGGGTTGAAAATATTTGCAATTTAAATTCAGTTCTGTATAAATTGAAAGAATGAAAAACCTTTTTTCAATTTTTTACATCAGTATTAAAATCAGACGCTTTTTTAGCCACAATTTCAGCCTGATTTATATCCAGATAAAAAATCATATTTTCATAATTTTCTGAGAGTTTTTTCTGAATCCCGATCACTGAAATAGTGTTATTTTGATAGATATTATCCCTCACAGCCAGATAAGAAGAAATTTCTTTCTGCATTGTCTTCGTGAGTTCCTCATACAACGCTCCAACTTTATTTTCCTTATCTCTCAATTCTTTTATCAGGCTAAACTCATGAATCATGTAATCCGCTTTTTCTTTGCTCATATTTTTAAGCTGTGCCCTGATATCTTTTTTTACATCAACATAAGTAGAAATATTCTCCATTTCTTCAGAAATTTTTATTTTTAAGCTTTTCATAGCGTTTAAAAGTTTTTTGATCTGCTCTTCGATGTAAAAATTGATCCCTAAAACAATTTTCGCAGGGATATATTCAGGATTTCCTAAAGAAAAAAGATCGATCCCCTGGGCGCTTGTCAGTTCCCCTCCAATCACCTTCGATTTATCGATTGAAATAATTTTCTGGGTGCTCCTCAAAACTGCGTGAAGAGCGAATCGGTAGATATAGATATGATTTAGGCAGTCCAGAGAGCTGTTTTCAATAAAATCTAAACAAGTTTTTCCCTTCACAAAAACAGCTTTTTTCTTGCAGTTAATCATTCCCTTGACTATTAAATCCCCTGAAACCTCAATAAACGCATCCTCTATCACTCCTTTCACCACCAGATTTCCGCCGCACTCTACCTGCATTCCTGAAACAATATCCCCTTCCACAATAATATTTTTATCATAATGAATATTTCCATAAGCCATATCCACATTTCCATGCACCACTAAAGTCTCATCTACATAAAGATGATTTTGACTCATGACCACCATTCCGTCAATATCAGAAAGATATTCATTTGTTTCAGGATTTAAAGTCAGGTTTTTCCCGATTTTTAAAGGTACTTTAGAAAGATAGCTCGACAATAAAACTGTTCCTGTCACATCATAGCCGTCTTCATTTTTCACTTCAGGAATAAGCTTTGCGATCGCCTCCCCCTTTTTCACTGTCAAAAGATTTTCTCTTTCCCGGTAGTCGATCATCCCGAATCGGTTCACAATTTTTCCATGATTTTTCTTCCATTCTTTTAAAAAAAGAGCATATTCATTGTGACCGTTTTGAGGATCTTTCCCTTCTGCTGCTTTAAAATAGACAATCCCCGGCTTTTCTTGAAAATCTTCTGAAAAATGAAAAATATCATCGTAACAGATCCCGGATTTAATTCCTAAACGGCGTATTTCCATCTCAAAAAAATTCAACAATTCTTCTTTTGTCAATTCAGGAACAGAAAAAAAATACGCAAAAGCTTCTTTTTTATTTTCTTTGATATTGATCAAATTCATGAAAGTGATTTTTTTATCTTTTACAAGCACAAAACCTAGCCTTTTCGAGGCCAATATTTTTAATTCAAGATGATATTCAATCGAGTCATCTTCATATTCATATTCTGTTTTATTTTCCAGCCCCGAAATCAGTGTTTTTCCAGGATAAACCAGATACGGCTTGAGCTTCTCGTAAATTCCCTGATTTTTTCCTTCCTGAAGCATTTCCAGATAAAAAGCAATATCAATAGGTTCCAGACAGATATGAGCCACACTTGTCTTGGAATTTTCAAGGATTTCATCAAGCCCTAAAGATTCACAAATATTCTGCCCTTTCATATCAAAGGCTTCAAATGACCTGAATGAAAAAAGAATCTTCTCCGCAGTGATTGTTTCTTTAACCACCAAGTTTACAAAAGACTGCGCTGATTTTTCAAGCTCTTGATTTTCAGTAAACAAGATCAGTTTTCCCTGTTTATTCTGAGTTTTAAAAAAATCATTCATCTTTTTAAAAACAGGTAGAAAATCTATCCCCATACCTTCATCAATAAAAATAAAACAGCTTTTTTCTCCTTTATATTTCATAAAAGAATCTTCTAATTTTGTTAAATCATTGTAATATTCAACATAAATACGACTTTTTGAAGACAACTCTTTTTCATATTTTTTTGAAGCGGAAAATAAGATATTCATAAAAAATCCTTCATAGTTTATCAAGTTATATTTTAATCTTTAATAAATATACTGAAATGAATTTAAATTGCAAAAAAATGAACCCTTTCTGTCATTCCCGCGAAGGCGGAAATCTATTGAAAATAAGTATTTTAAGTTACAGATTCCGGTCTTTTGCAAACAAAAACCGAAATGACAGGTTTGCATTTTATATTCAATTGTGTATATAAACAAATACTTTAGTTCTTTATTGTCTTTTTCCAAATAAAAGGCTTCCCGGACGGATCATGGTCGCCCCTTCTTCCAGAGCAATTTTATAGGAATCGCTCATCCCCATAGAAAGCCATCTTATATCCGAATTTTCAAGTTTCAAAGTTTTTAAACGGTCAAAAAACTCCCTGGTTTTTCTGAAAGAATAACGGTGGTCCTCCGGATTTTCTGAAACAGGTCCCATTGTCATCACGCCTTCCAATTTTAAATACTTCATCTGAGTAATTTTCACCGCCAGTTTTTCTATCTCTTCATATTCGGGCATAATCCCCTGTTTTGAAGATTCTTCGCCGATATTCACCTCAATTAAAACCGGCATAATTTTATTTTCTCTTTCCAGGCGTTTATGAAAAGCTTCTGCTTTTTCAATGGAACTGACCGTCTGAATACAGTCAAAAAGTCCAATCATCTTGTTGATTTTATTGGTCTGCACCCCTCCGATCATGTGCCAATTTACTCTTTTTGCGTTTTTTCCAAGCGCCTGAATCATGGTTTCAGCTTCCTGAACATAGTTTTCTCCCAGATCCGCTGCTCCCGCTTCTATCACTTCCAGGACTTCTTCCGGGCTTCTTTTTTTGACCGCTAAAACGATTCTTATTGATTCAGGCACTTCTTTGCGAAGTTTTTCAAATTTTCTTGCTATTTCTCCCAAGAGACCCTCGATTTATTTTTGTTTAAAGCGAATTGAAAGAGCAATCTTCTCATCGCTTAAATAAAGTTTACCATTTTCATCCAAATGGTCGGATGAATAGTTTTCAGACAAGACAAACCGGCTGATTAAATCATCGGCAGATGTATCTTTATCCCACACACTGATTATAATCGGCTTTTCAGGATTGATTTCCATTTCGATTTCCTGATTCCACTTCGGATGAAAATTATCTTCCACAGCCAGGGTACAGGATTGGATATTGTTTTGGGAAATGCAGACGAAAGTATCCGGATCGCTGAAAATATCAAAATCCTCCTTTACTTCTCCCTGCATCACCGTGACCTGATAGTCTCCCGATAATATTTTCTGTTTCTCTTGAAACTGATACCTCGTCTCATATTTTTCCTGTAATCCTTCCAATAAAAGATTGAGCTGAGAAAGGGAAACTACTTTTGCCTCTTCAATATTGACCAGCCTCATGCTGATAATAAAGTAATTATTTAAAGTCGATATATCTCCTATCAATACTGCGTCCGCTCCGATAAATTTTCCGATTTTACTGATGCTTTCCTGTGAAAAAAGATCCGAACTGGTCATCTTTAATTCATTTAACACAGCGTCCAGCTGAAGCCTTTCCAGAATTTCAAACTTCCCGGACTGAAAAAGAAAGGTTTTCATCTGGCTGGATAAAAGATACCCCAGCTCGCAGAATATTTTTTTATGATTTAAAAAAGGAAAAAGCACTACCTTGATCGTTTTGCCCTGATAGTTCTGAACCAGTTCCGCCGAAGCTTTTTCTGAAAAAGCATCCATGTTCTTATAAACATTTGTATCATTGATTTTTATAAATTTCTCGGTTGAACACGCTGTGATTACAAGAAAAACAATCAACAAAAGAGTTTTTTTCATCTGTTATCCTTGTTTGTATGATTAATTAAAAAATAACTGAAAAATCAGCCATTTCAAAAGAAAAAAAAATTTAATTTCTTACTCTGCTATACTCTTTTCCTTTTCAGACTTTCCTGCCTGCAGTTTTAACTCATTGTTCTTTTTTGAATTATTTAAATCTAAAAACAACTTGTCGTTATAATTGGTTTCATTCTTTATTTTAAAGTGGTTAAATTTTATCCAAGACCTTTGAGGAGTCCCTTATGAAATTCTTAGACCCCACCAACGATGTGGCATTTAAAAAAATCTTCGGCAATGACCAGAAAAAAGAAATCCTCATCAGTTTCTTAAACAGTCTTTTGGGCTTGAAAGACCTCTATTTCAACTTCGTCGAGCTGCCCAAATTCAATAAAAACGAACAGGAACTGAAGTCTGCCTTTGAAACCCTCCAAAAATACGGGTGGAACAAAGAAGAACTGGAAGTCTATGACAATATCGCTATGTACCGCCAGGACGAGCGGGGCAGAATCGAGCAGGCGAAGATAGATGGAGAAAAAATTGGAGTGGAGAAAGGGAAGATTGAAGGAAAGATGGAGGAAAAAAAAGAAGTCGCTCAAAGTCTTTCTGAATTGGGATGGACAAAAGTGCAGATAGCAAAGATTATTAAAGTCAGTGAGGATGAAGTTGGAAAACACCTTGAATAAGGCCGAAAAAGAAACCATACAAAGGACAACCGGTCTTCCTTTAGAAGAAATCAGCCGGAAAATAAAAGCGGAATTTCTAATTTGAAAATATTTATTTCTCTCAATAAGTCCAGTCGGAACTGGGGGTTTTCTCCTTTTCAGGCTCACTTCGATAAAACTCCTCATCAGAAATATAAAGAACCTTGTGAAATGCTTTTTCAGGGTCACCTTCCGCTTTTTCAGGGGGCAAATAATAAGTTTCCTCTCTCATAACGGCAAAATAGGTTTTTCCTTTTACCAGCATATATTCAGCATCAGCCAATTTATCATATCCTTCTTCAGAAAGAAGTCTTTTATGTTCCTCTCCATAAGCATTTCCTTGCGTATATTCTTTATAAACGACCGGAGATAGATAAAGCCTCATCCCTCTTTGAACCTTTATTTTAAACTGGCTATCCACAATAATATAAAAAGGATCTGAACTGCTGGAAACATTGGTATATCCCGCAACCGTCTCGCCCATGAAAAAAAGCAGCGCTGTTTCATAATAAACGCATTCTGTCTTGCTGAAATGAGTTCTTAAATTTTTCCCATCCACTTGGATTTTTAAAATCTTATTGAGTTTTTCAGGGTTTTCCTTTAAAAAAGACTGAATATTGGCGTATTCTTTCATAGAAACTGATTCCTTTTTCTGTTTTTGCTTTGCAAACCCCGCTTCACATAAAAGAAAACAGCAAACACCGGTCAGAATTTGCTTAAAATATTTTCCTTTTATCACAACACTATCCTTTTTTCCAAAAAATCATTTATTTGAATATACTTAAATCTGTTTCGAAATTTAAATTGTTTATCATGACATACGAGGATTAAATAAATTTTATATTTCTTGGTTGAAACAGTGCTAAATTTAAAATTATGGCAAATAAAAAAAATGATCAAAATGACACTCCTTGGAAAGTGATGATAGAAAATTTAATTGAAGATTTTCTTTCTTTCTTCTTTCCAAAAATTTTTGAAAAAATTGATTTTTCTAAAGGATACCGTTTTTTAAGTAAAGAACTTTTTAAAATTACCAAAGACTCTGAAATAGGCAAAAGGTTTGCTGATGAACTTTTGGAAGTAACTTATAAAGACGGCTCAATTAAACTGATTCTCATTCACATAGAAATACAAAGTTACGAAGAAAAAGATTTTGCTCAGAGAATGTTTACCTATAATTATAAAATCCGATCAAAATTCAACAAAGATGTCCTCAGTATGGCAGTGCTGACAGATGAAAATGATAAATTCAGATCCAATGTTTTTGAATTTGAAAGTGAAGATTTTTTATTAAAATTCAAATTTCCTATTATTAAAATATTAGATTACAAAGATAAAATAATTGCTTTGCAGGAATCTTCAAATCCTTTTGCCGTCGTCGTGTTGTCCCAATTAAAATTCTTTGAAGCAAAAAACAGACCGGAAGGTGAGAAATTCAATATTAAATTAAATTTGATCAGAAATTTATATGAAAAAGATTTTAGTAAAGAAAAAATTATTGAGCTATTCTGTTTTATTGACTGGATAATTCAGCTATCAAAAGAATTGGAAGAAAAAGTCCAAGATATTATTTTAGAAATTGAGGGGGTAAAAAAAATGCCGTATGTATCAACTATTGAAAAAAGAGGGATTGAGAGAGGAATTGAAAAAGGGATTGAGAGAGGGATTGAGAGAGGGATTGAAAAAGGAAAACTCAAAACAGCTCAAAACATGCTGAAAGACGGGTTTACTATTGAACAAATTGCAAAATATACTGAACTGTCTCTCAAAGTCTTAAAAAAGCTTTTAGCAGAAAAATAGGACAGCAGTAAAGCTGTCTTTATTGCTCAAGTGTTTATCCAATTAAATATTCTTCATTGCATCTTTTAAATAATAACCAGTGTAAGATTTTTTGTTTTTCACAATTTCTTTCGGGGTTCCCTGAGCAATGACTGTCCCGCCGCCGTCTCCCCCTTCAGGACCGATATCAATGATATGATCGGCTGATTTTATCACATCCAGATTATGTTCAATGATAATCATCGTGTTTCCTTTATCTGTCAGTTGATTTAACACCTCAATCAGTTTATGGACATCTGCAAAATGCAGTCCTGTCGTCGGTTCATCAAGAATATAGAGGGTTTTTCCAGTGCTCCGCTTGGATAGTTCTCTGGAAAGCTTAATTCTTTGGGCCTCTCCACCGGAAAGAGTGGTTGCCTTTTGTCCCAGCTTAATATATCCAAGCCCCACTTCCTGCAAGGTTTTCAATTTATTATAAATAGATAAATGGTTTTCAAAAAAGACAGCCGCCTCATCTACGCTCATGTCCAGCACATCGTAAATATTTTTCCCCCGGTAAAAAACCTCAAGCGTTTCTTTGTTGTAGCGTTTGCCTTTGCAGACTTCACAGGTAATATACACATCGGGCAGAAAATGCATCTCGATTTTCAAAACACCGTCTCCCCGGCAGGTTTCACATCGCCCCCCTCTCACATTAAAGGAAAATCTTCCGCTTTTATAGCCTCTTTCTTTAGCTTCGGGAGTCATGGCAAAGATTTCGCGGATCGGATCAAAGAGTTTGGTGTAGGTGGCAGGATTGGAACGGGGCGTCCTTCCGATCGGACTTTGGTCGATATCAATCATTTTATCGATCTCTTGTGTGCCTGAAACAGACTCAAACTTCGTGTTTTCAGGAATACGGTAGTTTCTGAAAAGTCTCTGCTGGACAGCCGGTAAAAGCGTTTCTAAAACTAAAGAAGATTTCCCGGAACCTGAAACGCCGGTTACAGCGATCATTTTTCCCAGAGGAAATTCCACATCCATATTTTTTAAATTATTGGTAGCCGCTTTTTTAAGAACAATTTTTTTACCGTTCCCTTCCCGGTAAGATTCAGGCAGCGGAATTGTTTTTTTATGATTCAGATAGGCAGCTGTCAAAGATTCTTCTGATTTTAAAATCTCTTCAATCGTTCCTTCGGCTGTTATCTTTCCTCCGTTGATTCCCGCGCCTGGTCCCATATCCACTATGTAATCGGCTGTGCGGATCGTCTGTTCATCGTGTTCCACCACAATTAAAGTATTGCCCAGATCCCTAAGCGTAATCAAAGTCTGGATCAGTCGGTCGTTATCCCTTTGATGAAGCCCGATAGTAGGTTCATCCAGTACATAAAGAACACCTGTGAGCTTGGTACCGATCTGGGTAGCCAGACGGATCCTCTGCATTTCTCCGCCCGATAAAGTCTCGGATTTTCTGGCAAGGTTCAGGTAATCCACTCCTACTTCTTTCAGAAATGAAAGCCGGGATTCAATCTCTTTCAGGATTTTTCCCGCAATCTGTTTTTTTATTTCAGCCAGATTGATGTTTAAAAAAAATTCCAGGAGATTTTTTATGTTTTTTTCAGTCAGATCCACAATTGAGTGATTGTCAATTTTGATGGAAAGCACTTCTTTTTTAAGCCTCGCCCCTTTACAAAGACTGCACTTTTCAGAAATCATAAACTGTTCGTAGTATTCTTTCGCATTTTCGCTTTCCGTCTGCTGAAACCGTCTCTCCACCATCGGCACCAGCCCCTCAAAAGGCTTCTTGGATTTAAACGAAGAGTTTTTCCCTTCTACCGCAATCTCGATCTCATCTTCCCCCGTTCCATAAAGGAGAATCTGAACCACTTCATCCGAAAGCTCTCCGATCGGCTTGCTCAATGAAAACTTGTATTTTTCAGAAAGCCCCTTCATAATCGCATGATACCACTTACTGCTTTCCACATCCATGATAAAGTTAATCCCATCGTTATTGATGGATTTTTCATAGTTTAATATCAATTCCGGCGCCGCTTTCAGAGTTTCCCCGAGCCCATGACAGGCAGGACAGGCTCCCTGAGGGGAATTGAACGAAAAAATCCGGGGATGAATCTCAGGAAGGCTGAATCCGCAAGACGGACAGGAATAAAGGGTGGAAAAAATTTTTTCCTCTCCCTCATATAAAATTTTAATCAGCCCTTCGCTTTCCTCGATCCCGATCTCAATAGCTTCCGCAAGCCTGCTCCGGTTGTCCGACTTTAATATGATTCTGTCAATCACCACATCAATGGAGTGTTTTTTATTTTTTTCAAGTTTGATTTCTTCTTTTTCTTCCAGATTGTATGAAATATCATCCACAATAATGCGGACAAATCCCTTGCGCGTCAGTTTTTCAAAAAGTTTCTGAAACTCTCCCTTGCGGTTTTGGACAATAGGAGATAAAATCTGAAGCTTTGTATTTTCAGGCAGAAGCATGACTTCATCAATAATCTGGTCCACGCTCTGGGCGCTGATCTCGATTCCGCAGGAAGGACAAAAAGGCGTACCTGCCCGGGCAAACAGAAGACGAAGATAATCATAAATTTCTGTTACGGTTCCCACAGTTGAGCGGGGATTTTTTGAAGTAGTTTTCTGCTCGATGGAAATTGCGGGAGAAAGCCCGTCAATCGAGTCCACATCGGGTTTCTCCATCATGCCCAGAAACTGCCTCGCATAAGATGAGAGAGATTCCACATACCGCCGCTGCCCCTCTGCATAAATGGTATCAAATGCTAAAGATGATTTACCTGAACCAGACAGCCCGGTAATAACCGTGAGTTTATTTCTTGGAATTTCAAGGGAAATGTTTTTTAAATTGTGTTCTTTTGCCCCGCGTATGATAATCTTATCCATAATTGTTACCTTAGATTCCTTTTCATTGAATTGACTCTATTAAATTTACCCATAAAAATTATTTTTTTTAAAATGAATCTTAAATTTTAAAACGGTTATAAAAAAAATCACACCCAAATTATCCTGATACACCGATGACAAGATCAAAAATTAGGTTTTTGACAACAAAAAAAGTCATTGT
This sequence comes from Spirochaetes bacterium GWB1_36_13, assembly GCA_001829155.1. GTDB lineage: Bacteria > Spirochaetota > GWB1-36-13 > GWB1-36-13 > GWB1-36-13 > GWB1-36-13. The sequence goes on along the minus strand of MIAO01000009.1, from coordinate 11,949 downwards.
TTTTCAATTTCTTTCTCCCCTTCTTTTTCAAAGAGAAGGGGTCGGGGGATGAGTTTTCTTTCAGGGACGAGTAAATATGATGATGAGAATAAAATTTTTTGGGTACAGCCGGATGGAAGAGAGTGTAAAATCCTGATTCTTGAAAAGAAAAGCGGGACACCGGACTGGCTTTTGGATTATGCCAGCCTTTATGGTCAATAAATTATAATCCACTCATTATAAAATGCAAAATTTGTCATTCCGGTTTTTGCATGCAAAAGACCGGAATCTATTACTTAAAACATTTATTGTCAATAGATTTCCGCCTTCGCGGGAATGACAGAAATGTTTTGTTTTTTTGCAATTTAAAATTATTTCAGTATATATTAAATAACAATATCTTCATATTTTTCAAGAGATTGTTTTTTCCTTTTACGGCTGAAAAGAACAATTCCAAAAGTGATGGGTCCTAAACGACCAATAAACATCAAAATGATAATGACTGTTTTTCCAAAAGGAGTCATTGCCCCAGTTATTCCTGTGCTTAATCCGACTGTTCCAAGAGCAGAGGCTGCTTCAAAAAACAGCTGCTGGAAACTGAATTGATCCATTGTTAATAACAACAATATACCAAAAGATAGAATAATGAAATAAAAAGCAAATGTAGCAAAAGCATGAACAATTCTATCAAAAGGTATTGTTTTATTCATGATTTTTATTTTAAAGATATCTCCTAAAGTTTTTTCAAGTTTAACATTTGTGTCGTTTTTTTCTTTTTCTTCCAATTTGTGAAAATCGTTTTTTTCTGAAGAATCTTTCCCGCGGATTTTATGAAAAAAATGAGTAATTTTTGTTATTAAATGATTTTTTTCATCTTCAAATTCTTCTATTTTATTTGATTGTTTGTAGTTGATAAATTCTTTGTTTGAAGAAAAAACAGTTTTTATGGTTCCTATAATACTGGTAATAGTGGTAGTTTTGACACCTCCCCCTGTTCCAGAAGGAGAAGCTCCGATTATCATCAAGATGAGAATGATAAAAAGAGAAAACGAACTTAAATCTCCAATTGAAACTGTATTGAATCCTACAGTGGTAAGAGCGGTCATAGACTGAAAAAAAGACTGTAAGAGTGTATTAGAACTAAAATTTGTTTTTAAAACACTTTCTAAAAAAATTAAAAAACCTCCCAGAAAAAAAAGAATAAAAGTAGTGACGAGAATGATTTTACTGGTAAATGTGATTTTGTTTTTCTTTTTTTTAAATAGCAGCCATAGATCAACCATAACAATATAACCTATTGCTCCTAAAAAACTTAAGATAGAAACAACTGTATTTAAATAAATATTGCCAGTATAAGACATAAAGCTGTCGTTGTATAAACTGAAACCTGCGGTACAGAAAGCAGAAATACTGTGAAAGATTGAACTCCAGACAGGATTTACCCTGGGATCATCCCATAAGGAAAAAAGAAAAAGCACAGCCCCGACAGCTTCAATTAAAAAAGTATAAATTACAATACTCTTAATAAATTTTTTAATATTAAAATCTTTTGGTAAACTGAAAGCTGTTTTATGAACATTTTCTCTATTTTCAGGCAAGTTCTGACTGGTTGAAAGAACAATAAAAGAGCCAAATGACATATAACCGATACCGCCGATCTGAATCAAAACAAGAATTACGATTTGTCCTAAAATTGTGTAATTATCAACAACACTGATTGTTGTTAAACCAGTGGTTGAAATAGCTGAAACAGCAGTAAAAAGATTGTCAATGATAGAAATATCGCTCATTCTAAACCAAGGAATAGATAATAACAATAATCCGATAATAATATAACTGAGATAACCCCATAACAAAGATGTTTCCGGTTTTTTGTTTTTAAAAAATAAAAAATCAAGTTTCATTTATTCTCCTCTTTCCTCATTAAACCGGGTTAAGACAGCTTTGAGTTTTTTTTCAAGCGGGTCGCTGAAATTTCCAGATGAAAGCTCTGACCAGAGTTCAGGCTCATTTCTTTTGATAAACCGAAGTATTTCTTTTTCATACCATTTGATTTTTTCTATTGGCAGGCTGTCCATAAAACCTCGGGTAGCGGCGTAAATTGCCACTGCCATTTCCGCTGTTCCAAGGGGAAGATACTGTTCCTGCTTGAGGATTTCAACCAGCCGTTCCCCTCTTTTCAGCTGGTTTTGCGAAAGCTCATCCAGCTCAATTCCAAACCGGGCAAAGGCTGCCAGTTCTCGATACTGGGAAAGATCCAGGCGGAGTTTTCCGCTTACTTTTTTCATCAAAGCAGTCTGAGCGTTTCCTCCTACCCGTGAAACCGATAATCCCACATCGACAGCAGGTCGCACCCCTCTGTAAAAAAGAGTTGAATCCAGATAAATCTGACCGTCTGTAATGGAAATAACATTGGTGGGGATATAGGCAGAGACATCTCCCGCCTGGGTCTCGATAATCGGAAGAGCAGTGATAGAACCCCCGCCCAGATTTTTACTGAGTTTTGCAGCCCGTTCCAGAAGCCGGGAATGAAGATAAAAAACATCTCCCGGATACGCTTCCCGCCCGGAGGGTCTTCTTAAGAGAAGGGAAAGCTCGCGGTATGCCACAGCGTGTTTGGAAAGATCGTCATAAATGATTAAAACATGTTTTCCCTGATACATGAAATGCTCTGCAATGCTGACTCCTGAATAGGGCGCTATGTATTGAATCGGAGTGGGAGAGCTTGCGCTTGCTGCTACCACAATTGTTTTTTCCATCAGACCGTATTTTTCCAGAGTATTGATCACATTTCCGATTGTGGTTCTTTTTTGCCCGATAGCCACATAGATGGGGATAACATCCGTATCTTTTTGATTGAGAATCGCATCCACTGCAACAGCTGTTTTTCCGGTCTGCCGGTCGCCGATGATCAGTTCTCTTTGACCTCTCCCCACGGGTACCATAGAATCAATGGCTTTGATTCCGGTCTGAAGGGGTTCTTTGACCGGGTCGCGGTCAATAATTCCTGAGGCTTTTGTTTCTACCAATCGGGTTGTTTCTGTCTTGATTTCCCCTTTCCCGTCTAAAGGGTTCCCCATAGGGTCAATCACGCGCCCCAAAAGAGAATCTCCCACCGGAATGCTTAAAAGTTTTCCAGTTGTATAGACTTTATCGCCTTCCTTGATTTTCCGGTCTTCCCCCAGGATAACGATCCCGGTGCCGAATTTTTCAATATTTAAAGCAAGCCCTGTGACACCGCTTTCAAAATGAAGCATTTCTCCATACATCGCATCGCTTGGACCATACGCGTAGGCGATCCCGTCTCCCACTTCCATTACATATCCCACATTTTTCACATCCATGGATATTTTTTGGTGCGATTTGATCTTTTCTTTGAGAACTGCAGACATTTCATTAAGAGGTATATTCATAAACCTGCTCCGATAGTTTTCTTAAATAATGAGAAATAGAAAGATTGTATTCATACCCTTTGTGGTAAAAAACAAACCCGCCGATAATTTCAGGGTCAATTTTAATTTTAACTTTTAATTCCTTGTTGAGGCGTTTAGAAAAAAGACCAATTATCTCTTGGATCCACAATGGATTTTCTTCTTTGCTTAAAATAAGTTCAGCCGATTCTTTTCCAAGACTAGAAAAAGCTTTTTCGATAAAGTCTTCAAGAATTTGTTTTAAAAAAGCGATTCTTCCATTATTTAAAATTTCAAGGATAAGACTTTCAAAAACAAAGGGAAGATTGCTTTTTTGAATGATTTCTTTTTGTTCACTCCGTGAAAGAGAAAAGAAAAAAGTATTTTCTTCATCAAATATTTTTTCAATAAAAGCTTCCGCTGTAGAAAGAATTTCAGAAAGGCTGTTCTCTTCAACGGCTATTTCAAGGAGAGCTTTCGAATAATTGTCTAAAAGCTTTTTCATTTTTTGATTCCCAGTTCAGCTTCAAGTTTTTGAGACAAATCCTGATTGAGCGTTTTTTGAACCTTTTCGATCTCCAGTTCTTTTGAAATCACTTTTTTAGAGATTTCTATAGATGTGTCAAAAATTGTTTTTTTAATGTCATCCAGCGCTTTCTTTTTAGATTCTTCTATTTCTTTTTTGGCTTTTTCGATCATTTCTTTTGAAACTGTTTTTGCTTCTTCCATCATTTTTTTTGTCAAAAGGCTTCCTTCTTTAATGGAATCCTGAATCAGAAATTCTGATTTCTTATGAGCTTCCTGATAAATTTCTTTCTGTTTTTCCAGAAGAATTTTTGCTTCTTCCTTATTTTTTTGTGCATTTTCTAAATCTGATTGAATTTTTTCTTTTCTCTCAGAAAGCACTTTTTTAACAGGTTTGTAAAGAAGTTTAAGGAGAATAAGAAAGAAAACAATAAAATTAAAAATTTGGATGAGGATCAGTTTCCAGTTTAAATCTTTCATCTTCTTGTTTTTATCAACCTTTGTTTAAAAGCATGAGCGCAATAACCAGTGCATAAAGAGCCAAAGATTCGATCATTGCCAGTCCGATGATCAAAATAGTTCTGATTTTACCTTCCATTTCAGGCTGACGGGCAATCGATTCAACCGCTCCTTTTGTAGCCAGGCCCATTCCGATCGCGCTTCCTAAAGCTGCGATTCCGATCGCTAAACCTGCCGCTAAATAAATATAATCCATTGAAATCTCCTTATTATTGTTCAATATTTAGTGATGTTCTGCCGCCATTTCTATATACACCATAGTCAAAATGATGAAAACAAAAGACTGAAGAAAATCCGTAAAAATCATTAAAAACTTTATAATTATTGGCACTAAGAGGGGAACCAGATGAAAAATCTGTTCATAAACCTCTTCTTCTCCAAAAACATTGGCAAAAAGCCGGAGAGAAAGAGAGAAAGGCTTGCTGATCTCTCCAATGATTTCAATAAAAAGCATCATGGGAATCAAAAAAACGACAGGTCCTAAATATTTTTTAAAATAACTGATTTTAATTTCGCGTATTCCATTCACAGTGACCACAATAAAAGTAATAAGACTCAAAGCAATCGTAGTGTTGAGCGTATTTGTCGGGGAAATGGATAAAGGGAAGACTCCGATCAGGTTGCAAAGCAGAATAAAAAGAAAAAGAGAAAAAATAAAGGGAAAAAGCCTTTGAACTCTTTCCTTCCCCATGATTTCAGAAGACATTTTTTCAAGACCGTTTATTGTGATTTCAGCCAGAATTTGAAGTTTTTTTGGTTTTTCAATAGAGAGATTTCGTTTGATTATCATTGACAGGAAAAAAAACATTCCTATTACAGCCCATGTAAAATATAAAACACGCCATTCTTCAGAAGTGAACATCAGTCATTAATCCTCATGTTATTAAAATTAATATAAGGGTAAAAAAAAGAAAAGACTTTTTACCATTTTACATAAATCCCGATCCGTTTGTCGCTGTCGATCCCGATACCGACATCATCCATCTCAAGCTCGGTGATCTGAAGAATCGCGGCCGTGAATAAAAGCATGATCGACCCGTTTTTAAAAAACTGGGCAGCAGTCTGATAGAAGTCATATTTTTTATAAGTCTCATTTAATCCCATATTGACTGCCTTAATGAACCCTTCATTATTTTCTTCTTTTAAAGCTTGTAAAACATCAAATTTTTCTTTATAATAATCTGTCTTTTCCTGACAGTACATATGAGCTCCGAGAAAGGGGAAAAAAGAGAAAAAAGCGAAGTTTTTGATCGTATTAATGGTTTTTCTGTCTTCTTCCAGATTCAGGCTTTCTTTTTTGAGTTGGATAGAAACAGATTTTTCTTTATCAAAGTCATAGACTTTCACCATCTCGTTCTGGTGTTCATAGCCTTCCCGTGAAACCCTGACCTGATGCACCCCGGGAGCCACCAAAATTTCCACAGGGCTCAGCCCGGCGAAAGCCGCATCTACAAAGACAGGGGATTCTTTCGGGATGGTTTCAATAAAAAGTTTTATATTTTTCTTGATTTCTTTTAAAGAAAAAGGGAGGGACTGGTTTTCTTTCAGAAAAAAACTGCCGTTTAAACTTTCAAAACCAGTTTTAATTGTTTTTAAAAAATGTTTTCCTTCAGGAAGGAGAACGGTTTTGGATTCAATGAAATTTTCATCAATATAAACTACAGCGCCCTGAGGCTGGATATCAAGGGTCAGTTCGTAAAAAGCTTTTCCGGAAAAATCTTCAAGAAAACTTTTGATGCCTATGTTTAAAGTTTTGCGGATCGCTTCTTCGTCCATGGTGAGAAGATTGATGCTGACAGGCGGAAGTTTTAATATTTTTTCATAGATATGGGTTTGGCTCATCGTATCATAAATATAAAGCTTTAAAGAAAAATCAGGATTAAGTTCTGCTTTTAAAATCAGATAGTTTTTTTTTAAATCTTTGATAGAAGTGCCCGGGGCAAAGACTTCCAGTTCGAAAAAATCGGGAAGTTTCATTTTCTCTTCCAGAGATTCTTCTTTTAATGGAGTCCCTGAATTGTTCACCTTAACCCGGGTATCGTTGTCTGTAACCATAGTACCTGATGAATCGTAGATTTTCACCATTAAATCATGATAGCCGTCTCCCACTTTAGAAGTATCCCAGTTGAGTTCATAGGGAGAAAGCTTGACGGCTTCCTGTTCTAAAACATTGTCCACATAAAATTCGACACGGTCGATGGCGCCTGTAGAGGAAAAAACAGAAGTTTGTATTCTGACAAAACCCTTGACCTCAGACTCATCGTAGGGTGATGTGATATTGATAGTCAGGTTTGTGTTTGTGTTTCCGCTTTCTTTATTCAGCTTGCTTCCATCGCTGTTGATGTCTTTTCTTCCCTGATTCATTTCAAGGGAAGCGTTGATATAAATTTTTCTTTGTTCGGGAGTAGGGCTTTTTTCTCCAAAATAGTCAAAAAACGCCTGTTCATTCTTCAGTTCCGCAATTTCCATTTGAAAAGGATAGGTTTTAATAAACCGGAAATAAGAATAAATCAAGGAAGGAAGAGATTTTAAAACAAAATCATATTCTGCTTTTCCGCTTAAATTTTCAAACGGAAGAATCACCAGTTTTTTTTTCAGTAAAAATTCCGGCAAAGGAGGGTAATCTCCCAGTGTTTCCAGTTCTGCTTTTTTCTTTAAAATAAAACAGGAAGAAAGGAAAAAAACAAGTGTTAAGAGAGCGAGTGTTTTTTTAAATCCCATTTTAAAAACTCAAAAGAAAATTCATTAATTTCTCCATCCATTACTTTATCGACAGCGCCCATTTCATAATTCGTCCTGTGGTCTTTTACCAATTGGTAAGGCTGAAATACATAAGATCGAATCTGGTTTCCCCATGAAATATCCTTTTTTTCGCCTTCCATTTTTTTATGTTCAAGAGCCTTTTGTTTTTCTATATGAAGATAAAGCTTTGCTTTTAAAAGGCTGAGGGCTTTTTCCTTGTTTTTATGCTGAGAGCGGTCTTGCTGGCAGGCAACAATAATATTTGTAGGAATGTGTGTGATCCGTACGGCGGATTCAGTTTTATTGACATGCTGCCCCCCCGCTCCTCCTGCCCGATAAGTGTCGATCTTTAAGTCGGAAGGATTGATATCCACTTCAATATCATCGTCTATTTCAGGAATCACTGAAACAGAAGCAAAAGAAGTATGTCTTCTGGCATTGGAGTCAAAAGGAGAAATCCTCACCAGCCGGTGAACCCCGTTTTCCCCCCGGAGGTTTCCGAAAGCGTAATCGCCCTTGATCAGCACTGTAATGTTTTTAATTCCCGCTTCTTCACCGGGCAGTTCATCTACAATTTCAACCTGAAACTCGTTTTTTTCCGCCCATCGGAGGTACATTCTGGAAAGCATGGACGCCCAATCACAGGATTCGGTCCCCCCGGCACCCGCGTTGATGGAAAGATAAGCGTTGTTTTTGTCAAATTTTCCCCTGAAAAAAAGATAAAGTTCTTTTTTACTGAAATCATTCTGGATATAAAGAAATTCTTTTTCCACTTCTTCTAAAAGGGATGAATCGTCTTCTTCTTTGGTTATTTCAATTATTTCATAAAGGTTTTCGATTTTTTGTTTGAGACTTTGCCATTCTTCCTGTTTTTTTTTCAGGGCGCTGATTTCTCGGGTGATTTTATTGGCTTCTTCTGGATTGTCCCAAAAACCGGGAGAAGCGGTTTTTTCTTCAAGAAATGCGGTCTGTTTTTGATTTTCATCGAGTTTAAGAGATTTCCAAGTTTCTTTAAATTTAGTATGAATCTCATCTAAAGAACGGACTATTTCATCAATATCGATCATTTATTTTCCTTGTTTTTAATCAATCAGCATTTTTATTGTGGTATCAACGATACGACTATTTTTAATCTCTTGCTTACTAAATTTATCACTTTTTTGTTTTTTTCTCAAATTGAGTTTGTCAGATAGTCAGAAGAAAACCCCAAATTTTATCATTGAGATTTGATGCAAAGCTGATTTTTCAATTCTATCTTGACAATCAAACTGCTTTTATTTTTCTATAATAAAAAATTTGAACTATCAGGATAAAGAAATAAAAATCACTTTCCTTGAAGTTAAATTTAAAGGGTATCTGAATCGAAAAAAAAGCAGGGGCAATGGAAAAGAGAGCGGAAGAAGTTTTTACGGAAGAAGTGATCGAAATCATGCGGTCAGCCATCGCGGCCAATTCAAACCACGAAGTTTTTTTTACAGGCTATACGGGCGAAGAATCCAAAAAAGTGGAAGATGCCGAAGCTGTGGTTTACGGGAACGAAAGCATGACCCCTGTTTTTCTGGAAAAAGCGCTCTCCTGCGATGTGGTGATCCATAACCATCCCTCGGGCGTTTTGACTCCCAGCGATCCCGACCTCCAGATGGCAGATACTCTTATGAATCAGGCAGGCGTGGGATTTCTGATTATCGATAATGCCGTAACCCGGGTCAAGATTGTTTTTTACGCCCCCGGAATTCAAGGCAAAGAAAAAAAACTCTTAAACCCTCAGGAACTGGTTTCTCTTTTTGAAAAAGGAGGGAAAATCGCCTCCAAACTCTCCCATTTTGAAAGACGCACCTCTCAGGAGAGCATGATTGGGATCATCGCTGAAGCATTTAACAAAAATGAGGCTGCAGTAATTGAAGCAGGCACAGGCACAGGAAAATCCATTGCATACCTTATCCCCTCCATCTACTGGGCTGTTTCCAATAAAGAAAAAGTCATTGTCAGTACTTATACCAAAAACCTTCAGGAACAGATTTATTCCAAAGACCTCGCATTTTTAAAAAAATGTCTGGAAATTGATTTTTCCTACGCTTTAGTAAAAGGCAAGAGCAATTATGTCTGCCGTAAACGGTTTGAAGAAACTTATGAAGGACTCAAGGATTTAAGCGAATCGGGTCTTTTTTCCATGGAAGACGGGGAAAGGCTTAAAGTTTTTGAGTCTCTTAAAACCTGGATCGAAAAAACAGAAGACGGCGATATTGAAGAGCTGTCCTATGAAATGTCCCGGGTGATCGGGGAAGACATCCGGGCATCCACCGATCTTTGTCTTCATAGAAAATGTCCCTTCTTTGCTTCATGTTTTGTGAACAAGGTGAAACAAAAGATTTTTACCAGCGATATTATTGTGGTCAACCACCATTATCTTCTTGCCGAACTTTCTATGGAATTTGAAGAGATTCCCCACCGGATTCTCCCTAATTTTACAAAAATTATTGTAGATGAAGCGCATAATTTTAAAAAAGCCGCCTACAGCTATCTGGAAGACGAAGGTTCTTTTCTGGGAATATTGAAGTTTTCCAGCCGGATTTATAATTCGGGGCGAAGGGGCAAGGCGGGAGAGCTCAATCTTTTGATCAGATTTTTAGGTGAGGAAGGCTCAAAAACGGCAGACACCATTCTTTCCAAAATCAAGGAAGAAGCCATCCCTTTTGCCGAAAACCTGAAGAAAAAGATCAATTCTTTTTTTGAGATTCTCAAAGACAAAGTAAACCAGACTCTCAAAGGAAGCGAATCCCATATCCGGCTGAAAGGCGACAGCAAAAACTTTGAACCGCTTTTAACCCTTTACGACAACATCAAAACAACCGCCGATGCCTATAAGACACTGATCGATGAAATTTTAAAATACACCCGCCTCTTGCCTGAAAAATTTAAAACAGACAACCAAATTTTAATCAAAAGTATAGACAGAAACACACGATATCTGAAAGACAATATCGCTCTTTTTCAAAATCTTTTTATCGCCATTCCCGATGAAGCAGCCGTCTGGATCGCTCTCAACCGTAAAAATGACAACCTCTCCATTCACCGCCTCAATCTGGATAAAACTGTCTTTTTTCAGCAAACCCTTTTCAAGGAAGAATATTCAGTGATTTTTACCTCTGCCACGCTTTCGGTTGCCGGGAAATTCAAGCAGTTTTCAGATGAAATCGGTCTGGATGATACAGTTGAAAAAAAGAGAGTCGAAAAAATTCTCGCTTCTCCTTTTGATTATGAAAAACAGGTTAAAATTTTTATTCCTACCGACATTTCCAGTCCTTTTGGAAGCGATTCGCTTCAAAGCCCTTTTATTAAAAATGCGTTTCCGATGATTAAAAATCTCATCGACGCCTCAAAAGGGGGCGTTTTTGTTCTCTGCACTTCTTTCTGGCAGGTGAGGGAAATCAAAAACTTTCTTGAAAAACAGCAGCTGCGCTATCCTCTTTTTATTCATGGAGAAGAAAACAGGGCAAAACTGGTATCTGATTTTAAAAAAGCGGGAAACGGGGTTTTACTGGGCACCGATTCGTTTTGGGAAGGCGTTGATATTCAGGGTGAAGACCTCCGAATGGTGATTATTTTAAAGCTTCCCTTCAGACCTCCATCCGATCCTGTGGCAGAAACACTTTATGAACTGGTTGAAAAAAGAGGCGAAAACCCTTTTATTAAAATTTCGATCCCGGAAGCTGTCATTAAATTCAAGCAGGGATTTGGAAGACTTATCCGAAGTAAAACGGATCGGGGAGTTGTGGCGGTTCTTGATAAAAGAATCATCGAAAAAGAATACGGAAAAAATTTTACAGCATCCCTTCCCGTGAAAAAAAACCAGTGGGAAAATTTGACCCGCCAAGCGGTTCTTTTTGAAACAGAACGGTTTTTTCTTAAAAACGGTCTTTAGTTTTTTTTAAGCCTTTTGTTTAAAAACTCTTCCATGTTGATTTTCCATTCATTGCCAAGCCGGATAAAAAGCTCTTTTTCTTTTTCCGTAATTTTTTCATCCGCTTTGATGAGCCGGAGAGCAAAATCAAGCACCAATTCTTTCCCTTCCTGATCGCAATTTTTATTAAAAAATACAGCTGCGTCTGCCATCAACACCATGAGAGCGTTGAAATCAAGAATAGAAATCAATTGATTGTCTTTGACTAAATCAAACTCGCCTGTAAAATTCTGTTTTAAAAAAGTTTTAATCACATTTATTTCCGGAGTTGTGATTTTATCATCCGCGCTTGCTAAAATATATAAGATTTCATATCCTGCCTGTACTAAATTCATTTCAACCCCAATAGACTTTTTTTAAAAATTTAGTCATTTTTTTTTTAAAATATAAATATATTTAGTCAATCCTGAAAAACCCTAAAGATTTTTTACCCACAAACCCCCAGCCCCTTATCTCCCAGAGGAAGACAAGGGGAGTTTTTAAGATGAATTTCTGTTATTTTTCAATATTTTTTTCACAGTACCTGACGGTAAAAAAGGATTGGATTCCAAAATTGATTTTATTCAGGTTTTGAATTCTATTGTCCTTTGAGTATTAATCTGCCCCTCCGTTCGGCTTCACTTCGACTCCGCTCAGTGACCGCCTGCCGAAGGTCGGGAAATTTTTATTTCTATTTAAAATTCCGGTTTGCAAATTATCCTGATTTGCGTTTAAAATCATTTATTTACTATAAAATATTTTTTTGATTTTCATTTCTTTAACCCTGCACGAGGCTCTTTTTCCCCGTCCGACTTGATTTCATGGATGAAATCA
>MIAO01000008.1 GCA_001829155.1 Spirochaetes bacterium GWB1_36_13 | reverse complement strand
ATGGAAGATAGTGAGATGAGAATGAGTTTTTTTAACATAGGTCAATTCCTGAATCTTTTCATAGGGATCAGCAATATCAGGAATGGGAAAATGAGGTAAATCAGATTTAAAAATAGAATGGAAAGATAAACCGTTGTTTTATATTCAATTTCGGCAAGTTGAGGAGATAAAGCAAGCTCAAGAAAAACAGGGATTGAGTCTGGATTTTTGTTTTTTGTGAGCTGTTTATAGGTTTTTAAGGCATCCGAGGAATCGTTGGAGTTTTGAATCGTGATTGCGTAAATAGGATCGTTTTTAATCGATTCATGGAGCCATTGCACGGCATTGGCATATCCAGGGAGAGAGGGATACCTGAAGTAGAGCCAGTAGGAATGGGTTGCGGGATATTTTTTATTTTCAGTTAAGGGGACGAGATTGAGATATTCCGTGTAGGATACAGTATTAACACCTTCTTTTTTGGAACGATTCCGGCTAAACTGCCCGCCATTTTTAGGATCAAGCCGGGCTTGATGAAAGACAACCCCGACAGCATTTGAAGGAATAGGATCTGTAATCGAGAGAGAAACATAGCCTTTTTCCAGCACCCGTATTTTATCCGGAACTTTTAAAACAACGCCGATAACCAGAAAATAGAGAAACCAGGTCATGGCGAGAAAAGCTGCGGGACCTAAAAAAAGACCTTCATTCATATCAGAGTCAAGATGAATGTGAATAAGGAGATAGTTGTTGATAAAAGGAAAAATAAGTTTGTAAAAGACAATGAGAAGGAGAATGGGAAGAGCGAAATAAGCGAGAAGGTTGGAGAGAAAAAAGAGGCTGGTATGATTGAGAATCCAGATAGATCCCCAGTAAGTGAGATTTACGAATAAGGCAGTATGGAAAAACCACAAAATGATATTTTTAAATGAATGCATAAAAAACTTCCTTATTTCTCATTTTTTTCACTTTATTTTAATAAAAACCTTTCTGGCAAAAAATCAAGGTTCTTTTTTTTACAGATTCATTTTTAATAACTTTATTTTGGTCATTCAACAAAGCCGAACGGACACAGAGCGAAACCAAAATGTTTGAGTGAACGAATTGGCTGTTTTATCTTTAATAGAGAAGCCGGGACAATGTGTAAAGATGACTTGGTTAATAGATATTTTTCTTTTGATTAGGTTCAATATTTTTCAGTAAAAAATCTTAAAAAGAGAGAAAAAATGGTATTATATTTTAATTAGAAATAAAATCAATAGAAAATTTATCAAAAAAGCCGATAAAAATTCTAAAAAACAATGAAAGAGGTTGTTCTTTGAAAAGAAGTATCGAGAGAATGCTGTGGATTTTCACGCTTGTGACAATTATCGGGATATTTTATATTGTGCCTCAGGCAAGACCGTTTAAAAATGAAAATGAATTTAGTTATTATGATAATCTGTTTAAAACATCCCTTCAATATTTAAAAGACTATTATGTGGATTCGGATAAAACGGATATTAAAGATCTGTATTACGGAGCGATTCAGGGTATGTATAAGGCTTCGGGAGATGCTTATACCACTCTTTTGGAGCCGAAAATGCTTCAGGGGCTGATGGAATCGATTCAGGGAGAGTTTGAAGGGATCGGCGCCTATGTGGGTGTGAAAGACAGCCGGATTGTGATTATTTCTCCTATTGAGGGAACCCCGGCTTATAAAGCAGGTGTGCGTCCTGGAGATTTGATTATGAAAATCAATGATAAAGATACTGAGAATATGAAACTGGAAGAAGCGGTTTCTCTTCTTCGAGGACCTGCCGACAGCAAGGTAAAAGTATCTTTTTACCGGAAAGGCGTTCTTCAGCCGATTGACATAGAATTGAAAAGAAAAAAAATTGAAATCCCTTCCATCAGGGAGACCATGCTTGCCAATAAAATCGGATATATTAAAATTATCAACTTCGGAGAAAAAACGACTGAAGAACTCGAAAAAGCGCTGGATAATCTAAGCGGTCAGGGAATGAAAAAACTGATTATCGACCTTCGTTATAATCCGGGCGGCGCGTTAAATGCAGTTGTGGATATGGCAGATCTCTTTCTGGATAAGGGGCTGGTAGTTTATACGGTTGGAAAGGATTCAAGCGAGACCAAGAAGTTTTTTTCATCTGACAATACCAGTATCAATACCAAAGTGCCAATGGCTGTTTTAATCAACGGGGGAAGCGCCTCAGCTTCGGAAATCCTTGCCGGAGCGTTAAAAGATCGTAAAAGAGCGGTCGTTGTGGGTGAAAAATCTTATGGGAAGGGAACGGTTCAAAATGTTTTTAAAATTCTCGATAAAGATGAGATGCTTGGATTGAAAATCACAATTGCAAAATACTACACACCCGGCGGTTATGTCATTGATAAAAACGGAATAGAGCCCGATATTAAAGTAGATATGCCCAAGATGGAGCCTGAAGAAGAACTGGCTTCCATTAAAATTCTGGAAGGAAAATATATTGAGAAGTTTGTGGATAAAAATAAGAAAAAGATCCCTGATGCCGACTTCAAGGCTTTGAAAAAAGAACTGGCATCCAAGAATTTAATTGTGAAAGATCTTTTTCTGAAAAAACTGATCCGAAGCGAACAAAGTTATTTGGAAGGTCCGCAAATTATCGATTTGGAATACGATACCCAGCTTCAAAAAGCAATAGAGGTTTTAAAGTAAGAAAATGAAAAAGATCATCTGGATTTCAGTTTTATTTTTTTGGACAGTATCGTGTTCTGTAAAAAAAGAAGTTAAGCCGGTTGTCGAAGAAAAACCGATTCAACGGGAAAAAGAAAAAATGGTAGAAGAAGTAAAAGAACCCGAAAGGGTTCTGGCTTCTGTCATAAAAATGGAAATTCCGAGAGTAGAAAACCGGAGTAATCAGGTCAGGGTAAATGTATATGCGACCCGGCCTGATATAACATACAGCCGGGAAGAAATTGAACTGAAAAAAATGGAAACGGGTTATACAATTAAAATCTGGCTGGTTCGGGATCAGCTCAAACCAGCTTCCTCCATTGATTTTTTTAAAGAAGTGATCTTCGAAATTCCGGAAAACGGCGGTTATGATATCGAAGTTGTCGGAAAAGATTCAAATTTTATTGATATTGTTTTTATTGATTAAATCTTTAAAAAAAAAGTCTAAAAAAAGTAAAAAAAACTTGAAATTTATTCTATTTTAATTATCTATATTATTGTAATTTTAAAAAAGATTTAGTAAGGAGAATGCGATGAGAAATTTGAGAAAAAAATGTTTGATTTTGCTTTTTGTAATCGGGCTTCCTGTCTTAAGCTATCCTTTTACAACTATTAGTGAATCAAGTTTTGATTTTGGTATTTATACCGGAAGGTCGGTGATGGATGAAAGCGGCTCGGCTTCAGGGACTCCGTTAGGCATTTTCGGAGGAGTGAGTTTTGGGATCACTTTTATCAGAGCAGGAGTCCATTTTTTTGCAGACAGTACAGTGATTGACAATTTTTCAAGAACCTCTATGGGGCTTTCTGGAAGATTTCAGCTTGCTATTCCAATTATTCCAGTCGAACCCTATATTAAAATAGGAACAGGTATCATTGATGTTTTCTCTACTCCTGGAAGCGTGGCAGACAGGAAATTTTTTTCCACTGTTCTTTACGGCGCAGGGGTAGAAGTTTCTTTGATCCCTTATATCAAGCCTTTTGGGGAATATACTTACTGGAATTCAAAGTGGAATGGAAATACTGCTAAGAATCATGCCATTAATTTTGGTGTGAAAATCGCTATGTAATATAAAAAAGGAGTATGAAAATATGGAAAAAGAAGAAATCTTAAAAGTTCAGGAAGCCTGTAATCTGATATTGAATAAAAAACTAGGTGAAGATGGAATTTGGGGACCCAAGACCAAAGAAGCTTTGATGGAACTTCAAAAAGAAATCAAGGTCACTCCGGATGGAATCTATGGTCCTAAAACAAAAAACGGGATTGGGATTAAAATCTCCGAACTGTTTTTAAAAGCTGAAAGTTTAAAGGCGTATTTTACAGGTTCATCGGGAAGCAGTCAAGTTTCCTCAAATATTAACGATTTTATGTAATCTAGATGAAAATGGCAGTTGAAAAAACTGCCGTTTTTTCAAAAAGTTTCTTTTTAAATTATCTTTTCAATAAATTTTTAAAATGTAGAGTGTTTTTGTTGATGATTTTTAGGAAAGGAATAGGATGAATTACCTTGCGATTGTTTCTTTTACTTCTTTTATAATTTATTGTTATTTTGGAATTTATGTTTTAAAACAGGATATAAAAAATCCAGGCAACAGGCTCGTTTTATTGATCAGTATTTCGTTTGCTTTCTGGTCATTCGGTTATACTTTTCTTTATCTTTCAAAAACAGAAGCAGCAGCGTTTTTCTGGTACCGTTTTTCTTCTATCGGCTGGTTAAATGTCGCTTCTTTTGCGCTTCATTTTGGATTGATATTAACTCAAAAAACGAAGATTCTTTCAAAAAAATGGTTTTATGGAATTCTTTATTTACCCGGTCTGCTTTTAACAATTCGTTCCATGTTTGCTACTGTTGTTTCCAAAGGGTTTGTCTGGAAAAACGGAATGCTTTTAGAGAAGGGAGATGCTCAGTCAATCTGGTTCTGGCTTTTTGTGATTCATAATATGTCTTATATCGGTATTTTTCTTGTTCTTGCATTAAAGAAAAAAAAGAACAGCCAGTCAAAAAGAGAAAAAAAACAAATCCAAATTATTGTATCGACTGCTCTTTTTTCAACATTTTTAACTTATCTGATGAATGTTCTTTGTGTTGTCGGGAAGGTTGAAATCCCTGTCCTCGGACATATGGGTTTTTTATTCTGGGCAGCCGGTCTCTGGTATGGTATGGTCAAATATCAGGTTCTTTCGATCTCTTCGGCGCTTGCCAGTGACCAGATTATTTTTCAGATGAGTGATTTTTTATTTTTACTCTCGCCTGAAAATAAAATATTAAAAGTAAATCCACAGGTAATGAAAACTTTAAATTATAAAGAAAATGAAATGATAGGAAAAGATTTTTCATCTTTTATTTCTGAAAAAGACTCTGTCTCTGAAATAAATCAGTCTTTTGAGCTTTTTCAGAATTTAACCCGTAAAATTGAGGTCAGACTTTTGTCAAAATGCGGAAATTATGTTCCGGCCGATCTTTCTGTCTCAATGATTTTAGACAATGCAGGAGATTTAATAGGTATTTCTGTTGTGGGGCATGATATTAGAGATAAAATAGATTTGGCTCAGAAAAATGCTCTTTTTGAACAGGAACTGGAAATGGCGAAAGAAATTCAAATGGGACTCATACCTAATAAATATCCGAGTGTCAAGGGTGTTCGTTTTGCTGCCCTCTATCAGCCGATGATTCAGGTGGGGGGAGATTTTTATGATTTTATTCAGATTGAGGATGGGAAGTCTATTGGAATTTTTATCAGCGATGTTTCAGGGCATGGGGTCCCGGCAGCCTTAATTACCACAATGATCAAAACTTTAATAGAAAACTCAGGACCTTCTTATTTGTCTCCGGGAGAGTTTTTGAGTTTTATGAACCGGAAAATAGCGGGTTATACAGGAGGAAATTTTCTGACTGCTTTTTATGCGATTTATCATATCGAGGAAAAAGCTCTGGTTTATTCCAGAGCAGCGCATAATTTTCCCTATTTAATCAGAGATAATGCATTAATTGAACTCGAGGGAAAGGGAAAAATGATAGGCATAGAAAAAGAAAGATACTTTGAAGACAATACGATTTTGCTTCAGAAAAACGATAAAATCCTTTTCTATACAGACGGGCTGACAGAATCCAGAAATCCTGAGGGAGTCTTTTTTGAGGAAATTTTGAAGAAGAATCTTCTTAATATGAAGCATGATAATGTTGTTTGTTTTATCAATGAAATTTATCAGCAGATGATCTCTTTTACTCAAACTCAGAATCTTGAAGACGATGTTTGTTTAATTGGGTTTGAAATAGAATAAAAAAACTTGACAAAATAAATATTTTTTATTTATTATTTATAAGAGGCGGGTTCTAAAAATTAAATATTTTGTTTCGAACCTCGTATCACATACGGGGCAGGCTCCGTGGAGAAATCTTAAAAGAAATAAATTTAGAACTTCCCAGCAATAAGTATTTTTTTATTTTTTATAAAAAGGTTGACTTTGAATGAAAAAAGTATTAAATTTTAATAGTACCTCCCTACCTCCCTACCTCCCTACCTCCCTACCTCCCTACCTCCCTACCTCCCTACCTCCCTACCTCCCTACCTCCCTACCTCCCTACCTCCC
>MIAO01000007.1:4454-26551 GCA_001829155.1 Spirochaetes bacterium GWB1_36_13 | reverse complement strand
AAGATATGATGAAAAGCGTTTCAAAAAATGAAATCACCGCTTTTGTTCATAATTTCCCCAATGCCATGTTTTTTCTTTCCCGTTTTGAGATGTACCGTAAATTCAAACCGATCCGCCTTTTTGAACCGAAAGAAATATCGTCCGGGAATAAAAATGAAGATCAGAAATTTGTGTTTTATTCAGATAATGAACTGACTGAAATAGAAGAAAAGAATATTCAGGAAAAAAATTCTTCTTTTTATTCTATTCCTGTTTTAATAGGACTTTCTGTTTTTATCATCTGGCTTGTTCTTAGGAGAAAAAAAAGAAAAGTAAAAATCTTGAAAATCCCTTCTGAAAGATGGTCTTTATTATTTCATCAGGGTGAAAATGACCAGCTTGAATTCAAGGCTTCCCTCAGGTGGGATTATAAAAACTCGCAGATCAATAAAATCCTTGAATACACAGTGGCTAAAACTCTTTGCGCTTTTTTGAATTCTTCGGGCGGAATGCTTTTTATCGGCATCAGTGATTCTAAAGATGTTCTCGGGCTTGAAGAAGACTATCAGACGCTGGGTAAACATCATCAAAGCAGAGACGGATTTATTTTAAGACTGACTTCTATCATCAATGAATATTTAGGTAAAGAGGTGCATCGCTTTATTTCTATCCAGGTGGAGGAAATAGAGGGCAAGGATATTGCGCTGATACAACTAAGCCCCTCTTCTCATCCTGTATTTTTGATGCTGAAAGACCGTGAGGAGTTTTTTATCCGCACAGCGGCTTCTTCTCAGTCCATGGGTTTAAGAGAGTCTCACAACTATATCAGAATGAAATGGGGTTGATTTTTTATTGGATTTGAGTTCCGATAATGCAAAGATCATCTTCCAGATGGTAGCTTTCGGAAAATGTCAATACTTCATGATAAAGCTTTTGAACCAGAGGTTCTACTGAAAGATGGCTGTTGCTTTTTAAGAATTTCAGGAAATCGGGTTTAAACCGTTCTCTTTTCGGGTTTTTCGCGTCTGTGAGACCATCGGTGAAAAAAATCAATTTATCTCCTGAATAAAGCTGAATTTCCTGCTCATAAAAATTTAAAGGTCTGAAAAGCCCGATCATATTATTTTTTTTCCCTTCCAGCATCATCATTTCTCCGTCCCGCAGAAGAATCGGGAAGGGATGTCCCGCCTGAGCGTACTTCAGTTTTTTGGTTTCATTGTCATAGATTCCATAAAAAGCGGTCAGGTAGTGACGGCACTCTTCATCATTGAGTCTTTCGTTGAGGTATTCAAAAAGACGGGAAGGAGAAAGGCGGTGCATTCCCGCATTGTCTAAAAGAATTTTCATCATGCTGGTGACCATGGCGGCAGATACCCCATGTCCTGAGACATCGCTTAAAAAAATTCCTAAAAGGTTCTGTTCTTTAAAACGCATAAAGCTGTAAAAATCCCCGCCGACCGCTTCTAATGGCTTGTAAATAAAAGATATATTAATTGAGGGGAAAACCGGCGGCTGGCTTGGCAAAAGATTGCTTTGAAGCTTGCGAGCCAGATCAAACTCTTGTTTGAGTCTATTATTTAGATTTTCTAAGAGCGAGCTTCTTTTTTCCATGTAATCGAGTTTATGGAGCATGTCCAGATGGCTGAAAAAAGAGGCGAAAGCAAAAGAGAGATAGCGGAAATCTTTCTGCAGCTTGAAAAAATAATCCCGGATCAAATCGCTGGATGCTTCAAAAAGAGGAAAAATAATATATCCGTGTGTTTCAGAGGCGTGATAAACGGGACAGATGATCAAGCTCTGAATCTGATATTGCAGGCAGAATTCATAAGTTTGAGAAGAGTGAAAAAGATCAGGGGATATTTCCAGAAAAGACATTTCTTTGTTTTGAGTAATTTTTTCATAGAAAAGACTTTCAGGCTCAATTTTTAAATTTTTTAAAAAAAGAATTAAATCTTCTCCCATTTTCAAAAACAAAGAACAGCTTTCCAGAAAATCAAGATCCTGGGTCTTGTAGTTTTTTTTGAAAAGGAAAATAGAATGAATAAAAGGATAACTTTCGGAAAGCTCTAAAAGAATTTCTTTCAGAGAGTGAAGAATTTGATGATGGACAAGCGGTTCAAACTCAGGACAGTGAGAAAAAACAGCGTCTTTATTCAAAAAATAGCTTTCTGAATGAAGGTCTCTGGGTATTTCTTGTTTAATCAGCATGAAAAACCTAAAATATTTATTATGTATCTATTATCGTCTGAAGAGTAAATTTAATAAACTCTGAGTGAGAAAAAAAATATTTTTTAAAATATTGGTCATTCATCGGATCAGTAGGGGCACTGAGCGGAGCCGAAGTGACACCTCGACTCCGCTCGGTGTCCGAGTTCATTTAAATATTAATTGACAGCCTAAATAAAGGTATGAGAGAGGGGAGGCAGAAAAATACTTTCTAGCCTGCCTCTTTTCTATTGCTTCTATTTTATAATCACAACTTTTTGATTCAGCTGAGAATAGCCGTAAAAAGAAGTATCATACATTTTTTCTCCATAAAGCGGAGGAACCTCGTAAATTCCTTCTGCCACTGCCCTGACGATGTAGCTGTATCTAAAATCCTGATAGGAACCGAATGAAGGAGATAAAATAACCCTGTCATCCCGGATATCCGCATAGCTCACATCTCCCATGAAAAAATCTTCCCTATTGATTTTATCGGTCAGCTCAGAAAACGACTGAATCCGCATGTTTTCAATTTCAAAACCGCTGGGGAGGATATCAACTACAATCAATCCGTCCAGATCCTCTCCTTCACCGCTGACACTGACTCTGTCACTGACAATGATGAGATCGCCTTTTTTGACAGATGAAAGCGTGATTTCTTTTCCTTTTAAGTCTTTATAAACCCGTTCCACTGTCAGAAGCGGTTTTTTCTGATAAAGGTCTTCTATTTTCTTGACAATTCCAGAAGTTTTAATATTGACAAAAAGTTTTTCACTGCCATTGTTTCTGATTTCAATTTGTTTTGGAACACCGACCGTTTCAACTGTTTTAATCGTATCCGAAGATGTGCCCAAGCTGACCCCGTCGGCAAAAATTTCATAACTGGCTGGTTTTTCGTCTTTCAGGATTTCATAGGATTTTGCTAGAGCCATCAAGACCCAGCTGTTGTCCTGAGTGTTTCGCTCTTCTTCTTTTTCCAAAAGATTCAAAAGCTCAAGGGAGTAGTATCTGATTTTTTCCTGAGGCGAATTGACCATGCACAGGGCATAAAGATAAAGCGCGAGGTTTCTTGGTTTGCTGGCGTAAAAAAGAAAATAGTTGTTTTTCACTTTTGCCTCCATCTCAAAATTTTCTGTGCTTAATATTTCCTGTCCTTTCTCAAATTCATTGATAGTTCCGTAACTCATGGCTAAAAGCATTTTTTCTTCAGGGTAGAGATTTTGAAATTCTTTTGTTCTTAAATGTTCCATAAAACTGTAATCCGGTTTCCCGAGATAAGCTTTTAAAAAATAATGATAAACAGGGTATTCGTTTTTACCCGGAGTTTTCTGGCGGAAAACTTTTCCAGAAGCAAGGGAGTCTTTTAAAAGATTGTTTTTCAATTTATTTAAAACTTGTTCTGAAACATGAAATCCGAGTTTATCGGCTTCTAAGAGAAAATGTGAAATGTAAGCTGAAAGCCAGGGGTTTGAATAAGTGTCTCCCGGCCAAAATGCAAATGAACCGTCAGGACGCTGGGAAAGTTCAGCAGTCTTGACAACATGGGCGATCATTTTTTGAATCAGAGCTGTATCGTTTTTATATCTTCCCAGCTGTTTTTCAAATTTTAAAAGATAAAGCATCGGGAAGGCCTTTGAAACCATCTGTTCTGTGCAGCCGTAAGGATAATCCACAAGATAATCCAAAGCGCCGAGAGCTTTAATAAAAGGATCGGTGGAAACGGTAATCAGAGTTTTCGCATTCATCTGGTAGTAAGCATTTTTGAGGTTTTTGACTGTATTTTCCCCTTTTGCCACTTCCATAAGAATATTTTCATTTTGATAGGAAGAATAAGGTCTGACAGCAAATTCAATTGTTTTTTGGATTTTTTCCTTGCCGTAGAGAACGATGATTTCAAGCTCTGCCTTGCCGATTTCTCCGTTCCCTGTGATTTCAACTTCTGTTTCAATAAAAGAGCCGGGTGCCGCTTCTTTTTCTATAATTTGAGGACTTTTCAAAAGATAAGGTCCTGTCGCTTTCATCAGAATTTTAAGCTTCTGTTTTTTATCTGTATTGTTAAAAATTTTTACAGGAAAGATTTCTTTGTCATTGGGGGCAAAAACGCGGCTTAAGGCGCTGATAATGGTAATATCATCTGACACAGTGATCTTTTTTGTATAGGACACAAAACGGTTGTCGGACGCTCCGATAATGACCAGACGGGCAAGACCGTTAAAATCGTCCATGTCTTTAATCTTGTATCGGACCATTCCGTTTTCATCGGGTTTTAAAATCCCTGAATATTTGGAAAAAATTTTGATTCTTTTGGCAAAGACAGGGTTTAAATGCTCATTCATAGCTTCTTCAAGGATACCGCCCCCGCCGCCTCCGACTTTCTTTGCGGAAAGAACATTGTAATCTGGGAGAAGACTGTTGAAGTTGTCATAAGAAAAAATTTGAAGCATTTTGTTCCCGTAAAAAAAATCTATCGGATCGGGAATGCTGTATTTGTTGATTTGCAGAGCTCCTTCATCTACAGCGGCTACAATAAAACGGGCGTCTTTTTCAGAGGTTTTAAAAGAAAGATCAATCCCCTTAAATGAGTCAGTCTTGTCGGAAACATTTACCTGAAGAGGGATTTCCATGATCTTTTTATTGACATCCAGACGGATCGAGGCGTAAGAAGCAGGAGCGTAGGATGTCTGATAACTGTCTTTATTGATCAAAAGCGCGGAAGCAAAAATATTGGGGAAAAAATCTTTGGTGACAGGAAAAGAAACAGAGGCGTTTCCTTTGACAATAGTGACAAACTGGCTTTGATAAACACTGTCGGATTCAAAAGACAAAAGACAGATCCCGTCTGTTTTTGATTTAATTAAAATGGTTGCGGTTTCTCCCATCTCATACATCTTTTTATTGAGCGCCAGAGTCAGAGAATTTGGTTTTTCAGAGCTGTCTTCATCGCTGCCTCCCTCTTTCGTTTCAAACCGGTAGGAAGTGGACGGGTCGGTTCTTTCTCCGATGTAAACAGTATAAATTCCGGCTTTATCTGTTTTAAAACTTAAAATTGTTTTTTTGTCTTTCAGGCTGATTGTTTTTTCTTCCAGGATTTCTTCGTAAGCGGTTCTTTCAAAGTTCTGGATTTTATTGTTTGTGAAAAGCGAATAATAAACCTTTCTCACAATTTTGACAGGGACATTTTCCAGCGCAAGTATTTTTCCATCGGGTTTGAAAGCTTTAATTTCGAATTGAGCGGTATCATGGATGGAATAAAAATCGGTTTTATTTTTTTTCAGGGGCTTGATTCCGATATAATGCGCATAAACATCGAAGTCAAAAGACTTTGACGCGCTGACAGCTTGGGAAGTGACATCAAAAACATTGGAAACCACATAAAGAACAGCTCCGGAGGGCGGATAAACCGCTTTGGGAACCGTAAATGTATAGATTTTTTCCCCGTTTTCATCCAGAACTTCTTCGCCGAGGTCAAACTCTTTATAGTAGAAAGAAGCTTTTCTAAGGTCATAAAAAACAAAATCCTTATCTTTTTCATAAACAAAATTTTTAGGGTAGAGGTAAACTTTGGTTTTGACTTTTAGCTTTGAAGCCTTGCCTCCGAAAAGGTAGGCCGCTTTCACCTTAAACTCAAGCGTGTTGTCTTTTATTTCCTTTTTTTCAATATCGACTTTGATATTTTGGGGAACAAAATCTTCACAGTTAAACTGAAGATTTCCCAAATCTCCTTCGTGTTTTTCTGTAAAATAAACAGAATAAACCCCTGTTTTCGAGCTCATAGGGAGGAAATAGCTGATATCGTTCATTGTATTGGTCTCTAAATTGCCGGACAAAACCAGATTGTTCATGGAATTGTAAATAGTGTATTTAATCTTTCTCTTAATCTGAGTGAGCCATCCGCTTTCAGCTTTCATCCGGTCGGCAAGAATAATATGCACTGTCTCGCCCGGCCGATACATCTTTCTTTCAGAAACAGCATAGAGTTTATCGTCCCGGACGCTTTCAGAAGGATATCCGTAGGCATAGTTTGAAATATTATAAGCATTGTCCAGAGTCATAAAAGAAAAATCGTTTCCTTTTTCCGCAATCATCAAAAAAGGACTCTCTTTGTCGTCCAAGTTTTTGTAGTTTTTGATCACAAGCATTCCTTTTTCATCGGTTGTGCCTGAATAAAGCTTCTGGTTCCGGTAGGAATAAAGGTTGATTTGAGTATAGGGGACAGGCGTTTTTTCATCAATCGAGAGTGCCCAGATGAAAAGATCGTTTTTATTTTTTTTGACAATCAGCCCGATATCGGTGATTAAAACCAGCTTTTGATAATACGAATAATTCGGATCATTTTGAGAATAAATATTCAGAAGATAAGCGCCCTGAAACTTTTTTTCAATCACTTTTTCCAGGTTGATGAAATTTTTAACCGGTTTATTTAAAACAGGATTATCCACAACAAATTTCTGTTTCTCAAAGAGATTGGCTCCGTAAATGGGGTCATTCTGCTGAAGGTAATGAACCAGATTGCTTTTATAGATTTCAGTCACGGCAAGATCAAATTCATCGTAATTGGTAGTGGAAATAGAGATTACTTTTGGTCCTTTTAAAGGGAGGACTGACCCGAAATCTGAAAAATCGACAAAAGGGGAAATATCCTGGATTGTAATTTTATGGACAGAATCCTTTTCAAGGATTTTTCCGCTTTTTGAGAGAGTCCCTTTTTTGAGAGTGAGCTCATAAGTTGTATTGGGTTCAAAGTCTGCCTTGATGACAGCGTACTGAAACTCGGTTTCAATCTTAAAAGGAAGGGAAGGAGAAATAAAAAGGTTTTTATCCAGTTCTTTGGGGTCTATTTCCATATTAAATCCGAGAGAAATAAAGTTTTTTCCTTCGCCGTTGAGGATTCTGACATCAGAAAGAAGAAACTTGGCTTTTTCTTGATTTAAAGCGTTTACGAGGAGTTTATAAACCTGATCATTCCCTAAAGGAAGCGTTCCGTTGATACAGTTTAGATCCCCTGAAATCACCAGTTCGTATTCTTTGGAAACTTTTAAAACATCGGTTCTTAAATAAAGGTTGGGGCTATAATCTGAACTTTGAATCGTATAATCAATTTTGGCTTGACTTTCTTTTTCAATCAGGGAAATATATTTTTTTATATTTTCCTTATCGATCGGATAATTGGGCTGAATAGAAGCGGTCAGGAAAGCCTCGTCTTTTTTCCCTTCTGAAAAAACAGCGTTTAATACCGTGTTTTCAATTTGAAAAAGAACGGAAGAAAATGAAAAATGAAAGCTTTTATTAAAAAGCTTGTTTTTAGACTCCACATTTTCATAGTTGAGTTGAACCTGATAATAGGTAGAAGGTTTCACATCTTCGGTCACGATAAAAATAATTTCCCTGTCTTTGACCTCGTAAAGACCTTTCAGGGGAGGATTGATTTCAAAGAAATGAATCTGGTTTAAATCAGTAGTTTTTATCACAAAATCATCATTCATTTTGACTTTGATTGCGGTTCTTCCTAAAACCGGATCCAAAGGAGCGTAAATTTCAGGCATAAAAGCTTTTGCGTTGTAAAAAACAAGGCTTCCGGCGATCAGAATAGCAGCTCCGAATAAAATAATACAGGAAGAAATCATTCTTTTTTTATGATTGGAAATGAGTTTTCCAATTTTCAAAAAGAAAGGCGCAAAAAAATGAAAAATAATTCTGAAAAATTTAATTTCTATTTCTTTTTTTTCAAAACGAAGTTCTGCTTTCAAAGGAAAAATTTTAATCAAAAATCTCTGAAAAATAAATAAAATAAGGACAATTCCCCATACGGTCAACGAAAGAAAAAAACTATCTAAAAATGGACTAAAAAGAAAAATAAGAGTAAAAAACAAAGCTGTCCAAAGAGATCTTTTAAAGGCTTTCTGAAAATTGATTTTCGATACTTTCACTGCCAGAGGCGAAAAAAGAAGGAGGGTGAGGAAAAGAGGCAGGTAAAGGCTGAGTGGAAAAAGGGTTTCAAATATTTTTTTGATTGCAAGCATGAAAAATCTCCTTTTTTAAAGCTTAATGTATATAATAATAACAAAAAATTCTACCAGTTTTACTGGATTGTTCAAAAAAAGGAATATAGGTTGATGGAATGTTTCTAAAAAGTGCAAGTTTCTATGCAGAGAATATATTTAAGATTAAAAAACAGTAAATGGGAAATCCTCAAGAGTTTTAATCAGGTAATCGGGAGCGTGTTTTTGAAGAGCTTCATGAGTGTGTAATCCGGTGGAGACGGCAATCGAAATCCCGCCTGAAAGCTTTCCTACCTTGATATCGTCCGGTGTATCCCCGATAATCACAGGGTGAAGAGAGTCTTTGTTTTTAAGTTTTAAAATTA
Organism: Spirochaetes bacterium GWB1_36_13; assembly: GCA_001829155.1. Taxonomy (GTDB): domain Bacteria; phylum Spirochaetota; class GWB1-36-13; order GWB1-36-13; family GWB1-36-13; genus GWB1-36-13. The sequence continues at coordinate 18,003 of MIAO01000007.1, read as the reverse complement.
CAGCCAATTCCTCTCGTTTTTCTTTTCCATCATCCCCGAAAACAGAGTTTTCCCAATCAAAATAATGAGCCAGAGAAAGGGTTTCCAGTTTGATAAAAGCGCCTTTTTGAATGTTTCCTGTGAGCAGAAAAATGGGAATTTGGTTGTTTCTTAAATTTTCCAGTACTTCTCTTACCCCTTCAAAAACAATCCATTCGGAAGCTGTTTTTTGAGATTCCTCAGCCAGAAAATCGAGATAAAGGGTTTGAAAATTTTCCCAGAGAGAGTCTGTATAAGTTTCGTTGAGTTTCAGAAGAATCTGTCTGAAAATGCCGGGATCAAGCTGTCCTGCCATAGCAATCGAACTCCAGTCCGGAATTCTTTGAAACAAACTCAAAACCGCTTTTTTAAAAGAACGCCCTCCCGCTCCTTTTGTGGAGAGGAGAGTGCCGTCGATATCAAAATAAAAACCGTTTTTCATCTCTTTTCTAATTCAGTGAGTCGTTTAACTTGTCGCTGGGTTTAAATTTGACAATGTTTTTAGCGGGAACCTGAATCTTTTTTTCTTTGTGTTTCGGATTGGTCTTAACCGTTGCTTTTCTTTGTTTGACCACGAAAGATCCAAACCCGATAAAAGCGATTTTCTTCCCCTGCTGGAGAGTTTCAGTCATAGCTTTAATCGTTGCTTCCAAAACTGTTTCAATGCTTTTTTTAGTCATTTTCACATCGGGTTCAAGCTGTTTCATCTTATCGCTTATCAAGTTGATTAAATCTTTTTTATTGACTCCTTCTGCCATGGTGCCTCCTTCCATATTGAAAAAGTTATTTTAAATTTGCTTTCATTCTTTCTACTAAATCATCTATATTAATTGGTTTGGCCAGATACTCATCCGCGCCTGCCTTTAAAATTCTTTCCTTATCTCCCATCATGGCGTACGCAGTGACTGCAATGACTTTTGTCTGCGGGTGTTTTTCCTTAATTGATTTTAAAAGAGTGAACCCGTCAATCCCGGGAAGCTGGATATCCAATAAAATAAGCTTGTAAAAATTTTGTTGAATCAGCGTTTCTACCTGCCGTCCGTCTGATGCTGTATCATAAAGGATTTTATTCTTATCGGCTATGATTGTGAAAAGCTTCAGGTTGATAGGATCATCATCCACAATCAGTATTTTATCAGACATCAAAATCTCCTTACAGGGGAATAACAGCCCCGTTGTTTTTCACATAATTTCTGAAAGATTTTATCAATTCTTGGGTCATGGAGCCGACTTTTCCGTCGCCTATGGTTCTTTTGTCAATTTGTATCACAGGGATTAATTCAGCGCCCGTTCCTGTTAAAAACATCTCGTCCGCAGTGTAAAGATCGTAACGGGTCATCACTGCTTCAAAAGCATCTATCTGCATTTGTTTTGCCAGATCTAAAATCGTGTTTCGTGTAATTCCGTTTAAAATTCCCATATAGACCGGAGGCGTCATCAGTTTATTGTTTTTCACGATAAAAAGATTGTCTCCCGTACACTCGGAAATATAACCTTCCTGATTCATCATGACAGCTTCTTCTACCCCTGCGTTGATCGCTTCAATTTTTGCGAGGATATTGTTGAGGTAGTTCAGGGATTTAATATTGGGGTTGCTTGCCTCAGGCAGGTTTCTTCTGGTCGGGACAGTCACAATCTCAAGACCTTTTTCATAAAACTCAGCAGGGTAAAGCGCAAGAGATGCCGCAATAATCACAATAGAGGGTTTTGCGCATTTTCTCGGATCAAGCCCCAAATCCCCGATACCTCTGGATACAATGAGCCGGATGTAGCCGTTGTCATAGAGGTTGTTTTCTTTGCAGGTATTGAGGGTGTAGTCCATCATTTCTTTTTTTGTGGCAGGAATAGTCATCCAGATCGCTTTGGCGGAATCGTAAAGACGGTTAATGTGTTCTTCCAGTTTGAAGATTTTGCCGTTATAAACCCGAATTCCTTCAAAAACCCCATCGCCGTAAAGAAAACCATGGTCAAAAACTGATATTTTAGCAGTTTCCTTAGTATAATAAGCACCGTCTATAAATATTTTCATCAACTACTCCTGTTTTAAAATTAATAAAAGTTTTATTTAAAAATTCATTTTTTTTAATTGTTTTAAAAAAATTAAGAATTTTCAAGTGTTCCATAGTTTAACCGAACCGAGCGGTCGGCAATTTCAGCGATTTTTAAATCATGGGTAACGATAACCATTGTAAAACCGTATTCTTGTTTCAGGTTTAAAAGAATTTCCAGAACCCTTTCCCGGTTGTCTTTATCCAGATTTCCAGTCGGCTCATCCCCCAAAATGATTTCAGGCTGGTTGATCAAAGCCCGGGCAATGGCCACTCTCTGCTGTTCTCCCCCTGAAAGTCGGGAAGGGTAATAATCCAGACGGTTGGAAAGCCCCAGTTTTACCAGAAGTTCTTTCGCTTTGTTTAAAGACTCTTTTTTATTTTTGGAAAGAATATAATGCGGAAGCATAACATTTTCAATCACAGTGAAATCTTGAAGAAGATTATAAAGCTGGAAAATAAAGCCCAGATTGCTTCCTCTGAAAGCCGCGATTTCAGGATGGGTAAAGCTGGAAAGTGATTTTTCGTCTATGGAAATCATGCCTGAATCAGGCATATCCAGTCCTCCCATCAGATTTAAAAGGGTTGTTTTTCCTGATCCGCTTTCACCTACAATAGCTGTAAATTCTTTGTCATGAATATCAAGGGAAACATTTTTTAAGACATGGATATCTTCTTCACCCCAACGGTAAGTTTTGCTCACATTTTCGACTTTAATTTTAACCATTTCGCACCGACTCCGCTATACTATAACTGTTAATTCTTTTTACCGGAAAATAAGTCGCTAAAAGGACAGCGATCATATTCATGGTAAATACAAAAATAATATCTAAAAGGCTCCATTCAAAATAGAGCTTGCTTCCGTAACTGCTTTCCCGGCTCACAATCTCGGTTGTGACCGAAAAAAACTTCAAGGCTCTTTCAAGCATAAAGATAATATCTTTCAGATTGTAAAGAATCAAAAAACTGAAAAAAGTTCCAAAACAGATGCCTATAAGACTGATAAAAAAACCTTTGATAAAAAAAACAATTTCTATTTTTTTCTCGGTAAAACCCATCATTTTTAAAATTCCGATTTCTTTCTTTTTATCTGCCACCACCACATTCAAACCGATATAAACAGCAAAAAGAGAAAGAATGATAATAATCGCAAGCACAATCATCATCAGAATTTTTTCAAAATCAAAAGAAAAAAGAATGTTTTTATGATTTTGTTCCCAGTCTTTCACAGTAAGATAAGGATCCAGATTACGGACATCTTTTTTAACAGAGGAGATTTCTTCCAATTTCTTGACAAAAAAACCAACCCCTTTTGCCCTGTTGCCGAAATCATAAATCTTAATCGCTTTCTCAAAGTTTAAAAAAAGAAGGTTTGAATCGATTTCATCGTAGCCTGTACTGAAAACAGCGGAAACTTTAAATTTTTTCACAACCAGAACAGGGGATTTATCTTCATTAATTTTAGCATAAGGTTTAAAATAAAGTTTGACAATGTCTCCTGCTTTGATTCGCAGTTTTCTGGCTATGTCATAACCCACTGCAATATCGGTTTCAGAAAGCCGCCACTCTCCGTCAACAATTTTAAATTCGCTGATATAATCCAAAAGATTTTCAGGGATGCCCCGGATGACGGCGGAAGTTTTTAAAAGGTCTTTTACAATGACCGCGCCGTTTTCAAAATAAGGAAATCCTTTCACTTCCGGATGGCGTTTTTCTATGTATTGAATCACATCTTTGTAGTCTGAAAAAAGGTTTCTTTTTTCATCGGTGACCTGAATATGAAAATCTTTTGAAATAATCTTATCGATGAGGTTTTGGTGGAATCCGTTTAAAATTCCGATGACCAGCATAGGCAGGAATACTGAAATAAACACAGTCAGAATTGAAATAATGGATAGCCGCCTAAAAAAATCGCGGTTGTAAGGGTAAAAGTATTTTTTTGCAAGCATTGTTTCTATTTTCATAATCTACTCTTTTTCAATGTGATAAATTTCAAGCTCCAGTTTGTCTTGATCGTGGAGCCTGATTTTTCCAAATATTTTTACCCGGTTGCCTGAGACGAGAGGAAAGTTTTGAAAGCCTGAGGCTTTTATTTCTTTTGCCCCCAGATTGAAAGTCAGGGAAAGGTATTTTTCTTTCTGGGTCACTTCCTTTACTTCTCCGTTCCATATCACAAAACAATCCTGATAAATTTTCGGATAACTGAAAACCTGTTCGGGCTGGAGTTTTAAATCAATCGAGTTCTTGTCCGGAAACTCAAGTTCTTTTTCGCGTTCTTTCAGCACTTTTTTATCTTCAAAAGAAGCATTGGAATAATAGAGTTTGTTGAGAATGATTTTGGACTGATTGTATTGTTTCATTTTGATCAGGTCGTAAACCTGCATTTTATAAAATTCAATTTCCTTCTCGGTAAAGGAATAAAGGATTTCCTTGTTTTTAAAAAAACCGGTAAGATCTTCGATCGGAATCTTTTTAAAAAACAGAAAATAGCCGCCTGTAAAAAGTCCTGCAGTGAGACTGAGAAAAAGAAATGTCAAGGCAATTTTTCTGAAAGGGAATTTTTTTCTGACTTTCTGGATTTTTGGAAGTTCAATATAGAGGTAGGGATTAAAATTAATTGAAGTTTTATGGGGAATTTGTTTTTTAAATTTTTTTAAGACTTTTTTGATCAATTTGTTTTTAGGATCAGCTTCAAGGATATTCAGCCATTTATTGACCGCCCCTTCGTAATCTTCCTTGCACATCAGGATATAAGCGACAGCCTGCTTACTGGGTATCGAATGAGGGTTTAAATAAATCGATTCCCCAACATCTAAAAGAGCGTCATCCAAACGGTTCATGAAAATATGACAGACGCCTTTCAGAAAAAAATAAAGAGAGTTGTTTATGTCTTTTTCACCTGCTTTTTCAGCGGTCTCAAAAGCGTCCATAAAGCGGTTCTCTTTGATGAGAGAAAGAATAAGAGCTGTTTCTTTCTGATTCTTCTCAAGCATTTTTTTTCATCCTTTCCTTTTCCATTCCTATTTTTACTTTTTATCTATTAAATTTATTGTTTTGAAACTATTTTTTATAGTAATGAATTTAATCTTATTGCAAAAAATATTTAAATTTTTAATAACTTTTTTTTAAGGATTTCAAAATTGAGAAAAATAACAGCTTTCATCATATGGATTGTTCAGAGGAAAATAGGATTTTTTCTTTTTTTAAGACGAATCAGGATACGCTTTCAATTTATTTTTTCTCTGGAAAAACTGGAAGTTTTTTTTACAGCCGGTCTTCTTCTTTTTGTTTTGTGCTGGGGAGCTTTTTTAGGGATCGTTTATTACCATTTCAATTCATTGAAATCAATAAAAGATCTGGATGATTACAGTCTTTACGAAGTGCCCACAGTAGTTTATGATATCAAAGGAAGAAAAATCACTGAATTTTACCTTTACAAAAGAAATCTGATCCGTTATCAGGAAATCCCTGAAACTTTGATTAGCACGCTATTGACAGCAGAAGACAAGAATTTTTTTACTCACGGGGGAGTGGATTTTTTAGGTATTTTAAGGGCTTTTATCACCAATATTCAGGCCGGAGCGATCAAACAGGGGGGGAGCACTATTTCCCAGCAGCTCGCCAAGCTCCTTTTTACGACTAGGGAAAGAACGATTGCAAGAAAACTTCAGGAACTCTGGCTCACTTTTCAGATAGAGGAAAAATATACCAAACAGGAAATTCTTGAAAAATACCTCAATAAAGTTTATTACGGCAATAATCAGTACGGATTGGAAGCGGCGACTCATTTTTATTTTGGGAAAGAAGCCAAAGATTTAAACTACGCCGAATCTGCTTTTTTGGTCTCTATTCCGCCTTCGCCCACTTATCTCAATCCTCTTCGCTATCCGATGAGAACCAAGGAAAAACAGGAAATAATTTTAAACAGCCTGGTTCGGGAGAATCTTTTAACCCGTGAAGAAGCGGATAAGCAGTTTAAAATTTTCTGGATCGATTTTCAGCAGCGGCTGATCAGCGGAGATTTTTATAAAAGTAAAACAGAAAGTTTTGACGAGGCTCCTTATTTTTCAGAATATATCAGGCGTCTAATGATTGAAAAATTTTCAGAATCAATCTATACTGGGGGATACCGGATTTACACAACCCTGGATATTGACAAGCAGAAAATCGGACAGGATATTTTAAATGCGCATTTGAAAACTTTAGAGGAAGGCTATAAGGAAGATGTCAAGAAACTCTACGAAAGCATCAAATCCGGAAATCACAATAAACTGATTGAATTTTTCGGTTATGCGTTCAATTTAGACGGGCTGGATTTTTATAAGGCTGAACTGGAGGAAGAAGCTTATCAAAATGTCTATGATAATGATTTAGCAGCTTTAGATATGGTGTATTCGGCCTTTAATATGACTCCTGAAAATCTTCTTCTGGAAAATATTTTGACAGCAGAACAGGGGCTGAGGCTTGATTATAGACCTGAAGGAGCTTTGCTTTCCATGGAAATCCCTTCGGGAAGAATTATTACGATGATCGGAGGTTCGGGTTATACTCCTTTTAATCAGCTCAACCGTACTTATCAATCCAGAAGACAGCCCGGATCAGGCTTTAAGCCTTTTGTTTATCTCACGGCTTTAATGAGTCGAAGGTTTACGCCTTCTTCTCTGATTAATGATATTCCCTTGATTTATAAAATTGAAAACGACGAGCTTTGGACACCTGGCAATGCGGGCGGAAACTATTCGGGACGGGTGCGTTTACGGGAAGCATTGAAAAAAAGTATCAATATTGTTTCTATCCGTCTGATTGAGGCATTGGGAATTGAAGCAGTGACTCAGGTTGCGTCAAAAATTCTCGGACTCCCTTTTGAGCGGTTCCGGCAGGATTTTTCATTGGCTCTCGGTACCAGCGAACTGACCCAGATGGAGCTTTTAAAAGGCTATGCGGTGATTGGGAATATGGGAAAAGATGTTTTTCCTCATGCGATTATCAGGGTGGAAGACCGGTATGGAAAAGCAATCTGGGAACCTGAAAAAGAAATTGACGCAAAAGAAAAAGAACAGCTGATTCCGAAAGAATACGCTTATTTGATTACAGATATTATGAAAGGTGTCTTGGGTCCCGGAGGAACCGTTGTAGGAGAACGGGCAAAGGCAAAATTCAATAATTATGCGGCTGGAAAAACAGGTACCACTTCAAATTTTAAAGATGCGTGGTTTACCGGATTTTCTCCTTTCGTTGCGTCCAGCGTCTGGGTAGGGTTTGACAGGGGAGTTTCTTTAGGGCGTCAGGGTTATTCATCAAAAATTGCAGCGCCGATCTGGCTCGAGTTTATGAGAGAAATTCTGAAAGAGTATCCTGCCAATGACTTTCCTTATCAGGGCGGTTTGATTAAAGTGCCTATCTGTTCAGTATCCGGGAAACTTCCGACAGAATACTGCAAGGAAATTATTGATGAGTACTTTATTTACGGAACAGAGCCGAAAGATTCCTGCGATATCTGTGAAAAAGATGCGATAGCGACTGAAAAAGAAATTGATAAGATTGAGCTTTTTAAAAAACCATAAACTCTTTCCCCGCATCCTGCGGGGATAATTATAATGAGTTGAGTTTTTTTACCAGAAAATGAATCAGGCGGGCAGTGAGACCCCAGATGATTTTATCTTCCCAGCGGTAAAGAAGAATAGGATAGTTTTTGTTTCCCCATGATTGATGATAGAGAGCGGGAAGCCCCAGTTTTTTTGCGGGAAAAGAGATTGTTTCTTCTCCATTTTCATCGGTGTAGGAGGGTTGAATCGTGATTCTGGCATGGTAAATCTCCGGTTCGGTTGTTTGGAAAAAGGAGAAGGGAACCGTAAAAAGCTCTTTTACTTCTGACTTGTCAAAGGGAAGAAGAAGCGGATCTTCTATGTCGATAATACCAGCAAAGCTTTCTATCACTGCACCGAGAGAAGAAACGGTTTTTCCGAAATTTCCCAGAATATGTATTTTTTCTTTTTTGATTCCCAGTTCTTCTGTTGTTTCGCGGATCGCTGTATCCAGATAGTTTTTATCTTTTGTTTTTTCAAAGCCGCCGCCCGGGAAACAAACTTCTCCGCCCTGGCGGATATTTTCATTTCTCACTTGAAAAAGAAGGTGGTATTCGTCATTTTTTTTCCAGAAAGGGATCAGGACAGAAGAATTAAAAAACTCATCCCTTCCCAGCATCTCTCCTTCTGGAGAAAGGGTTTTTAGGATAGAACGGATAAAATCATCTTGACGCAATATTGCCCTTCCTTTTATTTAAAATCTTGCAAATCCCCTGACCAGCTGACCTGAGAGTTTTTCTTTCCCTTTGTTCCATCCATAGGTTTTTTGAAGGTAGCTGTTAAGGATTTTTCCATTTTTTTGATAAATAGAAGGTTTTTTAAGGTTTAAAAAACCTCTGTTGATCCCCTTGCTTGTGCCGCCGTGAATAAAAACCACGGTAGAGTCTTCCATGACTTCCACAACAATTCCAAGGTGGGTGATCGGATCATCCCATTTTCCGTTTTTATTTTTATCGTAAGTGTTGTCAAAAAAAACAATATCTCCGGCTTCCGGCTTCATATCAACCTGGTATCGGTATTTAAAAAGGATAAAAAGGATGACTCCTCCGATACTGCCTCCAAAAAAAGAGTCCTGAGTTACTTTTTTATAGATTTTTGTTTGAATGCTCTCTTCAAAAAGGTCTTTTCCAGATGCTTGATAATATAAGGCTCTGACAAAATTACTGCAGTCAACGGGAAAAGTTTTTTCTCCGACTGTAATCTTTTTAGGATTTTCCTGATAGGATTTCAATGCCCCGGTAATTATTTTTTCTTTATAAGAGGGCGTTTGTGCATAGATGGAAGAAAAAAAAAGCAAAAGAAAAAATAAAACAATATTTTTCATTTAGGATTCTCTCCAGTAATTGATGAAAAACCGGATGAAATTTTCAATAGTGCGGCCGTTGACCGATCCATGATAGGGAATCCACCGGTCGAATTCTTTTTTCAGGTTTTCCAGATTAATTTTAATATCGTATTTTTTTCTGTAAAAATCAAGAATTCTTAATGCGGATTCTTCCTCCACTCTTCCAAAAAAAACAGTAAGCCCGAATCGTTCTGTAAAGGCTCTTTTTTCGTCATAAACCTGCCGTTCAGGAAGTTCAAGTTTTCTTTCCTCATCGCTTCGGTTGTCGATTACCATCGTATCCGTTGTTTCTTTTCTGAAAAATTTGACAATTTCCTGAGAATTGGAAGTAGCGTACAAAAGGATATTTGAGGGGGTCCGGTCAAAAAAAGAGTCAATGGCTACCTTGTGTTTTTTAAAAATAATTTCGCCTTCATCATAAGAAATATCATCCAGATTGAGAATAAAAAACTCTTTCCGTTTTTTTAATTTCTCAGCCAGATAAGGTAAAATCTCAATGTCTTCCCTGTAAATCTTAACGACCCGAAGGTCTTTTTCTTTAAACTCTTCCAAAAGAGCTTTGATAAGAGAAGTCTTGCCTGTTCCCCTGCTTCCATAAAGAAAAACATGATTTGCTTTATTTCCTTCCAAAAAATTACGGGTATTGGCAACGACCGATTCTTTTTGTCTTTCATATCCGAGGAGTTCAGACAAGTATTTAATCTGATATTCTGTTACTCCTTTCAGTTTTTTATCCCATTCATAATAATAATAGGAAGAAAAAATCCCTCCTCCTGTCTTTTTGAAAAACGATCTGCATTCCCGGAGGATTAAGTCATCATTTTGCGAGAAAAAAGCATGGTAGAGTTTCTCTTTTTCTTTTAAAAAAGGCTGTTTAGGCTGAGTAGTTTTTTCAACCGGCAGCGATGTTTTTTGAAAAAGATTTTTCAGGGGAAAAAGAATCTTTTCAAAATAATGTTTTTCTATTTGAGGATGGAGGGGAAAACTCTGATAAAATGCCTGATGTTCGGGAATTTTGGATTGAATAAAACGGTTGAAAAAATAGTGATGAATAAGATCAGGTATTTTAAAAGAATGTTTTTCCAAATAATAAGAAAGAAAAGAAGAATAAAAATTTTTCATATCCAGCAGGTCGTTTTTCACTTTTTCTGACAATTTCCGGCCGAGCGGATCATTTAAAAAAAAATCGTTTTCACAAAGCGTGATTAGTTCATTGATTTGAGGAAATGGATTCATGGCGCAAAAACTCCAGTAAAGAATCAACCGATTCTTTTTTATGTTCAAATTGAATCATATGCCCGCATTGATCAAAAACTTGATAGGGCCAGTTTAATTTTTTTAGTTTTATCTCAGTGAGCAGTTCTTCAGCTGGAATGATCTTGTCTTGTTTTCCCAGAAGAATAAAAACCGGCACTCTGATTTCGGTCAGCCTTCCGGCAATTATTCCGCTGGTTTCAATAAAGGAAAAACTGGAGTCTTTGATCGTTTTTTGCAGTTTTTTCCATTCAGAGTGCTTCATCATTCTTTTTCTAAGCTGAAAAAAAATCTCCATATAAGAGTTCCATTGATAGACATTCTGTTCGTAATACGATTTTGCCACAACCGGGTCGGAGTATCTTTTCCCCGTGCCTTCATCATAAAAACTTTTAAAATAACTTTTCTGAATGTCGGAATATTCAAAAAATCCGCCCGGGGCGATTAAAAAAAGCCCGGCAAGGGTTTCAGGGTGTTCGAGAGCCAGGAGAAGACTGACAGCTCCGCCCATCGAATGTCCTGTCAAAACTGTTTTTTTTAATTTCAGATATTGGATGAGTTTAAAAACGGCTTCAGATTGGAGAGGCAGGGTATATTGTATCTGTGAATTTTTACTGCTTTTCCCATAGCCCAAAAGGTCAACGGCAATGACCCGGTAGCCTTGTTTTAAAAGTCCGTCAAAAAAAACCTCGAAGCTTGTCAGATTGGTGGAAAGACCGTGAATAAAAAGAACGGGAACACCGTTTCCTTCGTCGATATAAGCCAGTTTCCCTTCCGGAAGTTCCAGGTATTTGACTGGAAATGGATATTGAATGTCTTCATAAGAAAGAGGAGTTTGAGACAAGTCTTCTTTATCTTCAATCTGGAAAGAGGCAATTTCTTTTTCCTGATCCTGAATATGGGAAAAAACAGCATGAACCGGATTCTTGTCAGGGCTGTAATAGGCTTCAACAGTAATGTAATAAGAGTTTCCCTTCTCAAAAAGGACGGATGAGGGGAGGGTGAAAAAAGATTTTTCTATCCATTGTCTGTCGGATGAATAAATTAAACTTGAATAGTCCAAAGAGAGAGTTTTTTTTCCTTTGAAAACATAAACTTTATAACCAGTCGCGCCTTTGACAGGCTGCCAGATAATTTTCCTGTTCATCGGATCGTAGTTTATTTTTTCAGGATACCCTGAAAGAGGGTCTTTATCGGGAGATTCAAAGCGGATTGTTTCATGAGATTCTTGACCAGTTTCCGAAATCAGGGTAATCGTATAGGTTCCTTGAGGGGGGATTTTTGTAGAGTGATAATCTGAGTAAAAAAGCGACCAGAGGAGTTTGGGTTCCTTCAGTCCATAAAGGATATAGCCGCTCCAGATTTTAGAGGTGCCGGGCTGAAAAGGTTTTTTTGCATCAATAGTTCCAAAAAGATTTCCGTCAGGTCCCTTGATAGTAATTTCTTTAATTTTTTCAGAGCTTTCCAGCGGAAATCCATTCTCATCGCCGATAAAAAAACTCATTGTACAAGTCCCTTCCGGCATAATACCCCTTTCTTGAAAAGAAGGCTGGGAAATAATCCGAAAAGAGGGAGTATAAACGGTCAGCTCGGGTTTTTGACCGCAGGAGGAAAAAAGAAATAAAAGAGAAAATAAACAGTATTTTATCCCTAAAATTTTCATTTTCTCCCCCATCTTTTAATCAATTTGAATTTCAAAAACTTCTTTTTTGATAATGGATTCTTTTCCTTCCCACTGGCGGTAATAGGAATAAACAAGCTTTGCTTTGCCTTTTTTGACCGCTTGCCATTTCCATACTTTATTGAGATTGCCCACCATATAGTCTGATCTTTCTTTTTTATAAAGATCAAAAAGCGCTTCTTCTTTTAAAATCATCAAAGCTTCGCCTTCCCACTCATAATACCAGTAATAACCGCTGGTGCCTGTAATCTCAAGGTTAATGGAAAAAAGGGTGCCTTCCTTTAAAAGAATTTCGCCTCCTTGGGAAGCTGTTTTTGTATTTCTGATAAAAAAAGAGTATTTTTCTTCATCGGAGACCGGTTTATTATTCAGGATAAATCCTAATCCTGTCAGCAGAATCACTCCTGCGATAATGACAAGTTTTAAGTCTATTTTGATTTTTTTCATAAAAAACTTCTTTTTTTAATTTTAATAATATCTTTTTTTTTCATAAAAAACAATCTTATTATGAAAGAAAATAAAAGACTATTTGAAAAAAACGGCAGTTTAAAGTGCCGTTTTTATGATGAGTAAATTATTTTTTAAGAATTTCTAAGGCTTCTTTCATTTCAGCTTTTCCAAAAACGATAGCATGCATTGCTTTTACCATCTTTTCAGGGTTTTTATGCTGAAAAATATTTCGTCCGATAGACACGCCTTTTCCGCCTGCTTTGATCGAGTAGTAAACCATTTCTAAGACATCTTCATCGGTTTCCATTTTTTCTCCGCCCGCGATAATGACAGGGACAGGACATCCGCTGGTTACTTCTTCAAAAGATTCAGGGCTTCCAGTGTAAACGCATTTAATGATATCGGCTCCCAGTTCTGCGCCTACTCTGGCTGCAAGCTTGACAAATTTCACATCCGTCTGTTTTGTGATTTTAGGTCCTCTGGCATACATCATGGCTAAAAGGGGCATTCCCCATTCCATACACTGATTGGAAATTAATCCGAAATCCCGAAGCATATCTGATTCATTTTCAGCTCCGATATTGATATGGATCGAAACCGCATCGGCGCCCATTTTAATAGCTCTTTCAACATTGTTGACCAGTACTTTGTTATTCGCGTCGGGAGCAAGCTCTGTGCTGGCAGAAAGGTGCAGAATCAATCCCACATCTTTTCCGTGGTGGCGGTGTCCGTGAAGAGGGAGTCCCACATGCCCTAATACGGCATTAGCCCCTCCGTTTGCCACAGAATCAACCGCTTTGCCGAGGTCGATCAATCCTGCGATCGGACCGACGGTTACCCCGTGATCCATAGGGACAATAATGGTTTTACTGGTTTCTCTATCTAAAATTCTTTCCAGTCTGATTTTTTTGCCTGTCATTTTTTTTCTCCTTCAAAAAATGCTTTTTAACTCATCTATTATCGTTCTTTCAAGATGTAATTTTAAATTTCGTTTAAAAAAAAAACCGTCGTATTTTTAATGTATTAAAATTCAGGAGTATTTATGAATCAGGAAAATCTTAAAAGAACCCCTCTTTTTGAAAAACATGCAGCTCTCAAGGCAAAACTTGCTCCTTTCGGAGGATGGGAAATGCCGATCCAGTATTCCGGCATTATTGAAGAATATTAC
>MIAO01000007.1:506-4373 GCA_001829155.1 Spirochaetes bacterium GWB1_36_13 | reverse complement strand
GTTCGGCTCTCTCCATACCTGATGTAGCTGTGTTTCTGCCAAATTTTAACTATATTAAATCCTATCTCTGGCAAAACTTTCTTAAACTTTTCCCGCCACCACCCGTCTTTATGATATGCCCAATCTTCCCCTTGCGAGCCGTAGAGGGCGAAATTAAGATGTTCCCTATCCGCCCACAATCTCTCTGGTCGGGTGGTAAAAAATCCGCAAATCCTCTCCATGTCAGGAGTCTCCACAATCAGTTTCCCGCCGACTTTCAACCAAGCATGCCACTGCTTCAATACTTCAAGTCCCTCTTTCCTACTAAAATGCTCCAAAACATGAAGGGCAATAATCTCCTCTAAATCAGAGAACTCCATTGTACGGAAATCTCCGAGAATGTCAGGTTTCGCACTCTCCTCAATATCTATATGAGTGAAACCTTTTCGGGGCATTTTTCCCGAACCGATTTCTAAGCGCTTTACTTCCATTCTACAAAATAAGAATGATAGTTTTTATAGTGATTTCGCAGATGTCGGTAAGCTGGCCAGCCATGCTTATCGTAGAAAAGTTCCTTGTTAATATCCGAGATTCGGTTCCATCCTTTCGTCTTGGTAAGAGTTGTCCCGACCCTATGTCCTATTGTTATTTTCTTGGAAGTCGCCGATTCCATTCCGTTTAACTTTATTCGCCATGCCCAATCTAGGTCATCCACCGACCAGTCGAATCTCTCATCAAATAAACCTATCTGTCGAAAGAGAGATGTTCTAAAAGTGTGGGCTGGGCCATAAAGAAATGGCACTACTCCTATCTCATCTTTAGTGCCATCCACTGCTTTCTTAAAAACTTCCCATTTATCAGTTTCTACATAGCCAGGTGAAACACAAGGGTAAATTTCAAGTTTCTCCAATATATCTTCCAGCCACCTCTCCCCGAACCAAAGGTCATCATTATAAACACCGAAGATTTCCACTTCTTTTTGGGCGGTGATGGGGCGAAGAATCCTATTTATTTCTTTCGCCCCGTATTCTTCTCCGATTATTCCAAGAAGTTTTAAGTTCTTAAAATCCTCGGTGGTCGCTTCAAACTGCGTCTTAAACTCTTCTAAAACTTTAGGGAACTTTGACTGGACAACAATAACTATCTTCTTATTGTAAAGTGCTGTAGTCATGCTTTCTGGTGTATTCTTTCCGCAAACCGCCCAGATGGTAAAAGAAGTTATTTAATTTAGGACATTTGTTGGAAGAAATCCGCTTTCCCTGATAAGCGAGAGTTTCCCATCCATAGTTACCATTCCAGCTAACATCTTCTATGTTCCTGAAAAGACGCTTGATGTATCTCTTCTTAGAACTGGTGCCGACATGCCGAAAAGGGATGGCGTAGATTGGAGTATCATCATCACTCCGCACAATTTTCATAATCTCTTCCATCAACTCTGTAGTAAAAATCTCATCGTCATCCACTTTTAATATCCACCCTCCCTTGCTCTCATCCTTCATCTCGTTCAAGAGACGAGTCAACTCTATGTCCAGTGGGGAGTTTGTCCACGCCTTGCCTAAGTGTTGAATAGCAGCAGTATCTTTCACTATTACCTCATCAGCATAAGGTCTGACAGACGCTATTGCCTTATCAAGAAACTCTCCTTTGTAAGTCAGGATATTAACGGAAAGCTTCACAATTCCGTATTTTCTATTGGTGCTCTAAAATTATAACCTTTCTTGAAAGCGAGGTCTTCGGCCAATGGATTCTTCTCCATCGTCACCATCAGATAGCCTTTATCGACAAACTTATCCGCCCATTTGCTTCCCGCCACTCTGTGTTGGAGGAATCTTCCTACTTCAAGAAAGTCCTCTTTTCTCATCACCCAGCAGTTAGAACCCGCCTTGGTGTTTAACAAAAGTTTCTCTCCGTTAAATTCCAACTCTCCTTTCCAGCATTTGGCTTGGCGGTGTTGACGGTCTGTCCGCAAAGGAGTCACGCCTATTTTTCTATCGGGGTGAGCTTCTAGTATTCCTATACATTTCTCCAGCCAGCCCTCTTTATACAAAATATCGTTGTCGGAGATACAAATGTATTCGCCTGTTGCCATCTTCAATCCCTGATTTCGGGCAAAACCAAAACTCATATTCTTGCGATTACGGATATAGCAGGAGATATTGCCATCGTTTGTCTGGTCGAGAAGAAACTGACTGTCTTCATAGTTCCCCCCATTGTCTACTACGATAATTTCTGGGAAAGAAAGCCCTGTTGTTTGAATCAACGAAACGATACACTCCCGCATCTTCTGGGAGCGAAACTCGTTCTGTGCCCAATGTACGACGATGATACTTACTTTTGGAGTATCTCCTTCTGCCATTTTATGTATTCGGTTTTCCCGAACTCCCCGTCAATATCCAACCATCCTTTTTTAGCGTTCACGGGATAGACAGGGCCTCCAACCTTTCCCTTTCTCCAAGCAATTTCGAGGGGAAGATATTTTTCCGCAATCTTCCTTAAAGCATATTTGCCATACTCAACTTGATGTATCTTTTCTTCTTCGGGCAAATCTCTCATAAAGTCGTCAAGTTCTTGGTTGTCTTGGTAGGGGCGGTGGTTGGTAATGCCAAAATGTTTGGCAAGGGCATTCGACATATCGTCCATATCGGGACGCATAAGAACGATGTCAGCTTCCATTATGGAGGTAAGGTCGGTCTCTATTCCTATACTTCTTGAAATCGTTTCTGAAATTGGCGGGAGGATTTTATCTATGAGTGTTTTGTAGTTTAAAAAAGCGGGAAAGTCATAGACTTTATAAAGATAGGAGATGATTAAATCTCTGGCGTAGCCCGACATTGTTTCGTCAGGGCCGTCCCCTAATACTAATTCCGTCTCACCCATTTCATTTAATTTTTTATACATCTGGTAAAGCGGAAAGATATTGAAATGAGGGATTACTCTCCCGATTGCCTTAACCGCAATCTCCATATCTTCGTCAAGATTGCTGTCGTCCAACTTGACGATGATGTGTCTTAGCCCTAAATGTTCTGCGACCAATTTTGAATACTTTATCTCATCATGTTTCCCCTCTGGCAACTCCACCGAAATAGCGAACTTTGGCTTTATGAGTGCCGCCAACAAACTGCTATCAACTCCGCCAGAAAGGGCGAGGGGTATTCCCAAATAAGGTTTGATGTTCTTAGTTATTAGTTCTTCAAGATTTTTCATTTTATGTATTTTTATCTTCTCTAACTATCGAAAGTTTCGGTTTAAACGACTTTATCTCCAAAATCGGTTTAAACGACTTTATCTCCAAGATAGGAATTATGTAGGGGAAAGCAGTAGTGGTGGAAGTGGTTGAAGTGGATGTTGATGTAGTAGACGAAGTAGAGGTAGAAGTAGATGTACTGGAAGAAGTCGAAGTTGAACTAGAGGTTGAACTTGTTGTGCTAGTACTAGTAGTGGTAGAGGTCGAGGTAGTGCTTGTAGTAGTCGAACTGGTAGTTGTGGTGGCTCCATCAAACTGAAGCCAGCGTTCATCATATTGCCTAGTAGCTGCGTTGTAATTTTCATTCGGCATTGAATTTTCCTACCTACTTTCATCGGGAATGTTAAGTTTCTCATATTCCTTAATCATTCTTAGCTATTTGCTTACCGCTGTTCTTTTGTCGAGATTCTTGCTGTAGCCGCATTATCTGAATGTTTAATTCCCGCAGAACTGCCTGTAATCGTTCAAGCTCCGCTAAAACATCGTAGGCCTGAGCTTTAAGTTTCTCTATTTCGTTCATAATGCTTTTAAGTCGTTTATCAGGGCATCGACTTCCGCTATCTCTTTAACGAGCGCCGCCCTTTTAGCTTGGACATTTTCTAGGGTTAGGGGAGTTATCTCGTTTGAGGTGTTTCCCATCTCGT
>MIAO01000007.1:215-488 GCA_001829155.1 Spirochaetes bacterium GWB1_36_13 | reverse complement strand
CAAACAATACTGGTTATTATTCCATCCTTAACCGTCACGACCTTTGCTGGCGCATCAGCGCTGGTGAAAGTTCCTGTTGCTCCTGTGCTTCCATCGCTTGAGATAAAGCCAGCAGCCGTGCCGACTTTCACACTGGTAGTGCCAACCATCTTAGCGGCCGTAAGCGTATCAGTCGCAAATGTCAGGTCAGCGTCATCAGTCAATCGTCCGTTAGTGGTAGCAAAAGGTACTCGTCCTGAAGTCAAAGCCGCATCGTTTAGAGTAAATTCCTTG
>MIAO01000007.1:0-171 GCA_001829155.1 Spirochaetes bacterium GWB1_36_13 | reverse complement strand
AAATTCTATTGCCCCTACTTCAGGAGTAGTCAGCAATGGGCCAGATGTAAGTTTAATAGGGGAAGTGTTGGCCGTTGCCGTGCCCGCTTTTATATGAAGCAAAGCAGTCGGGGCAGTCTGTCCGATTCCTACTGGACTGCCAAAATAGTTCCTGTCCCCAGTCCCTGCTTG
>MIAO01000006.1:2033-8998 GCA_001829155.1 Spirochaetes bacterium GWB1_36_13 | reverse complement strand
CTCGGACAGCGATAGGTTAGAAAAACTTGCAAATAAAATAACCCAAAAAATACTGCCACAGAAAAAAATCCCTCCCCTTTTTTTAATATAATTTCAAAAAATGAGCCTGTTTGTCGATTTTTATCAAATTTAATTTAAAGACCTCGCCAAAAGCGATATTTTGATCTGCCCGGTCTGCAGATACACTATGGATAGAGAGATTCCTGACAAATGCCCGGTTTGTAATGTAAATCACGAAAAATTCATTAAAATCCAATGAATCCGTCACCTTTCCTACCCGAGAATTGTGAAAATAGTCCAGAAAACTGCCCCATCTGCACTGCCCCTCACAATAAAATCAAAGAGGTGGAGTAATCGGATTTTTGCCATTTAAAAATCATTTCAGTATATTTACAGGAAATGAAAGAGGTAAAAAACATGAGAAAGACTCTCATCCTGGTCGGGCAGGGGAAATTAGCGAACAGTATAAAAAAAGGATTACCGGATTATTTAAACGATTATCAAATCGATGATTGGGAAAACATTTATCAGTATCCTATAGAAAATCTTATTATTGTTCATATCGGTTCTGGAAGACAGTTATCGGAAGCGGTTGAATTCTGCAGTAAAAATAAAGTTCCCTTGATTCAGGGCTCAACCGGGATGAATATCGAGCGCCAAGATTATAATTTTACTTTTATCGACGCACCGAATTTAAGCGTACTGATGCTGAAATTCATGCATATGATCAAAGAATACGGCGCACTTTTTCAGGATTATCAAATATCCATTACCGAAAGCCATCAGGACACAAAAAAAAGCCTTCCAGGGACAGCCATTGAGATTGCCAATGCCTTAAATGTCAATCCCAAAGAAATAAAAAGCATCCGGAATCAGGATGAGCAGCTGAATACTTACAGTATTCCCAAAGAATCTCTTTCTTTGCACGCTTTTCATGAAATATCAATCCTAGATCAAGGAACCACTCTCCATTTTAAAACGCTGGTAGAAGGCCATGATTCTTATGTCAAAGGCCTGTCAAAAATCATCCAAAGTCTGGATGGACTCGAGGATAAATACTATCATATTCTGGATTTAATTGAAAAGAAATTAATATAGCGCCCCCCGTGGGGTACCCTTAAAAAATTGGCATTTAATTTGCAAACGATAGACAAAAGCCGGAAAAAATAAACCGGAAATTTATATCCCGCTTAATTCCTGTACTTCAAAAACTTTACCGCATTCAGAACATTGTTTATGCTGAAAGGTTAAAACTCCATTGCATTCAGGACATTTCAACCTTTCTTTTTCCATTTCCAAATAAACCTGCATTCCTTTTTTATTTATAATCATCATGTTATTTATTAAACTCTCATGATAACGGCTCCGATAGCTTTTATCCAGTCTTTTGATCAAAACACAAGGATAATCAGGACAATCAGAACAAAATATAATATTTCTTTCATTTGTGCAGTCTTTTATTTTGCATTTTCTGCAATGTTCCGGCTTTCCATCATCACTGAGACGGCATCCGGGGCAGGGTTTCTTCTTTTTTAGATGGGCATAACAATAAGTGCAGTTTATACCGCAAGACGCTATCATTTTTTCTTTGTTTTCTTTACAATTTTATTGTAACTTTTTAATAATTCATTTAATTTCTCTAAATCAAAATACTCCGGATCATAATCATCGCCAAGCCACTCTAATATTTCTTCATATTCTTCTTCTTCCGGATTCTTGACTATTTCCAGCATATTATAAAAACCAGCAATTCCTCCGCAGTCCTCCGGCGGGCAATTCATAGCCCCTTCGATACATTGAATATTAAAAACCTCTTCTTCTTCAACAATTTTCTCTAAAATAATTTCATGCTCCCATCCGTCTCCAAAATCATATTCATAAATCATTTTATCTTTTATTTTTATTAAAACATCCATTATTTTTATATCCCAGTAATCAACCGTATTCCCAAAGCCGTCATCAGATGAATCCCTGTAGTATTTTTTTCCTTTTCTAAATAAATGAAGATGATCATCTTCCCATCCCATTATATCTTGAATCATATCATGAAACTCGGGAAAACAAATTTCCGGATTAATCAAAATTCTTCTATAAATTACCGGATTAGAACCTATTAATGTTATTTTTATTTGATAGTAGCGGTTCACTTTATTTCTCCTTTTTAGGATATGATTATTTCTTCATAAATAAAATATATTGTTTCTTTCAAAACTTGCCAAAAACTTTTTTAACAGAAAGATTTTTTTAAATTATCTGCCTTTCTGGTTTTGAATTTAATAAATTTAATATGTCTTTAATAACCAAATCAAACGGAGAACACTATGCAGACATTTTATACCAAAGATCATGAATGGATTAAAGTGGAAAACAAAACCGGTACCATCGGAATCAGCACTTTTGCGGCTGAACAGCTTGGAGACATTACTTATGTTGAACTTCCGTCAATCGGGAAGACTCTTAAAATGAAAGAAGTCCTCTGCGGAATCGAGTCCGTGAAAGCTGCCAGCGATATTTACGCTCCAGTGAGCGGGAAAGTCATTGAAGTCAATGAGAATCTTGAAAACACTCCAGAAGTCATTAACCAGAGCGCTGAGGGAGAAGGATGGATCGCAAAAATCGAGATCGCCTCTTTAGATGAGCTGAAAAACCTAATGAACCCGGATCAATATAAAAAGTATCTTGAGGATCTCAATTCATGAAATACACTCCCCATACTGAAACTGAAATCAAGGAAATGCTTGCCGATATCGGAGTCTCTTCTGTCAGCGAGCTTTTTAAGGATATTCCTGAATCTTTGAGAACCCGTTTTTTCGATATTCCGAAACCTTTTTCCGAATACGAAATTATTGAACATTTTCAAAAAATCGGTAAAAAAAACAAAACCGATTTACTGCTTTTTACGGGCGGCGGATATTACGACCATTATATCCCTTCGGCTGTCGATGCCCTTTCCAGCCGTGCGGAGTTTTATACAGCCTATACTCCCTACCAGCCGGAAGCAGCTCAAGGGACACTCCAGTCTCTCTATGAATACCAGACTGCTGTCTGCGCGATTACGGGAATGGACGCAGCCAACGCCTCTCTCTATGACGGAGGAACAGGGGTAGCAGAAGCGGTTTTAATGAGTTTTCGCCTTACCAACCGGAACAAAGTCATTATCGACGGATCGCTTAATCCGATTTATAAGAAAATTCTTCATACTTACCTGGATAATCTGGATTTTACCATTATTGAGATTCCCCATCAAAACTACGGGACAAACCGCGAGAAAATCGCTTCTTTGATCGATGATGATACAGCGTCAATCGTGGTTCAAAACCCGAATTTCTTCGGAACCATTGATGATTTTCAGGATATTGCAGATATGATTCATGAAAAAGGCGGTCTTTTAATTCAAACCGTTTACCCTCTCTCTCTCGGCATGCTGAAAACACCGGGCGAAACAGGAGCTGATATTACGGTAGGAGACGGTCAGAGCCTGGGAAATCCGCTTTCATTCGGAGGACCTTACTTCGGATTTATCGCGGTTAAAATCAAACACATCCGCCAGCTTCCCGGAAGAATTGTGGGTGAAACTGAAGATAAAAACGGGAAAAGAGCTTTTGTCTTGACTCTTCAAGCCCGGGAACAGCATATCAAACGCCACAAAGCCACTTCTAATATTTGTTCCAATCAAAACCTGATTGCCCTTCGGGGACTTTTCTACCTTTCACTGATCGGTAAAAAAGGATTTCAGGTCGTTGCTTCTCAAAACTATCAGAAAGCCCATTTTACATTGACAGAACTTTTGAAAATCAAAGGCGTTTCTTTGAAAAACAAAAATCCTTTCTTCAATGAGTTTGTTCTGGAACTTCCTAAAAACGCATCTGAAACAGTGGAAAAAATGCTTTCGAAAGGCATTGCGGCAGGAATCCCTTTAAGTCTTTACACACCGGAAGATAAAAACGCTTTACTCGTGTCTGTAACAGAAAAAAGAACAAAAGAAGAAATTATGAAACTTGCTGAAACAATGGGAGAAGTTTTATGGAACTAATTTACGAAAAATCAAGAAACGGCCGGACAGGCGTTGATTTTCCTCTACTGGACACGCCTTTACAGGAAACCCTTTCTGAAAAATATTTACGGAAAGAAAAAGCAAGCCTTCCTGAAGTGAGCGAACTGGATGTAGTGCGCCACTACACGGTTCTTTCCAAGCTGAATTTTTCTGTTGATACCCACTACTACCCCCTCGGAAGCTGTACAATGAAATACAACCCGAAAGCAACCGAGAAAGTGGCTGGTCTTGAATCTTTTAATATTCACCCGATGATTCCCCAGCTCCCTTCCGGGGAAAATTTTACTCAGGGAGCACTTGAGGTTCTTTATAAATCAGAAAAACTTCTGGAAGAAATTACCGGAATGGACAGTATGTGTTCCCAGCCGATGGCAGGAGCCCATGGAGAGCTGGTGGGGATCATGCTGGTTGCCGCCTATCACAAGGCAAAGGGAAACAAAAAGAAAACCGTTATTGTGCCTGATTCTTCTCACGGAACCAATCCGGCTAGCGCTGCGATGGCAGGATATGAGATTATCACCATCCCTTCCCTTCCAAACGGGGAAATGGATTTTGACCTGTTTAAGGAAGCTTTAAACAATGAAGTAGCGGCTGTTATGATGACCTGCCCCAATACCCTTGGAATTTTTGAGACACGGATCAAAGAAATAGCAGATTTGGCACATTCATTTGACACTTTAATGTATTACGATGGAGCCAATTTAAACGCGATTATGGGAAAAGTACGCCCTGGAGACCTTGGATTTGATGTGGTGCATATCAATGTCCATAAAACCTTTGGAACCCCTCATGGAGGCGGAGGTCCGGGAGCAGGCCCTGTCGGGGTCAAGAAAAAACTGATCCCTTATCTCCCTGTTCCGCTCATTGGAAAACACACAGACGGAACTTTTTTTCTGGATTACAACCATCCTGAATCAATAGGAAAAACCGCTCCTTTTTACGGACAGTTTGGAGTATTGATCAAGGCTTATGCTTATATTCTTTTATTAGGAAAAGAAGGTCTGATCGACGCGACTGAAAAAGCAGTTCTCAACGCCAATTATCTGATGAAGAAACTGAAAGCTCATTATGATCTGCCCTATGACCGCACCTGCATGCACGAGTGCGTCTTTTCAGCCAAGAATCAGCTTCAGCACAAAGTTCACGCGCTGGATATTGCTAAATACCTGATTGATCAGGGTATCCACCCGCCTACAGTCTATTTTCCTCTCATTGTCAAGGAAGCGATTATGATCGAGCCGACCGAGACAGAAAGCAAAGAAACTCTGGACTGGTTTATCGATATTATGATCGGTGCAGCTGAAAAAGCAAAAACAAATCCTGAGGTTCTCCTCAATGCTCCTTTCACGGCTCCGATTTCACGACCGAATGAAACGAAAGCAGCCCGGGAAATTAATGTGAATTATTTTTTTAAAAAATAAACTTTTTAAATCTGCCAAGAAGGAATATTTTTAAACTTATCCTTCTTGGCAAATCTTTTTTTCAACAGAATTAAAAATAATCTTTGTTTTTTAATTTATTTTATAATATCTTTTCTCATAAGAGCTTTTAGGAGGTCGTTATGAAAAAGAGAGTGGTGATTGCTTTAGTTTTATCTCTTTTCTCTTTCTGTCTTTATTCTCAAGGTTCAAAATCGGACAAAAAGATAACTCCTATCACAGGATTTTCAATTGATATCGATAAGATTACCTTTACTGTTTTGAATACCGGATATACAAATAAGTCTTCTTTCAAACTGGAAATCACCAAAAAAAATAACGCTTATGAAATCGCTCTCATCCGTATCAAAGATGATTACGGCAAAATGATGCCGGAACCGATCCAGATTGTTTTCACTCAGGAAGAACTCAAAGACAGAATTGATCTGTGGCAAACGGTTTATTTATTAAACAGTTTTTCAATCTATAATTTTTGAGAGCTTTGTTAAAAAGACTTTACTCCAAAATATTTTAAAATTCTGACCATAACAAAGTAAAAAACAGAGGTTACAACCGATGAAATCAATAAAGACAGATAAAAATTAATTTTATTTTTCAATAAAACTGGAAGAAGAATAAACAAGAGTAGAGATGGGATCACTAAAAAAAAGATTGAATAGGATAAATCTATAATCTTTTCTATTTCTTTTGTTTCGATATAAATCCAGATAAAAGAAAGTAGTGAAAGTAAAGGTATCGAAGCTAATATTCCCCCTATCAGAGAACTCTTTTTGGATATTTCCGATACAATGACAATAATAGGGATGCATTTTATTCTTCCTTGTTAATTATCACAGAGTAGTCCATCTCTGATTTTTATTATTTTTTGTGCATGTTTCATAATTCTTTCATCATGGGTTGAAAAAATAAAGGTGGTAGAGAAATTTTTATTCATTTTTTTCATAATTTCTATAATAACTTCACCTGTTTCACTATCAATATTTGCACTCGGTTCATCTGCTAACACAAGTTCTGGATTTGTGACGAGCGCTCTTGCGATAGCTACACGTTGTTTCTGCCCACCTGATAATTCATTAGGTCTGTGATTTTTAAAGTTAATTAATCCAACTTCTTCTAACATTTTCTCAGCCTTTTCTTTTCTTTCTTTTTTGTTAACTTGAGCGAGAATAAGGGGATATTCAATATTTTCAAAAGCGGTCAAAACAGGAATTAAATTAAAAGATTGAAAGATAAAACCAATTCTATGATTTCTTAAATAAGACAATTCTTCATCGTTTAATAGATTCACATCTTCACCAAGAATTTTCACTTCACCATTAGTAGGTTTATCTAAACAACCTATTATATTTAAAAGAGAAGTTTTCCCTGAACCAGACGGACCCACTATTGAAATAAAATCACTTTTTTTAATTTCCAGATCGACTTTTTTAATTGCTTTTACTTCTGTATTGCCGATTAAATACAACTTACTA
>MIAO01000006.1:1698-2020 GCA_001829155.1 Spirochaetes bacterium GWB1_36_13 | reverse complement strand
CTTCTGTATTGCCGATTAAATACAACTTACTAATATTTTTCAATTCAACTACATTCACTTTTCTTTCTCCATTAATGAGATAATTTATAACTCAATCTTAATCCTTCTCCTAGAGGCAAAATAACAGTATAATAATTTTTATCTTGAAATAACATTTCGTTGAGGCGTCCCCATGAATTAACTCAACATAATTAGTTTTAGTAGTTTGATAATATTTTTCTTGATATTCAAAAGATCTTACTAAAAATCCTAAAAGTTTTCCTATTTCTTGATTGACACATAGATGGATTAGTTTTTTATTTTTTTCATCTTGAACTACATC
>MIAO01000006.1:0-1647 GCA_001829155.1 Spirochaetes bacterium GWB1_36_13 | reverse complement strand
TTATCCAATATTAAATCCTTTTTAACAATTTTGATGGCGTAAAAATAAGGAGACCTAAAAAGAACTCCCTTTAAACACATAAATAAAAATAATACCTAAATTTCTAAAACAGAAAAAAATATCTTTTTATAGGGGAGTTCTAAAAATACACAATCCCGTCATTGCGAACGAAGTGAAGCAATCTCTAAGAGATTTAATTTCAAGAGATTGCTTCGTCGCTTTACTCCTCGCAATGACGCGTTTTTTTAATTTTTAGAAGTTTCCTATAGTAAAACAAATTTATTTTGACCGTTTTTATATTTACTCTGTTAATGAATTATTTAAAATATAGATTCCGGTCTTTTGCTTTTTAAAAGAGTTTCCTTCCATTTATTCGGGATTCCTTCAATTCCGTAATAAAGTCCTGCCAGCCCTCCGGCAACGGCACCGGTCGTATCTGTGTCATCTCCGAGATTCACTGCTTTGAGCACTGTTGAGGATTCTTTCAAAAATCCTTTTTTCAGTCAAAGGGATTGGGATCAAATTGCCGAGAAGTTCAAAAGACCTGCACATCTCATGAAAAGCATTATTTTTATCCATGGTTTCTAAAAGCCCGATCCCGTATTCCACATACAAAAAACAGGCAAGAATAGAACGGATATACCTGTGAGTCAAGCTTGAAACTTTTCGGACAGTATGGTATCGTTCTTCCAGAGGCTTTTTCAGGGTCAACGCCGTTTTTCAGGTTTTCAATTGCCATATCTGTGATAAATCCAATATCAACAAAACTTCCCGTGGAAGTCCAATAGTCTTCGTCTCTCCATCGGATAAAACGGTTTGTCTATTTTAACCCACACTTCAATAACGAGAATTGGAAATTTTTTTACAGAGAAAAAATGCTTTTTTTGTTTAAGCAGTTTTTTCTAGAATCGGAATATAAATTTGTGCAAAGGCTTTTGCACCTTTTAAAAGAGATTCAGGACCGAAGTATTCAAAAGCGGGAGCATCGATAATACTGACTTCAGATTCGGGAAGCCATTTTATAAAGATATGATCCCAAGTTTTATAGATGCTTTGCGGAAGTTTTCCTTTAGCCTGAAAAACAGCATGCTTTTGAGACGGCAGGAAAATAGACTGATATTGGGGGGGGGATGTTTTTAACATCCAGCACAGGAAAACCGATAAAATAAGTAAAACCGCCCTTATCATCAAAATCCATAGAGACCCCAAGCCAGACATTTTCTTTCCAGCTTTGTTTTTCGAGCCCTTCCAAAGTTTCAAACATCCCTTCCGCTTCACATTGATCCCAGAATTCTAAAATTTGTTGATACATAAAGGAACTCTCCTCTTGAATTCGAATCCCTTTCCCCACTACCTGAAATTCAGTTTCAGTTTGAATTTGAACCAGATCCATATCATAGCCTCCTGTTTTAATCGTTTTTGATAAATCATTCAAATTGATTTTATCAAAGAAATGATGTCTGCCGGTTTTCTTACATTCACTCGGGATCAGTCCATGAAACTGCTTAAACGCTTTTGCAAAAGCTTCAGGTCTCTCATACCCAGCCATTAAGAACCTCATTACCCTCTTTGAGAGATGTGAAAAATAAAATACTAAAAAAATCTCTCTTTTGATTAAATTTTAAAAAAGAAAATAGAAAGGCTTTT
>MIAO01000005.1 GCA_001829155.1 Spirochaetes bacterium GWB1_36_13 | reverse complement strand
GTGGGTAAAAAATCTTTAGGGTTTTCCAGGGTTGACAAACAGATTGATAGAACAAAGATTCCTAATCCTTGCCACAAAAAAAAATTGCTACCAATCATTTGATAAAAGAGAGGAGAAAAAAATCTTTATCAAAATCAAAATGGTTCGATAATTATAAGATAAGGAAATCCAGAATCAACTCAAGGAGCCACGGAATGGCGCAGATTATGAACTTTTTGCAGTCTTACCAAGATTTTAACGGATTAAAAGAGAGTATTTCTTCCGATGCAGGAAAACAATTTTTCAAGCTGAATGAAAACCAAAGTCCCGAAAAACAAACCGGAGAATCTGAAAAATTTCAAGAAGCAGTCAAAAAAATTGTCAGTAAAAATGAAGAGAAACCGGAAAATTCGAAAAAAGAACCTCCTTCGCAAATTTCAGAAAAAGAAAAAAACACCCATTCTGAAACAACAAAAAAAACTCAGACCACTCATCCTCTTTCACTTTCCAATCTGAAAGAAGAAAAAACAGGCGAAATCATAGTAAAAATAAAAAAAGTTATTGAAACCCTTAAAAAAGGAATGAAAGATAAAAAACCCGCTGAAGAAATTGAGCTTCTTTTAGCCTCAGGAAATTTAAACCTGAACCAGCTGATTGAAAAAATGAAGAAGCTGATTGAAAAAGGAGAGCAGGCGGTCAAAGAGACTTCCTCTCATGTCAAAATAGAACTCCAAAACCCGAAAAACGGAATTCAGAAAAATCCTCAGGAACTATTGGGGGAATTGAAAGCCTTAGCAGATACTCTGAAAACACTGAGTCATGAGCCTGAAATATCTAAAAACTCGTCTTTTATTCAGGCGGTTAAAGATTTTTATAAAACAGAATCCAAAGATGAGAAAAAAAGCAAGACAGTGTATGATGTGAGAATCAGTCCGCATGCCAGACAAAACAAAACTGAAAACAATCAGGGAAATCTTGCGCTCGGAGTCAAAAAAATAGATGAAACGCTTCATGCGAAAGAAACCAGAAAAGAGATCAGCCAGCTGGCAATGGGGATTGAAAAAAGTTCTTTTAAACTGGATAAACAGACGGTGAAAAGAGATGAAATTTCAAAAAATAGAAATTCAGTTTCAAATGATATCCCTTCTCATAAGACAGGGGAAAATATACTTTTAAAAGACAATAAATCTTTTCAGACAGAGGCGGCCAAAGAATTGAGCCAGACTGCCAAGATGAGCCGTGCCCAACTGGGACGCACTATTGTGGATCAAATCGGGGAAAAAGTAACCGGGTTTATCGGGAAAAGCTTTTCTCAGGTGACGGTGAATCTAAGACCCGAAGAACTGGGAGCGATTAAAATCGTACTGGAAATGAAAGACGATGTCATTAAAGGAAAAATAATTGTGGAAAATCCTGATGTCAAGGAAATTGTGAAGGAAAATATCAGAGAAGTAAAAGCTGTGCTGGAACAAAACGGAATCCAGCTGGGAGATATGGAAGTTTCTTCCGGTGAAACAGGGCAGTCTTTTGAAAATGCGGAAAGAGAAAATCTACTTCAGAAGACGGTAGCGGAAAACACTAAGGTCTCGTCTTTATTGGAACAAAGCAGAATCTACCGTGAAAACTGGGAAAACGGATTTGATTCCTTAGAATCGAATTTTTACTTAAGGGCTTAGAAAAACGATCGAAAATAGTAAGATAAAAAACGCTTCATACAACGCGGAGGAATCAGTGGAACTCAATATTTTGCAGGATCAGCAGGCTCGCTTTCAGACTGAAATGAAGGTTGATTATCTCAACAAAAGCATTTTAAAGGGAAAACAGAGCAATGACGAGATCCAGAAAGACGCTTTTCTGAAACTTCTGGTAGCCGAGCTGAAACATCAAAACCCTCTTGATCCTATGAAAGACAGAGATTTTATTGCTCAGATGGCTCAGATGACTAGTCTTGAAAAAATGGAAAAAGTCAGGGATGGAATGGAAAGACTGATCTCTCAAAATACAAATCAGTCGCTTTACGGGCTTCTCGGGAAAAAAGTGCATTTTATCGACGACAGGGGCAAACAGACTTTTGGAGCTGTAGATGCGGTTGAGTTTAAGGAAAATCAAGGATATTTATCGATTAATAACAACCTGATTAATCCGAAACAAATCCAGAAAGTAGAATAAACTTTTTTTTAAAATACATTAAAACTAATTCAAAGGAGTGAATTGCCATGATGCGATCTCTTTATTCAGGAGTATCCGGTTTAATCAATCACCAGACAAGAATGGATGTCATCGGAAACAATATTTCAAATGTGAATACAATCGGTTATAAGAAAGACAGAGTTGTTTTTCAGGATATTATTTCTCAGGTTATGAGCGGATCTTCCAAACCCACCAATGAAAAAGGCGGGGTCAATCCTAAGCAGGTAGGACTCGGGATGAGTGTGGCTGCGATTGACAAGATCATGACCCAGGGAGCGATCCAGACAACTGGAAAAAACACTGACCTTGCGGTTATGGGGGAAGGCTTTTTTATCGAGAAAAAAGGCGATCAGAGTTTTTATTCCCGCGCAGGAAATTTTGGGGTCGATGTCAATAAGACACTGGTCAATCCTTCCAACGGATTTAAGATTCAAGGATGGAGCGCACAGACACTCCCTGACGGGACAAATGTTTTAAATACTGCTGAACAGCCGGGAGATATTATTATCCCAGTCGGAGATAAAATGGCTGCTCAGGCGACCTCTTTTATCAAATTTAAATCAAACCTCAATTCAGCCAGCTCTATGGCGATTGACCCTTTCAATCCTACCGAGCAGGAAAGGGCAAAAGGCTTGGTTCATACCACTTCCATCAAAGCCTATGACTCGAAAGGCAATACCCATGATGTTGTGCTTGAGTTTAACAAAGTTTCTGAAAACAGATGGAGAGTTGTGACAAAAGTGCCCGACTCGATAGAAGGCTCAACCAGAGTGGATGTAACCAATCCGACTTTAGATGGAGACAATACCTTCTTTATTAATTTTGACAACAGAGGAGCTTTAGTTTCTGTAGAAGATGGGACAGGAACAAACCGGGACATTCTGGCCCAGGGAGATTTGAGCGTTAATTTAAACTTTAATGTCAATGATGGAACTGTGGATGCGCAGGGAAATCCAATCGGGCAGCAGCAGACGCTCCGTCTGGATTTAGGAACTGTGGGGCAGTACAACGGAATCACGCAGTTTGGAAGCGACACAACAACCAAAGCGGTTGAGCAAAACGGATATGGAATGGGATATCTGGAGTCTTTCCAGATTAATGATACTGGAACCGTTATTGGAACTTATTCCAACGGAACCCGAAAAGAACTGGCTCAGGTTGCTTTAGCGACTTTTGTCAATTCTCAGGGATTGGAGAAAGCCGGAGATACGAATTTTGTAGAAACAGTCAATTCTGGAATCGCTAATGTGGGAGCTGCCGGAGTTGCTGGAAAAGGCATCATCGTAGCAGGGGCTTTAGAAATGGCAAATGTGGATCTTTCGCAAGAGTTTACAGATATGATCGTAACGCAAAGAGGGTTTCAGGCAAACTCAAGAACCATTACGACTACGGATACCATGCTTGAAGAGATTCTAAGATTAAAACGATAAGTCTGATTCATGAGTAATTTCAGCCCTCCGGTTTTAAACTGGAGGGCTTTTTCAAACATTAAAATCTGAATACTATTTTTTCAAATGCATTAATTCAACTATTTTTTTGGTCACAGAAACATCAACGCCTGTTTCACTGCCTAAGCGGATGATGGTATCCCCGAAAAGCTCGCCTTCATTTTGGGCGCCTTGTTCCACATCTCTTTGGTATGAAGTTTTAGTTCCTTTTGGAAATAAAGCTCCTTTCATTAATGAAACAGCCACAATGTCGTGAGGCAGGTCTATTTTTTTCTGAACTGAAATTTCATAAATCTCAGTCATAATTTTTTCAGTTTTTTTCCGGAGATTTTCATCTTCCATGATTTCATCAAGGGTTTTATCTTTATAAGCGCTGACCAGCCCAAATCCTGCAATGAAAATATACTTTTCCCAGATAGGGGGATAAGGATTGTCAAACCATTGATAAGAAAGTCCTGAATGATTGATAAAATAAAGAAGATCCTGAGGCGTTTCATCAGGGTAGGCAGGGTCTTCTCCAAAAAGGATTTTTCCTTCGCCGCCTTTTTGAGTCACCACTCCCGGTTTTTCAATATGAGTGCCGACATAAATACAGGCAGGGTAAATTTTTCCTTTTGTAATCGATTTTCTGAGTCTTTCATAAATATCTATTCCATTTAAAAGAGGAATGATTTTGGTTGTTTCTTTCATTTTAGCGGCAATAGCAAGGGAAACTGCTTCCAGATCATAACTTTTTACGCAGATAAAACAAAGATCCGGAGCCGGAAAATCAGAAGGATCATCGGAAATTCCGTCAGGTTTTACAACACTATTTTTCTCGTCAGCCGTATTGAGGATGAGACCGTTTTTCTTGATTTCTTCCATGTGGACGCCGCGGGCGATAAAATAGACTTTTATTTTATTTTCATTTTCTTTTTGAAGGGTTTTTAAAATTTTTCCGCCGATAAAACCCCCGACGCCTCCGGTTCCATAAATCCAGATTGTTTGAATCATTTTATAACCTCTTTTTTTTTATTTTTTATGCTGAGCCTTGAAAAAATGATCCAATGCTTCTGCTGTTTCTTTTGAGGCGCAGATCATAGGAGCATGGCAGGCATCTTTCAGTATGACAATTTCATTTGTTTTGATTTTATCTTTCATGTTTTCTACGGCGGAGACATCGATAATTCTATCTTTTTCTCCCCATAAAATCAGGGTGGGGGAAGTGATGAAAGAAAGTCTGGAATCTAAAAGGTAGTAATCTGATCCTATGTAGTCGGCAATAAATTTCTTTTCAACAGGGAGTCTCTCGATTTTCTTTTTAACCATATATTGAATGATTGTGTCGGGAATATCAGGTTTTCGGTTGAGGATAAAATCCATCGCCTGATAAAAGTCATTCACTGTTTCGTAAAGTAAAGGGTTTTTACCGGTCGAAAAAACCAAGGTCATAAACTCGCTTAAGTTATTGGTGCCGACTCCGGCAGTGTCCATTAAAGTCAGGGTAGAAATCCTTTCAGGATGAATAGAAGCGTAATAACCGGCGACCATTCCCCCCATAGAGACACCGACCAAATTGATATTTTTTAAATCAAGACTGGTAAAAAAGTCTTCCAGAAGTTCTGAAGTTTTTTCAGGAGTATAGGTCACGCTGTCTTGAAGCGGATGGTTGCCAAACCCAGGTAAATCAGGGATAATGAGACGGTAAGAAGTCATCAGGCGGGCCATCTTCATCCAGTTGTCTTTATTTCCACCCATGCCATGAATCAATACAACCACTGGGCTTTGAGGATCTTCGCTGCCTGCTTCGAGATAGGTCCATTTTTCGTGATTGATTGTTATTTCCCTTTCATAAGCACTTGCTTTTATCCGGTCTATTTTCATAGAAACAAAAAGAATGCTTTGAGGAAAGACAAAATAAAGCAATCCTCCTGAAAGAAGAAGGATCGCAATAAAAACGGCTGATTTTTTCATGAACTTTTTCATATTTTTTTTTCAACTCCCAATAAAAAAATATGAATTGAAGTTAATCATTTTTAACAAAAAAGTCCAATAAAATAATCAAAAATTAAGGGAGACCGGGAAAAGAGTCAACAAATTGAACCTTGAAGTCTCCGAAAGAAGAAACGATTTGAATTTTGAAATCCGGAAAAGAATCAACAATTTCCCATTCTCCTATGCTGTTTGCAAATGAAGATACTTTTTTGACTTTGAGGTCAGGAAAAGAAGAAACCACTTCTACTTTGTAATCTGGAAAAGAGTCGACAAATTGAATTTTACCGTAAATTCTTGAAACATCCATTAGAATTCTCCTGTTTTATGTAATTTTATAAAAAATAACGAGAAATTTCAGAAAATCTAATAAAAAAATTATATTTTATTTCAAGATTTTATTTTATAATTTTTTATACAGCTTTTTTCAGTAATCGCATAAAGGAGATTGAAAAATGAAAAAGTATATTCTGGTTTTAGTTCTTCTTCTGACAAGTCTTTTTATTTCTTGTTCGAAAAAAATCAATGCAGAAATTATTCAGGCTATCGAACTTGGAAAACTTGACAAGGTAAAACAGCTGACTTCTAAAAATTTTGATATCAATTCAAAAGAAAACGGCGAAGGATTTACTGCTTTGATGGCAGCTGTGAATGCCAATCAGACAGAAGTGGTTAAATATCTTTTAGAAAAAGACGCGGATGTTGATGCAGAAAGTTTCGGCTATACGGCGCTTTCTTTTGCTGTTCAGAGGGGAAATGAGGAAATCATCAATCTTCTTCTGGAAAAAAAAGCTGATATCAATTCTCAAAATGCAATGGGATTTACACCTTTGATTTATGCTGCCGCCAATAAAAATCCAAATATTGTCAAAATTCTAGTGGATCATGGCGCAGATGTCAACCACGCTACGATAGACGGAGTTACGCCTTTAATAGCGGCGGTTTTTGAAAATCAGAATGAATCGGTTTTGTATCTTTTAAATCATGGAACGGATGTCAATAAAAAAACCAACTTTGGAAAAAATGCGTTAATGTGGGCATTGTTTAACAAAAATCAGGAAATCAGCCTTCTTCTTATTGAGAAAGGCAGTGATATCAATGTCATTGACGAGGAAGGTAAAAACGCTCTGTTTCTGGCCGTGCACAGCCGTTTGACCGATATAGCGAAACTGCTGATTGAAAAAGGCGCAGATATTAATATTCAGGTGAAATCCAGCAGCCTTTCAGGCTGGACCGTTTTAATGAGCAGTGTCTGGAACACTCCTGAACTGGTAGAATTTTTAATAAACAAGGGTGTGGCGCTCAATGTCCGTAACAATGAGGGAGAAACAGCTCTCATGCAGGCTGTTTATGCGCAGAATGCAAAAGCGGTAAAACTTCTTCTGGAAAAAGGAGCTGATCCTAAAATAAAAGATAAGAACAATGAAACTGCTTATCAAATAGCTGCCAAAAAACAGTTTTCAGAAATTGTGAAAATCTTTGAAAAGATGTCTATTAAAGAATAAACCGCGATCCCTATAAATTTTATTTTTCCGATGTTTGGCATGAGTCAGGCATCGGAGTTTTTAAAATCTCAAATCAGCAAAGCCTGAATTTCTGAAAAAAATTTCTTCTTCTTTCATTTACTTATCTCTGGAGATAATTGAGAAAAAAAGCTTCTTAATCCTTGTATTCTAAATTAGAATTGCCAGTCTGAAATGAAAAAGAATATTTTAAAAATTCTTATTTATTTTGCTTTCTTATTGATATCAAAATCATATTTATCAATTTGCGTTTCAATCACTTCTTTTTAAGAAAAAAGTTTTTTTATTTTTTAAATATCATTTTTATTTTTATAAACAATTTATTAATTTTTAAACAGTATCATTTTTTTTATCTGATACTTTTTTTGTAATAATCATATTAAACGGAGGGGTTATGGATCCAATCTATATACTAACCTCTCTCTTTACTGGGATAATAATTGGTTACTTGATTAGATATATTTACGGAGTATCTAATTTACGCTCTGCTGAAATAAAAGCCAAGAATGTTATCGCCGAAGCTGAGAGGTTGAAAGACGATTCCAAAAAAGAAATTGAAAGTCTAGAGCAAAAAACGAAAAATGAACAAAGACGCTTAGACGAAGAAAAGAAAGATTTTATTGAGAAAAAGAAAGAAATCCAGTCACAGGAACAGAGACTGGTCAAGAAAGAGGAAGGTCTTGAAAAGAAAGAAAGCCTCTTAGAGAAAAAAGAAGAAAGTATTTTCGCGAAAGAAAAAAATCTTCGAATGAAAGAAGATGAAATCGATCAGGAAAAGAACAATCTGAAAAAAGAACTTGAAAAAATTGCCAACATCACCCGTGAAGAAGCAAAACACCTCTTGATTTCTGAAATCAAGGACGAAGTCGAAAAAGACTACTACGAGATTATCAAAAAAAGAGAAGAAGAAGCAAAAGCTGTTTCTGACAAACTTGCAAAAGAAATCATTGTTTCAGCGATTCAAAGAACTGCGTCGGAAGTAACTGCGGATGCCTCTATTTCAACCGTCACGCTTCCAAGCGATGACATGAAGGGAAGAATCATCGGAAGAGAAGGGCGGAATATCAGAACACTTGAAACCATGACAGGAGTTGATATTATTATCGACGATACTCCTGAAGCGATTGTGCTTTCCTGTTTTGATCCGATCCGCAGGGAAGTCGCGAGACTGGCGATCGAAAAACTGATTTCAGACGGACGGATTCAGCCTTCCAGAATCGAAGAAGTAGTTGAAAAAGTCAAGACTGAAATTGAGGAAATTATCAGAAACGAAGGGGACAATGCCTGCTATGAACTCGGGGTTCAGGGGCTTTCTCCGGAATTGAAAAAATACATCGGCCGGTTGAAATACAGAACCAGCTATGGTCAGAATGTGCTTTCGCATTCAAAAGAAGTGGCGCATGTTTCAAGTATTATTGCAGCCGATCTCGGACTGGATAAGGAAGTCTGCAAAAGAGCAGGGCTTTTACACGATATAGGGAAAGGCGTGATTGAAGAAGACAAGGGACATGCTGTCACCGGCGCGGAACTAGCAAAACGGTTCGGGGAAAACGAAACAGTGGTCAATGCGATTCTTGCCCACCACGAAGACACCAAGCCGAATTCTCTTGAAGCTTTGATTATTCAGATCGCCGATACGATTTCAGCTTCCAGACCGGGAGCCAGAAGAGATTCTTTTGAAAGTTATATCAAACGATTAGAAGGACTCGAAAACATTGCCCTTGGATTTAAAAAAGTTGAAAAAGCTTATGCGATCCAGGCGGGAAGAGAAATCAGGGTTCTGGTCAATAGTTTTGATACGAATGATGAAGAATCAAAAATCCTTGCAAGAGATGTTGCTAAGAAAATTGAAGAAGAATTAAGATATCCAGGTCAGATTAAAGTCACCGTAATCCGCGAAAGCAGAATGGTTGAATACGCAAAATAAAAACAAGAGAGGAGGAAGAGTTTCACTATCAATAGAAAAACTCTTCCTCTTTTTTAAATAAAATGAAAAATTTCTGTAACAATAGACCCATCAGTATATTTTATAACCAGTAATAATGAAAAAAGGAGTTAAACTTATGCAGTTTCCTTTAAATATGGATAAGAATGAAAATCAGTATGGTCCTGCTCCGAAGTGCTATGAAATCCTGAAAAACATGAATATTGAGATATTTAACTCTTATTCAAGGGATTATCCTAAAAGAATCAAAGAAAAACTATCTGAAAAATTCAAGGTTCCATTTGATAGAATTGTTTTAGGCTATGGTTCGGAAGATATATTAAAACAGTCTATTTATTTTGCCTTGACTGAAAAAGGTCAGACTCTGGCTGTGCCCGATAAATCGTGGTGGTACTACAAAGCGATCGGCGAAGAAGTCGGCGCAAACATTCTGGAATATACGATGGTTGAAAAAGATGATGTTTTTGATTATGATGATGATCAAATTATGGATATTCTACTGAATAAGAAGCCGAGAGCGATTATTATCTGCACTCCGAATAATCCCACTGGAAATATTCTTTCAGAAGAAAGACTGGAAAAATATTTGAAAGCGGCAGGGAAAGAAACAATTGTGATCCTGGATGAAGCTTACTGGGGATTCACTCAGTACCAGTATGGAGAACAGGTTGTTGAAAAATATGACAATGTCATTGTATTAAGAACCTTTTCAAAATTCTACGCTTTAGCGGGAGTCCGAATCGGGTATGCTTTTGTCGGAAAAAATCTTTCTGAACTGAAAATTTACAACAACAGATATTTAGGTTACAACCGAATTTCCGAGGAACTTACTTTTGCAGCGTTAGAATCGGATGATTTTTATATCAGTAATAATAAAAAAATCATGGAAGACGCACAAATGATTTTCAACGAACTGAAAACAATGGGATTCAAGCCTTATAAAACTTATGCAAACTTTATTATGGCAAAACTTCCTGAGAAAGAATTCAATTATCTGGAAAAAGAACTTCCTAAAAAACAAGTGATTATTAAATTCTTCAAAGAAGCTGTATTTAAAAACTTTGTACGGATCTCAATAGGAACGAGAGAACAAAACGAGTACCTTATGAAATCAATGAAAGACAGTCTGAAAGAGATGAAGTAAGGATTTTTTGTTAGTATGAATATGAAAGAACTTTATCTTTCTTCGCTCAAAAAAAAATCGAGCGAAGAGTTTTTTGATCTGATTTTTTTTCGTCCGCTGGGATTTCTTTTAGCGTTTGTCAGCCGGAAGACTTTTTTGACACCGAATCATCTGACGATTTTGTCAATGATTTTAGGAGTTGGAAGCGGATTTCTCTATTATTTTCATTCCTATGAAGCAGGCGCCTTGATTTTGCTCCTTGCCAACACATTGGACTGCGCCGACGGGCAATTGGCACGCATGAAAAAAGTTTCTTCTAAAATAGGAAGTATTTTAGACGGCAGCGCAGATTATATTACTTATATTGCCAGTTATGCCGGAGCTTGTTTTGCGCTGATCCGTGATACCGGTGATTTTTATTTTTTCTGGATCGGCTGGATAGCGGGGATATCTACTGCGATTCAAGCCGGAATATTCGATGACTACAGAAATCAATATCTTCATAATAATTCGATTGAGGAAATGACAAAAGACTTTGAAGAATCAAAGATTTTCAGGCAAAATACCCGGAATTTTTTTTATAAAATCATGTTTTGGGCTTATCTGATTTATCTTAAAAAACAGATTAAAACCAGAACAGAAAGACCTGATATGATCATCCGCGACCGGTATATCCGGTTGATGACATTTATCGGCTCTACAACCCATATTTCTTTTCTGGCGATTTTTTCATTTGTGCCCTCTATTTACCGGATTGCTTTTTATTTTATTGGGGTATCCGTGGTGTTTAATCTCTATCTTTTTATTATTTTAACATTTCAAAAATCTTTAAACAGGATGAAGGAGTAAAAAATGCAGGCTGTTATTCTTGCCGCCGGGATGGCAAATCGTCTGAAACCGCTTACGGATCACACCCCTAAATGTCTTCTCTCTGTTGGAAAAAAAACAATTCTTGATTATACCCTTGAAAATTTAAAAGAAAACGGGATTCATGACCTTGTGGTTGTGACGGGTTTTGAAAAAGAAAAAATAATGACGCATATTATTAAAAATCATTCTGATCTAAAAACTGAATTTATTGAAAATAAAGACTATGCTTCAACAAACAATGCCTATTCACTGCTTTTGGCAGAAAAAGCCTTGACCGGAGACTTTATTCTTTTAGACAGCGATATTATTTTTCATCCCGGGATTATTCAAATTCTTTTGGATTGTCCTCAAAAACCTGTTCTTGCGGTCAACCGGCATGAATGCGGAGAGGAAGAAATTAAAGTTCTTCTTGGAAATGAAAATAAAATTCTTGAAATCAGCAAAACAGTCGAGCCGAAAAAAGCATGGGGTGAGTCAATCGGAATAGAAGTCTTTTCAGATTCAAGCCGGAAAGTATTGTTTCAAACCCTTAAAAAAAGAATTATCAATGAAAAAAGAGTGAATGAATATTACGAGGCTTCTTTTGAGGAAATGATTCAAAACGGCAGTGATTTTTATGCTGAAGATGCCTCCACTTTTCCCGCGATGGAAATCGATTTCGCAGAAGACCTGGAAAGAGCCAGAAAGCTGATTCAGACAATTTATTAAAAAAAAGAGCAATAGATAATTTCAATCCATTGCTCTTCCACTTTTATCGATTAAGGTTTTTTACAACCGTATTTTCCCTTAAATTCTTTCATTCCGATTTTAAGAGCATCTGCTAGAGGGAATCGGTGCAGCCAAACATTTGAATCATCTTTGACATTATTCCCTTTCAAAGGAAGCCCCAGCATTCCCCGAATGTCGTTTGCGGAAGAATTACTGGCTTTTACATCTTTTTCCACTTCTGCGCGGCTGATGATTTTTCTGCCGGCGTAAATATCCGCCCATGCTTTTGGAGCAGGGATATCGATTTTATCGCTGATATTACCTGTGGAATCGTCTGCTACCAGTTCTGCCTCATCTTCCATTTCATTTAAAAGCATGACTGTGTTCCATTCTCTGTAATCCCCTTTTTTATTTCCAGTGATTAAATTGTCTTTGAGCTTTAAAAAACGGGCTTTTCGGATGTTGTCCACCCCAAAGACATCTCCAAAGCCGAAAACATTATTGGAAGCTGTTACAGATAAATTGTCATCCATTTTGAGACCTTCTCCCCCAAACTCGTCAATAGGACCAAATTTCCATGAAAAAAGAACCGTATTGTTGCTAATTTCAAAAGAAGGGAGAGTAGCCAATTCTTTAGGGGTAATGTCTTTTTTATTGATATGAAAAACAGTTGAAGCGTAAATTCCGGATCCTGTATTATTGACGACCAGATTGTTATGAATCAGTATTTTATTTTCCTTATTTCCGGCTACATGGATCGCTCCTCCGGCTGCCGCAGTATTGATGACAACACAGTTTTGAACCGTCACATCCACAAATTTTCCAGATGTTACCTGAATACCGGGAGTTTGAGGGCTGGCATTTTTTTTGTCTGCAGGATTGGCATATCGTTCAATTTTTTTATCCCCATTGCTGTACTGATTCCTATCCCCGTTGTCCACGATAATTCCGTCTATCATTACCTGATTTTCAGGGCTTTTTTTAGTCAAATTGTTATATTTTAAATGAAGTTCAATCAAAAGTCTTGCCTTGCCTTCAAATCCCGAAGCCTTGTTGTCTCCTGAAAAAATAGTTTGGTATTTTCCCCATGGGTCTCGTATTGTGAAGCTTTCATCATATCCGCCGATGATTTTTACAGGTACTTCAATTTTATAGTGCCCGTTGTCTCCTTTTCCGGTATAAACCCCTCCTGCTATATAAACCGTATCTCCAGCCTTCAGCTTTGAAATAATATTACCCAAATCTTTTGCAGGTTTATCCTTACTGGCTTCTTTTCCCTTCCCTTTTGCGGAAACGAAGTATTCAGCGCCGTAAATCAGACCAGAACCGATAAAAATCGAAAAAGAAAGTAATGTAAAGAATAGTTTTTTAAGAATCATTGTTTCCTCCAAACAATTAATTTTATTTACTTTTATAATAACAAAATTGAAAATTAAAGCAAGAATATTGTAAAAAAAAATATTGGATATCTGAACAAATTGAAAATACGCCAAGAAAAAGAGATTTAAATCTACCCTTCTTGGCAAAAATTTTGAAATAAAATTATCTTAATTGCTTATCGCCCTGCTTATCCAGAAAAGAACTGTTTAAAGTGTTTTTGGCATAATTCATTGCGTTGGAGCGGTAGGAAAGTTCTGTTAAAAGAAGTGCGATTGAATTCTTTTTAGTAAAAATGCTTTTAATAAATTTAAAAATAATTTTAGAAAGAGGATAAAAATTTCTTGAACACATTTCTTCTTCTTGAATAATTTCATATTGGGTCATATGAGTGTATTTTGCTACCGGAAAAGTCAGGGTAAAGTACTTCCAGTCATTGGGATAGTCATCGGTCATAATCCTGTTTTCTCCTTGCATTTTATCCCAGAGCACTGTGCCGGGCAGGGGAGTTAAAATCATCGAGTTTAAAATATCAATATCATAGTATTTGGCAGCCTCGGCAATGGTTTTTCCAATACCGGGTTTATCGACATCCAAGCCCATAATAAACGACCCCGCAATTAAAAGTCCGTGTTTATGCATTCTCGCAACTGCTTCCTTATGATTCCTGTTTTCACCCATGTTGAATTTTTTCTTAATTTCTATCAGTCCTTCAGTATGCGGCGACTCAAAGCCGATGAAAACTCCCCAGCATCCTGCTTTTCTCGCCAAAGACATGAGTTCGTCATCATCCGCCAGATTAATGGTGACCTGTGCCATGAATTTCTTTTTGATTTTTGATTTGATAATTGCCCTGAAAAGGTCTTTGGCATAGTCGATATGTTCTTTACGAGTTCCAATCAGGTTGTCATCGACAATAAGGACATATTTTTGTTTAATCAGCTTTAATTCTTCAATCACGCTTTCAATCGGACGCCTCCTAAACTGTCTTCCGTTGAAAGCAGTAACGCTGCAGAAAGTACAATTGAGCGGACAGCCGCGTGAAGTTTGAATAGAACCGAAAAAATATTTTTCTTTCGGGAGAAGGTCGTGTCTTGCGATTGGAACATGGCTTAAGTCAAGATGTTCGCCTTCATAAATCGTTTGAAAACTTTTGTTTTTGACATCTTCCAAAACTTGAGCCCATACGCTTTCAGCCTCGCCTTTGACCACAATATCTACGAATTTTAAAGCTTCTTCACTGCACATAGTCGCATGGATTCCGCCCATCACCACAGGGATATTGTTTTTTCTAAAATATGCCGCTGCTTCATAAGCTCTGCTTGCCTGAGAGGTGAAAGCCGTAATGCCGACCAGATCGGGCTGAGGCATTGTTTCGTAATTGACATTCATAGTATTTTCATCAATAATGGTGATTTCCCATTCTTTTGGGGTCAGACCAGCTAAAATCAATAACCCTAAAGGTTTCCAAACTCTGAACTTGTTAAAATAGTTTACTTTTAAATCAAGGTTCATAATTGAATTTTTGGGGTTGATGAGGTAAAGTCGCATTGTTTTCTCCATTTTTGCCAATTTTGGCAGTCTTTCAAAGTCATTGCATTGGAAACGCAAATAATGAATAGTGTGTAGAATTGTAATTTACACTTGATTTCTTAAAGAAATTTTATAACTTGTAAAAAAATCAAAATTGCGAGTAGTCATTATAAATCTATCTATAATATAATATAAATCATTTTATCTTGAAAACCAAAATATAAAGTTTTTAACTACTATTTTAAAAAAAAGAGTAAAGAAATTAAAAAACTAAGAATAATTTTAAGTATCAAAAATATTGATTAACAATTGAAAAATTATTTTTAATAAGGATTAAGACAAAGGGGCTTATTGATTAAAACGAAAGAGAGAGAAATGGTCAATAAAAAATATTGACTTATTTTAATTTTATATTTTAATCTCACTAGAGGAGATTGGATGAAAAATTTTTTATTTATTTACTGGATAATTTTTTTTATTATCGCATTTTTGCAAGTCTATGTTTTTAAACGATTTTATAACAATATTTACAAAGACAGTCCTAAGGGGCTTTTTAGCATTTATTTAGTTTTTTCAGTTAATACTTCATTGATTGCATTAGTACAATTTTTATATCTTTTTACTGATCTTTATATTTTTGCAGTTTTTAAATATCATTTTTTACAGACTATTTTAGTTCCAGCGGTGCTTTTTTTATACAAATTTTCAAGAATTCCTATTTCCAAAAAAAAGATAGTAGTTATTTCCATTGTTGTTGGAATCAATGTTTTACTTGGAATTCTTTATTTTACTCTCATTCATTTTCAACAAAATATTTTTTTTAAAATAGGAACTCATTATTTACCCCGCTTTATTCACCATGCCATACTTTTTTCTTATGTTTTAGATTTTGTCGTAAGAAAAAAAAATAGGATAGAAAATGAACTAGTGAA
This sequence comes from Spirochaetes bacterium GWB1_36_13, assembly GCA_001829155.1. Classification (GTDB taxonomy): domain Bacteria; phylum Spirochaetota; class GWB1-36-13; order GWB1-36-13; family GWB1-36-13; genus GWB1-36-13. Next base: position 10,965 of record MIAO01000005.1, on the reverse strand, counting down.
AAAAACTTTTAAAGTTTTTGGGTACATTTTATTGATCTCATTTCCAGGATTTATGATAGATTCATTTTTTTGGGATCTTTTGCCTTCCTATTTTTCTTTTTACCTCTTTTTTCACTCAATTTGGAATAGTGTACTCTTGTTTTTTTATATTTCAAATTTTATTCAGACTGAAAAGCTTTCATTTTTAAAAAAAATTGGTATTTTTAAAATACTTTTTCAAAAAAATATGATTTTATTATTATTGATATCAATTCCTTTTCTTATTTTTATTTCTATTATACTCATTAAGATAAATAATAGCATTTTAGACATGAAACATCAGTTTTACAAAGAAAAAACCAATCTTCTTTCTTGCATCATCCAAAACGAAGTCCAAAAAAAAATTATTTTTTTAAAAACACTTATTTACATTCAACCTAAAAATAATCCGGCTCTCATCATTCATACAATTAAATCGAATTTAAGCTCTTTGACCCAAGAATCTTTCATTGATTCAACTCAGGAATTTTTAGTAACCGATAGTAAAAAACAAAAACTTTTTTCCTATCCTGAAAATATTATTTTTCATGATTATCATTTAAAAAGCACTCGTCACCTTGAAGCATTTCTTGAATGGGATGCAGTTAAAAGTCAATCTTTTTTATTGCTTCAAATTCCTTTTATTTATGAAAATAACACTTATTATGTTTTTACAAAAATCCATTCAAGTGATTTTTTTGAAAATTTATTTACTCAATATTCTTCTTCCATCACTGACAAAACATTTTTTATTACAGATCAAAATGCTGTTATTTCAAAATCAAGCCTTGACCTGAAAAAAATTGAAGTATTAAAAGCTCATATTTCACTCATGAATGATTTATATATTCAAGAAAATAAATCTTCAAAAGATTATTTTTACATAAAACAAATCCCGCTTATTCAATCTTTTGTTGTGATCTGGGTTCCTGAAACAAATTTATTGGATGTTTTCAATTTTTTAAAAATTATTATTATTATTTCTTCTTTAGTTTTTTTAACTTTATTTATTTTCACTTTATTAATATTTATTAAAGATTTTCATTCCTATCAACCTCTTAGGGTTCAAGATGCTTTGAAGACTTTTGAAAGTCTTTCAGCTAGAGAAAAAGAAATTATCCATTATGTAGCTCAAGGATTATCAAATAAAGAAATCTCTAAAAATCTTTTTATTACGATTCATACTGTCAAAAAACACCTTCAAAATATTTTTATCAAATTACAGGTTAAAAACAAAATTCAATTTCTCTCATCTTACCAAATTTATTTACACCAAGATAAATTATAAATTCAACCACCCAATCATAATCAATTTTTTATACCAAAAACTATTCCTAAGTATAAGTCCAATTTTCATAAAACTATTCCAATAGGTAATTGAAAAAAACTCATAAATATATTTTCTTTTATTTAAGTTTTTAAAAATTAAGGAGAAAATGTATGAAAAAAATGACTACTGTAAAAGTTTTATTGATCCTTGCCATGTCAATCTTTTTATTGACTCAATGTGCAAAAAACAGAGCTTTACCAGGAAGTGAATTAGATTCACAAAATGAAAACAGGGTTACGACAAGCAATTATCCTGTTTTGGTGATACTGGGAGGATTTAATAGTTGTGGTTCACTCTTAAATTCATGGACATGGGGAAATCCGTCAGGAACCGATCTTGCAGTAGATATGGGAATGCAGATTTTAGAAAATATAGAAAAAGATGCAAAAGACACTTATCGATTTTTGGTTTCCTGCTTCAATGGATTAGCTTCCCATACTCTTTATTGGGCGAATTCAGGAGACAGGCTGATTCATTTTAATGCATTTAATCAACTTGGCCCTATTGTAGATAGAATTGTTACTCTTGCCGCAAACGGACGAAAAGTACAGATCATAGGACACTCCAATGGAGGACACATGGCGATGCTGGTAGCCGAGCTTCTTATTCCGAGACTCACTGCGGGTAAGGTTAGTTTGATTACTGTTGATCCTATAAGTTATGGCTGTGATTCGCTTTCAGGGGGTCCTGATGATTGCACCCGTTTTCCGATTGAGTTTTCAGGCAATAATATCAACCGATTTAATAATCTTCGAGCCGGTTTAGCTGATTGGCAGCATTTTTGGCAAAACCAAACTTTTTATCTTCATTCAGCCGCTCGCCCTGATGGTCAAAATTCAACCCTTATTGCTGCCGCTCATACCACGATTGACTCCAGTCCTATTGTAGAAGCCGCTTTACGCACAAGAATGGGTGTCAGTGGATGGGCTCAACGAACTATTAATATTGCCAATTATCAGCCTCATGTCTGTACTGGAGATTTAAACGAAGATCAGGCAATCAATATCTATGATATGAGTATTGTTTCCAATGCTTATGGAAGTGTTCCAGGAAGTAGTAATTGGAATCCGAGAGCAGATCTGAATGGGGACGATATTGTAAATATTTTTGATCAAACCATCGTAGCAAGCCGATACAATCAACCCTGTACTTGGGGACAATAAAAACACTTTATAGTTTTTAATAACGGAACAGCTTATAAAAATAAGGCTGTTCCCATTTCCTTAAATAGTCGTCCCTGAAAAAGTCAAAAAATCCTTTACAGTAAAGAATAATTCATAAAAAAGAAGCGGAAAATATGCAAGATTTTTTCTCTTTTTGTCAATAAACTGGTAAAAGTTTTTTTAAAATTTTATTTTTCTTAATGATTTCATTTTCATTAATTTTTATAAAGAAAAAATATTGGAGTTCATGATATTTCAGACACTGAATCCTCCCGTTGTTTTAATCACTGGAACTTCTTCGGGTATAGGCAGGGCTAGCGCTGATTTCCTGAATCATTTTATTTTTCAGAGATAGAAGTTTTTCTGAAAGACTGACCTTGTAAACATGAGGATTTAAAAGCCTTTTATAGGAAGGGTGGAGGCGGGCAAGATTTGTTTCAGTTTTTTTCTGGATTGCTTTTAATTCTGGAAACTCATAGACCAGTTTTCCGTTTTCAATAATTTTTTTATAAAGAAACTGCGCTTCATCGTATTTTGCCATATCAAACTGGACAAAAGGCATATAAGGGTGACAAAAAGTAATTTTTGATTTATTTTGAATCATTTCACTGATTGTGTCTTTTTCTTTTTCAAGAATAATCAAATCTCCTTCCATCAAAGAGTCTTTAAAAAAACGAAGCGTATTTTTAATATGAGGATTCGTCATTTTTTCGCTGTTATTGGAAACTTTCATACAAGGTTCAACACTTTTTCCGATTTTTTTAGCTGCCAGCTTATAAACACCGGTCAACGCAGCGTCTCCTTTTCCAGTTACCAAAGCAGTGCCGATCCCGTAGGCATCAATGGGAGATCCTTTTCTTTCCAGCTCTTCTACAATAGTCTCATCCAAATCGTTGGAGGCGTAAATTTTGGTTTCTTTCAAATCAGAATCATCCAGAATTTTTCTGGCTTCTTTACTGAGGTATTCGAGGTCTCCGCTGTCGATTCTGATTCCGAAGTTTTTGATTCCTTTTTTCTTCAGCTTTTTTAAAGCCTGAACCGCTGCAGGAATTCCTTTTTCCAAAGTGTTGTAAGTATCTACGAGTAAAATCGTATTTTCAGGGTAGTATTCACTGTATTTCTCAAATGCTTCCAGCTCGCTTCCATGCGCCATTACCCAGCTATGCGCCATCGTTCCCTTGACAGGGATTCCAAAAACTTTTCCAGCCAGCACATTGGCTGTCGCTTTTGCCCCCCCGATAAAGGAAGCTCTGCTGGCAGACATTCCTCCGTCTGGTCCCTGAGACCTTCGAAGCCCCAGTTCTAAAACCGCTTTTTTCCCTGCCGCTTCGCTCATGCGGGCGGATTTGGTCGCTATCAGAGTCTGAAAATTGACTGTATTCAGTAAAACAGTTTCAATCAGCTGAAGCTCAATTATATTTCCTTCAACTCGCACCAGAGGTTCATTGGGAAAAACCACTTCTCCCTCTTCTACCGAGTAAATTGTTCCTTTAAAGCTGAAGTTTTTCAGATAATCCAAAAAACTTTCCTGAAAAAGTCCCAGAGTTTTTAAATATTCGATATCTTCTTTTAAAAAACGGAGATTTAAAAGAGTTTTGATAAAAGGTTCGAGTCCTGCAAAGATACAATAACCGCTTCCAAAAGGCGGCCGCCTGAAAAACATATCAAAAACAGCGTCTTCCTTTCTTCCTGAAAGAAAATATCCCTGCATCATAGTCAATTGGTAAAGATCCGTTAATAAAGCTGAATTATTTTCAGAAGAATATTCTTGCATGACCACCCTCTTTGAATGATAAGTTAAAAAATCAAACAAAATATATTCAAAAAAAATGAAAATAAAAAATTTTAGTCTTGTTTTTCTTTGAGATAGTCAAATTTAAATTCAGCTTCGGCTCTCATACCCAAGGTAATGGTGAACCGGACCAGAATCAGGTTCATTTTCATCTTTTCAGGGGGAGCCGGAAGAGTCAAGTACTGAAAAGACCTGAGGGTCAGGGCGTTCATTGTATCGGAAATATAAGGTTCAGAGAGGAGGACAGAGTAGGTCATGTCTTCTTCAAAATAAATTCCAACAGTTCCTGAAATTTCGCCGTTTTTATCTCTTTTAATCAGATTATCGTTGATCTGCATCGCCGGGATAAACTCTACCCAGTTGTAAAATATTTTTTTAGCCGTCTCCATCAGGTATTGGGCAAATTCATTTTTTTCCGTGCTGATTCCGATCATCCCGTTAGATGAAAGGTGGATCACTGTTTTTTCACGGGTATAACGGTTTGGGATAAAATCGATTTTTGATTTTTGATTTTTTTCATCCGGCTGATGAATGGTCAGCTGGGTCGTATCGGATGATTTCTCGCCTGTTTCTCCTTCAGGTTTTTTTTCACCCGGGGTTTTAGTTTCTTCTTTTTCAAAAACCCGATCATCGTTGTAATAGACAAATCCTTTTTCCTCGGTCAGTTTTCCGCTGTCCCGGCTGGTTAAATTGCTTTCAAATTTCGGATTGTCCGGTTTTTCGAGTTCGATAAATGTTTCTACCAGTTCTTTTGAAGGCTGGTTTTTTAAAGTCTGAATTTTCTGGAGAGCCGCAATTTTTTGTTTTTCATAGTTTCCAAATAAAACAGCTTCTGAAAAAAACACAGAAAACAAAAAGACAGCAGTGATGAAGAAATAAAAGAAACCCCGGTAATTCATCTATTCATCAGCCAGTAATATCAATCACTTGACTGTCTGATGATTTTTTGACTGTTGCCTGAACCTCTTTTGGGGGCTCAGTTACAATCGGAGCAGGAGCACTTGATGAAACAATGACCGGCTGATTAGAAACTGATTGGATTCCGTCCATAGCACACCTCCTTGAATAAAAAACTTGCTTATAACTATAATATAATAAAAAAAATAAAAAAAACAAGTTTAAAATCATTTATTTGGAAAAAAAATCATCCCTTGTAATGGAAAAAAAGAAAAGTGATATCGTCTTGCTGATATTCTTTACCCCTGAATATTTTGAGGTCTTTTAAAACCAGATCGGAAATGTGCTCAAAATTGGTATCAATATTTTCTTTTACGATTTTTTCCACCCGGGCTACTCCGTATTCTTCGTTGGCTTCATTGCATTGTTCAGGGATCCCGTCTGTGAAAATAAGTAGAATATCATCTTTTTTCAAACTAATTGTGCTGGCTGCCGGGTTTTCTATCTCCGGCATAATTCCGATCGGAAAATTGGCATGGGTGGATTTAATTTTATGAAGTTTATGATTTCTGAGGATATATGCGTGCCCGTGCCCCATGTCGTAAAACGACATTTTTCCGGTTTTTTCATCAAAGCGCATGAAAATTCCAGTCAAATATTTTTCTACCTGAAAAGATTGAAAAATGTATTCGTTGAGTTTTTTTAAAAAAAGAGAAATGCCGGAATGAAAATCATAAATTGAAAAAACCCCTCCTAAAAGCGTGGTAACCAAAGCAGCGGAAACTCCCTTGCCCGAGACATCACAGAGAGAAAAAATCCATTGATTATCAGAGTATTTTTTAATAAAATAAAAGTCTCCCCCAATGTCTTTTGCCATTTTTGAACCTGCTAATAGTCGAAAAGAAGGCTCATTCATAATCTTTTTATCTTCCACAATGCTGTCTTGAAGATTTTTAGCGATTTTCATATCCGATTCTAGGATTTTAGAAAGATAAAAAAGAATGTCCAGATTGGTAAAAATCCCTGCAAAAACTCCTTGTGAATCGATTGCAATAAAAGGCTCTATTTCTTTTTTTTCCAGTTTTTCCTTTATTTCTTCTACAACAGAAAGGATGTTCCTATTGTTTTCAAAAATTTGAGGCTGATTGATTAAGCGGATCATCTCGTTTTGAATCAAGTCTGAAATCTTTTTATTTTCCAGTATTTCTCTTCCAAATCGTGTGCCTATCTGGTCAAAAAGCTGTTTTCGGACAATCAGACCTAAAGGTTTCCCTTCTTCATCCACCACTCCGATTTCCGAAATCTCAGGTTTTTCATTCAAAGCTTCCACCAGATCCTTAATCTGCCAGCTGCTTTTTACAAAACAAAATCCGCTGATGATTTTTCCGATAACCTCGCCTCTTTCTTTCCATTTTTCTGAATATTCTAAAATATTTTTTTTAACAGGGTGAAGCTGTATCTTAATTTCGTCATGTTCCTGAAAATTTTTTAAATCAGTCTGAACCAGTTTCATAAACATCGCGCCCGGAACTCTTCTTGCAACAGTCAGCATAAAATTCTCCTTTTAATAAAGATACATACAATAATAATCCTGATATTTGACGCTTTTGTAACTAAAAAATGAAGATTGATAAAAAATGATTAAATTTTAAATCAACTGATTAAAAAGGAGCGGATCATGAGAACTTTTAAATTTTTTTTAACTATTTTAATCATAGTCAATGCTATTTTTTTAATTTCAAACCATATTCTTTTAAAAACCAATTTCCAGATGGAATATATGGTGATGGTTTTAATTGGGTTTTCGCTGTTTTCTTTTATTGTGGGAGTGGTGATTTTTTCTAAAACCAAAAAATTCGGTCCCTTTGTTGTGTTTGTTCCTTTCTTAGCGGTGGGATTAAGTATTGTCTGCGCTCTATTGGTCAAAGACGGATATTATTTGAAATACGGCAAACGGGTAGAGGGTATTTCTGTAAAGGAAGCCTCGAAATACTCCGATGCCTACTTGATTCAGTTTACAGACGGAAAATCTCTTCCCCAGTACTACGGATCCTACCGCCATAAAAAAAGCTTTTCAGCGGTCACGCCCATTGTACAGGAAGACTGGAAAGAAGGGGAGGCGGTGCCTCTCTGGGCTGTCTGCGATGCGGAAAACTGCATGAAAACTTCTTCTGTCGGGCTTGTGATTTCCAATCAGGATGTGGGGCTTAGTACCTTTGCTGTAGGCAATGCTATGGAAACTCACCAGCTGAAATCCAAAGAACCTATTGTGATTGTCCGATGGATCCAGTCAGTTCAAGGTGAAATTGATTCGGCTGAAAAAATCTTTAAAATATTACTCATGTCTATCAACGGATTATGGCTTTTGGTCGGGCTGATTGTTTTTATCAGGAAAGAGTGAATAAAACGGTCTCAACTGCCTTGCGCTCGCCGTTCTCATTTTAATTGTCACTGAGTGGAGTAAACCGAATCTTCTAACCGCAGCATCCGCCGTTTCCGTTGCCGCAGTCACAGGAAGGTTCTGTTTTACGAAGCATTCCGTTGATCACGGCAGCGGCGCATCCCACTCCTTTTCCGGCTGAAATAGCGTGAACCGGGCAGTTTTTATCGCAGGCTCCACACTCCATACACTGATCCTTATTTTTGATAAAAGCTTTCTTGTTTTCAAATCCAAAAACCTGATGGGGGCAGACTTCCAGACACATTCGACAGCCGATGCATTTTTGAGAATTGAGTTCAAGTGTGATTGTTTTTAAGTATTTCATAGTTTAATCTCCTTTATGATAAAACGAGCAGCCGAATTAAAAGTTTTAAAATAATTCCTATGCCAAACCCTCCCAGCATAAGTGGAAGTCCGATCTTGAGCTCTTTTTTCACTCCTGAAAGAGAGGTAAAAGTTGTGGCTCCTGTGAAATTAACCGCCAGATAAGATGAGACGGAAGCTGTAAGCAGAAAATCGGCCGCAAAAGGAAGAGGGAGGTGCGGAAGAAAAAAATAGGTAAAAAACGAAACCCAAATTGTTCCCATTAAAAAGCCTTTTAGGGCAAAAGATCGGAAGGGGATCAGGGGAAGGAGAATGGGGGTCAAAACAGCTCCTGATAGGATTCCGCCCATAAAAAGTGCATAATCTTTCCAGAAAGCAGCGCCGAATACTTGGGTGGAAATGAGCTCAAAAAGAACACAGAGAGCAGATAAAATAATAAAAATCTTTTTAGTGCCTACCAGCTCAATAGGCACAACAGCCAGCCTGTCTTTGAGATGAAAAAAAACACGGCTCATCTTTTCAGTTTTTTGAAGCCCGTTTTTTAAATATTCACTCAGATCGTCAGCACGGACAGGTCCGTAAACCACTTTAAACCCGCTTTTTTTTGCCGTCTCAAAAGCAGAAACCCCGACAGCCCCCAGTTGAGGAAGAATCAGAGTGTTATGAGAGACAATCTTTTCCAGATGCACTTTTTTAATCCGATTGACCAATTCTTTGGTTCCGAAAGTTCCCTTTCCAGCCGCGCACCAGACATTGACTCCCTTTGTATCCAGAATTAAGACCCACGCATCGATACCAGAGAGGTTTTTTCGAAGGATATCAAAAGTCAGTTTATAATTGGCGCTTACCAATACCGGGGAATCAGGACTGGGGTTTCCGGCAGCGTAGATCCCTGGCTCGATACGGTAGTTCATCCGGTTCATTCCCCAGCGTACTTTAAATCCGCCCAAAGTATCTTTCCAGTCCAGTTTTGTTTTTATCTTTCCCACTTTCCCGATTTTTGTAGAAACACTTCCTTCGATCCATTGTTCATTGCCAACGGGCGGAAGAAGGGGCTCTATTTTTTTGATTTCCAGTTTCATTGATAGTTTCTCCTTTGTCTAACAGCTGGAACAGCTTTTTTTCGACTCGTTTTTCATCAATTGCGCTAAATATTCCATGCCCTGTAAGATAACAGCCTGTTTTTCAGGAGAAAGAGGCTTAAAAAGGGAAATGTAATATTCGTTACAGCTTTGGTTGATGAAACTTGCTTTTTCAATGCCTTTTTCTGAAAGACGGATGCTGACAAACCTGCGGTCGTCTAAAGAATGGCTTCTTTCTGCCAGACCCATTTCCACCATAGAATCAACCGTACGGCTGATGTTGCTTTTATCCAGCTCTAGTCTCTGGGACAGTTCTTTGATAGACAGTTCCTGATCTGGATAAAGTTCCAGAAGAATATGACACTGAGAAAGAGTAACACCGCAGCACCCGGTTTCATTTTTCATCTGGGTCTCAATTTTTCTTGCCAATACTCTCAGGCTGCTTCTGAATTGATTGTATTTTTTCTCATCCATGCCCACTCCATTATTTTAATCCGACTATTTAAATGTAATATACAATAGTTGTAAAAGTCAACTAAAAAAATATTTTATCTATAAAAGCAATTATAAACAGGGGGCTGGTAAAATTTTGAAAAGTCTATGTTTTAAGTTATATTTTGTTTAATATAAAAAGGAGGGTTTATCTTAAATGACGATTGAACCTATCGAAGAAGTCATTCCGTTGTTAGACAAAAATGAAAAAGCAATTCTCACCCTTTTTGCAAATAATCTTATTAAAAAAAGAAAATTGCTTAAAAATAGAACAGAAATTGAAAAAAGAAGAGAAGAAATAAAACAAGGTAAAACTCTATCCCATCAGGATATTTGGGATGAGCTTTGAAATCATTTATGCGGAAAGTGTCAAAAAAGATATAAAAAAAATCCCCACCGAACATCAATCAGCTATAAAAAAAAGTATTGAGAAACTGACAGAATTTCCAGCAATCAGCAATATAAAAAAATTAACTGCACATCCTTTATGCGATTACAGACTTAGAAATGGAGAATACCGGGTTTTATTTGATGTGGATTGGAACAATAAAAAAATTATCATTTTAAAAATTGGTCATAGAAAAGATATTTATTAATTCGAAAGTTACCGAATGTCAGCACCGCTCTCAGAAATTATAAATAGGTTACTTAATTATCTCAAAATCAAATATACTAAACAAAATATAAATTGTCCGTTTTTATATTTACTTTGTCATTCCCGTAAAGGCGGGAATCTATTGACAATAAGTGTTTTAAGTAATAGATTCCGGTCTTTTGCTTTTCATAAACCGGAATGACAGGCGGTCGTTTTATAATTAATTTACTGAATAAAAAATTTCGAAAAAATGCCTTTTTAGACTCAGCTCAAATTTTCAAAATCAATTTTGTTTCTGAATAGTGGGGGTATTATTTTTAATCAAATGAGGCATGGGATTTAAGAAGAATGATGAGTCTGTTGGAGAATTGATAGAGTAGAATTTTTATATCGGCGGTTATCAGCCGGCTCAACAGTGGCTGAAGGACAGGAACGGAAGGAAATTATCGGTAGATGATATTCTCCATTATCAGAAAATCATAGCGGCTTTGACTGAGACAGACCGTATTATGAAAGAGATTGATGAGGCATTGGAGTTATGAGTGGAAATGGTATAAAAAATTGCGGAATAGGAGTTATAGAATGAAAGAAAAAGACAAGAATTTAGTTGAAGAAAAAAAGAAAATACTGCTTGGACTTGCAGTGGATTTTTGTGATCAGAATCTGGATTCTGATTATAAGGAACTTGTAGTTAAATTAATAGAAAAAATGAGTAGAAAAAGAACTGTGCCTTTTTTAAGCGGAAGAATAGAAATATGGGCAGCGGCATCGATCTATGCGATAGGTCAAATTAATTTTTTATTTGATAAAAGCTCTACCCCGTATCAAAGCT
>MIAO01000004.1 GCA_001829155.1 Spirochaetes bacterium GWB1_36_13 | reverse complement strand
AAATTATGCAAAGGAAGAGAAATCTTTATCATAAAGGTCGCTTCCACCCAGTTTTTTCCCTCTAAATGATAAAATCCGGCTTGGGTTGTGAGAGAAACAAAAAAAAGATTAAAGCTGACAAAAGGTCTCACTCCAAAACCGCTTTTTTTTTCGCAGTAAAGCCAGCCCCCATCCACTCCAAATCCAAATACTTCATCATAACCCCCAATCTCAGGTCCCAGAAGGTAGCGGCTGCTTTCACGATTCGAGTCATAGATCCAGTCACCCACAACTCCCCAAAAAAAATCATCATTAAGGTTAACAAAACTCATTTCAAAACCCATATTCAGTTTTTTTCCTTCCCCGCTTACCGGCATTCCCATCACAAAACCTGAAGACAGCCAAGGTCCTTTTATTTCTAGAAAACGGTTTGCAAAAACACTTTTGACAGACAGAAGAAATAATAAAACGATAAAAATTTTTTGAACTTTCTTCATATTTTTTCTTTACCAGCAGTTTATTAATTTTTCTATATTATTTCCATTGATCAAATTAAGATTTCGAGTAATTTTTTCATTATCCCAGTCCCACCAGGCAATTTCCAAAAGAGCTTTTATCGTCTTCTCATCAAACCTTTTCCTGATTACCTGAGCTGGATTACCGCCAACCACCGTATAAGCAGGGACATCTTTTGTCACCACCGAACAGCTTCCGATAATCGCCCCGTTTCCTATTTTTACTCCCGGCATAATAACAGCCTGATATCCAATCCACACATCGTTTTCGATAACCGTATCCCCTTTGTGTGGAAATTTTTCTTTAAGATCCGTAACACCTTCCAGAAGCTTCTCCCATCCGTTTCTAAAAATAGAAAAAGGGTAGGTGGAGAAAGGTTTTGTCTCATGATTTCCGCCGTTCATAATAAAACGAACCCCTGAGGCAATGGAGCAAAACTTTCCAATAATCAGTTTGTCATCATTAAAATCATAATGATACAATACATTTTTTTCAAAATTTTCAGGATTTTCCAGATCATCGTAATACGAATAATCTCCTACAATAATCCGCGGATTTTTGACCAGGTTTTTCAAAAAACAAAGTCTTTGATAGTTTTCCATCGGATATAAAAGATGAGGATCGGGACCGTTTTTTTTAAAAATATTTTTCATTCTTCTTATATTTTATAGATTTTTTAAAAAATCTAATCCTTCACAATAGTTCATTATATTTAAATTAAGATTTTTTTTCATAAATTCTAATATTTTTTGATTTTTTTCTGCTTTTTCAGAATTTCCTTTTCCATAATCACTGTCTTCTGTTATCAAATTTTTATCAGAATTTAAAGCAACCGCGACAAAAAAAGTATCTTCTTCTTCATGAAATCCAAGATTTTTTAAACTGATTTTTATTGCTGAATCTAATTTTCCATCCCTATATTCTATTTGTCCTTTATTCTGCAATTCTTGATACCATTTTCTAAAAAATTCGTCTCTAGAACAATTATCATGATATTCTTTTAATATTTTTCCATTATAATCAATCCCTATTTTTAGCTCTCTATTAACATAGAATAATATCATTATTGAATGACAGTCTAAATTATTATTAATACTATTAACAATCACATTGGTATCTAAAACACAAATCATTTTTGCTCTTTTTGTTTTATTTTTGCTGTAATTTCAGAAATTTTGAGAATCTCTTGAAAATCATCTGAAAAAAAATCCAAAAACTCTTCCGGCGGAGATAAAAAATTTCCAGAATCATCAAATTGAATCTCAGTTGTTTTACTATATCCATCTTTATTAGATATATAATAAACTGCCACTTCGTTTTTATTGATTTTCAAAGGATTTTTTTCTTCCAGTTTATTTTCACCTATTCTCCTTCTTAATCTCAAAAGTAAATTTTCACTATGTGTTTCTATAATAAGTGTTTCTTTCTGGTTTTTCTTTATGGCTTTAATAAACAGATCAGCTAACTCCGATTGCGCCTTTGAATGTAAATGAATTTCCGGCTGTTCCATAATAATAGTGCTTTCATTTACAGGATCAAAAACCTGAATAACAATGGGTAAAACTTGAGAAATTCCAAAACCAACATCTTTTATTGAAACTTCAATTTCTGTTCTTGTATCTTTTAATATAAATTGCCCTAAATTTCCCTTTAATAAATTCCATTGAAATTTATAATTATAATTTTCCAGCCATTGATTGACTTGGTTTTCTAGATTAGACTCTGTCGCATTTTTCTCATTGTACTTGCTTAAATAGAGGAGCTTAAAAGCTTCTTCTCCATTAATACCTACCGTTAATGGCTTTTCCCCAATAAATTGCTGTGTTCTTTCAGGGATCGCCCTGACAGGTCCAATATTTGAAAGATTCTGAAAATATTTTATAATTTTATTATTTATCGCTTCTGATATTAATCTTAAAGGATGTTCGGGGTCGCTTTTAACTTGTATGATCGGTAAAAAATTATACCAATTAATATCTATTTTTAAATCTTTTATTTCATATTCTTCAGATTCAAATTTTTTTATTGCATTGGAAGATACTTGACTTAATTTCATTTTCAATATTCTTTTATTATTTATGGTATTTAATATTTCAAATAAAGAAATAACATTGATTCTTCTTTTTTGATTATAGGTAATATGAAAATTAAATTCAATTTCATTAAAAGAATTTTCAGGATTTTTTTTAAAACTATCAAATATTCCTTTCGGATAACCTATTTCCTTTAATTCTTCTGCTATATCTAATTTTAAACCAATTTCTATTGGGCTTTTATGATCTATTTTTTTTTCATAAACAATATCTTCAAATCCTCCTAAATCAACTCCATTTTTCTTTGAAAAAACAAAAGGAACTTCTTTGGAATAATTACTTAAACTTTGTTTTAACATAAGCAAAGCGTTTAAAATACTGCTTTTTCCAGATGAATTGTATCCAAAAAATAATGTGATGGGTTTTAAATTGAGCCATCCTGAATCTTTAAAACCTTTAAATCTTTTTATTCTAATCGCTTTCATAAAACCTCTTTGCTTTTCACTCCACCTTGAAATCATTTTCATGGATCAGTTCATAAAAAATTTCCCGCATTTTGGTGTTGAGATCCTGATTATTTTTTGCTGTATTTTGGACATAGGCTGCAAACTGTTCATAGTTTTTCTTTTCAGAATCAAAATATTCTTCCACTGAGGTTTCGATGGTTTTGATAAAATCATGAAATTTGAAGTATTTATCCATCTCGGATCTCAAAATTTCCTGATATGAAATTTTGGGCATCCGCATTGCAGTTTTCATCGTATCTATTTTTTTAATCTGTTTGTCAATATAATGGGTCACCGAATCCAGAGAAAACGGTTCTGCCTGCTGTTTTTGGGACTCGGACTGGTCTTTCATCATATCCATCATCTGTTCAAAAGGATTTTGAGTCAGCGCCTTAAACTGTTCCACTCTTTCTTTCTGCTGAATCAAGAATTCTTTCATGGTATCTAAAGGAGTTTTTAAAAAGGCCGCGGCTCCATCCACTTTTTTAAAATGGTTTTCAATGTATTTTTTATTTTCATCATATAAAAATCGGGAAAGCTGGTAAAACTCTTTGTTTTGTGCCTGAAAATACTCAAACAATGAAAAGAAAAATGATTTTAAAATGCTTTTATACTTTTCCCTTTTTTCTCCCTGCTTGTCCAGAAGCTTCTCCAGATACTCAAAAAGCATTTTTAAAAAATCCATCTTTCTTCTCCTTTTTATATTTGATATATTTTGTAAACTGTTTTTAATTTAAATTTAACCTCAAAAAGGATTTTTTATGCAAAAATATGATGTTGTCATTATCGGGGGAGGACCTGCCGGTTATAAAGCAGCTGAAAAACTGGCTGAAGAAAAAAAATTGGTCTGTTTGATTGAAAAAAATGAAAAACATCTGGGGGGCACTTGTCTCAACGAAGGATGTATTCCAGTCAAAAGTCTGGTAGAATCGGCTAAAGTTTATTCTCATATCCAAGAATCGGAAAAATTCGGCATTGTGGTCAGCTCTGCCCAACCTGATTCATCTAAAATACAAGCCTCTGTGTTAAAAAACACGGCTCTTCTCCAAAAAGGTCTTTTAGCAACCCTGAAATCAAAAAAAATATCGCTTTTTTTTGGTGAGGCTGAAATCCTTTCCTCTAAAGAAATCAAAATTCACCTTGAAGAAGGGGGTTTTGAGGTAGTGACAACAGACCATCTTCTTCTGGCAACCGGCTCCCTTGTGCGCGAACTCCCCGGAATCCCGATGGATGGAAAAACAGTCATCAGCAGCAAGGAAGCGGTTTCTTCTTTTCATATCCCTGAAAAACTCCTGATTATCGGGGGAGGGTATATCGGATGTGAATTT
The DNA here is from genome assembly GCA_001829155.1 of Spirochaetes bacterium GWB1_36_13. Taxonomy (GTDB): domain Bacteria; phylum Spirochaetota; class GWB1-36-13; order GWB1-36-13; family GWB1-36-13; genus GWB1-36-13. Next base: position 2,050 of record MIAO01000004.1, on the reverse strand, counting down.
GCGGGAATCTTTAAAAAACTCGGTTCATCGGTAACCATTGTGGAAGCTGCGCCAGCCTTGATTATCCACGAAGACGAAGAAATCCGGCGCACCTTGGAAAGAGAGTGCAAGAAAAAGGGTATTTTTGTGCACTGCTCCACAAAAGTCATTGATTTTGAAATAAAAGAAAATGCTGTTTTTGTTGATATTCTGATTGACGGAAAAACAGAGGAAACTCTCTTTTTCAATCAGGTTCTGGTTTGTACCGGAAGAATTCCGAACACTTCTATTAAAGGAATTGAAAAACTCAATCTGAAAATGGAAAACGGATTTATTTCCGTCAATGAAAAAATGCAGACATCCTGCTCCGATGTCTATGCAATCGGCGACTTGATACCGACACCCATGCTTGCTCACACCGCTTACAAAGAAGCCTTTATTGCGGCTGAATCCATTCTTGGAAACAATAAATCCTCCTACCAGCAGCTTCATATCCCCCGCATTATTTTTTCAGACCCGGCTGTTGGAAGCGTGGGTTACACCGAACAGCAACTGAAAGACCACAATAAAGATTATCAAGTCTATAAAAAGTTTTTTAAATCCAACGGCATGGCGGTTGTTCAGCAAAATGACACTGGACTGATTAAAGTTTTGGTTGATCCGATTCATCACACAATTTTGGGTGCTTCCATTATCGGGATATCCGCTCCTGAACTGATTCATGAACTGGTACTGGCGATGGAATGCGGGCTTTCTGTTGCTCAAATAAAAAACACGATTCACGGACATCCCACTTTATCTGAGATAATCAGAGATGTTTTTGAATCTTAAAGTTTTTTGAAAAAAACAGCTTTTACCTTCGCCGCAATTTTGTTTGTCAGTTCTTGAATCTCTTTTTCCGTAATCTGATATTTTTCGATTTCGCCGGGACTTGGTTTTGGATTGGCGGGCAGAAAATCGGCGATATGAAAATTCATGACAAATTCTGGTTTTCTTCCGGTTCGTTTTTCCAGCTCTAAAGCAAGACCTGGATTGGAAAGAGCTCCGTCTCCTCCTCCGCTTAATGAGATAAAAGCATAGGAACGGGGCTTTTCTTGAAGTTCCTTGAGGCACGCCCTGAGGGGAAAAGCGACTTTTCCAAGCCATACGGGAGCTATAAAAAGAATAATTTCATTTTTGTCTTTTAGTTTCAGATCGATTTTTGGGATCCGGTTAAAAAGAATATCCAGTCCAATAGAAAAATAACTTCTGTTTTTTTTCTCCTTGATTTTGATATGTTCAGCCGAAAGAGCTGAAGCGAGGCTTAACGCAAGCGCTTCGTTTCTACCGGTTCTGGAATAGGAAAGAATCGTTATTTTCATGTTTTTTCTCTTTTGCTCACCATTTTTGCATCTTTACGGAAAAAATTAATATTTTTCAGGCTGAAAATGAAAATTTTTAAAAATTGATGCAATAGAAATAATAAATTTTTATATTGTTTAGGTTGAAAAAGGATAAAAAAATGGAAAATTGGGTCTACGATGAACTGAAACACTGCGGAGTAGATTATTCAAAAGCAGAACTGGCGGAACAGTATGACAGCGAGCATCAGAAATTATGAAAAAGAATTCAACGAAATGATTGATTTTCTGGCTCTCAAAAATACAAACCAAATGTCTTTTCTGGATTTAGGCTGCGGCACCGGAGCTTCGCTTGTTTACGCTGCAAAGCATTTTCAGAAAGTTTACGGAGTGGATGTTTCTAAATCAATGCTGGAACAGGCTCAGAAAAAAATTGAAAAAGAAAAGATTACAAATGCCTCGCTGATTCAGTCCGGATTTCTGACTTATACCCATCAGGAAGAACCCGTTGACCTGGTGATGACAAAAGCCGCCTTTCACCATCTCCCCGATTTCTGGAAACAGATCGCACTTTTAAAAATGAATCAAATGCTGAAAAAAAACGGGCTTCTTTACCTTTTTGATGTTGTTTTTCATTTAGACCCAAAAGACTATCAGATGAAAATCAACCAATGGGTATCTGGATTTGAAAAACTGGCTGGAAAAAAAATGAAAGAAGAAGTGGAAATCCA
>MIAO01000003.1 GCA_001829155.1 Spirochaetes bacterium GWB1_36_13 | reverse complement strand
CCGCCTGTAGCCAGGGCGCCTCCTAAAAGATGCTGAAACTTAAATTGGTTTCTTCTAAACAGGACGGTTCTGTCCAGAAAAGCCTTGGTTTGAGAACTCATCCCTCCCATATAAACAGGAGAACCAATAATCAAACCCTTAATAGTTTCATCTTTCAATTGTTCCAGTACAGGGTAAAGATCGTCTTTTTGGGAGCAGCCGTAGTGCTCATGACAATATCCGCAGGAAAGACACCCAAAAAAATATTTTTCAGACAGAGGAATAAAAACCGTTTCTACAGAAGGTTCTTTTTCCTTGATCGATTCCAATGCCAGTTTCACTAAAAACTCAGTGTTTTTTTCTTTTCTGGGAGACCCTGATATTCCTACTATTTTAATCATATTTTTCCTGTTTTTATTTATTCTTTTTCAGTTCTGCCACTTCTTTTTTCAAAGTTTCTACTTCTTTTTGAAGAACAGTTATTTTTTCATCTCTGTCCTGAAAATTTTTTGAAAAATTTGTAAAATTAGTTCCCATTTCTTCAAACTTACCTTTAATTCCGTTAAAAAAATTTTCAATTTCTTCTTTTTTACCGACTTTAAATTCTTCTCCTTTTTTGGACATCTGCTCAGCAAATTCTCCCATTTTCTCACCCATTACGCTGGCTAATCCTAAAGAAGTATCCACAAATTTTTTCAGTATTTCGTTAAACTCCATCCTCAATCTCCTTTTTTTTGATTTATCTACAATTAAAAAACTGTCAGTATTATATTTTAAATATATTAAAAAATGGCGGCATTTCATAAAATATGGAACTAAAAAAGAAAAAACCGATAGCAGAAATCATGCTGGCTCCCTTAATCGATATTATGATGATCTTTCTTCTCTTTTTCATGATCGCTTATTCCAGAACTTCTGTTCAGTTCTATGCTCAGAAAGTGGATATTCCTAAATCTTCCAGCGCTCAGAAAAATGAAAAAAAAGACACTGTTATAGAACTCGCTATCGATTCCGAAGGTATTATTTTTATCGACAATCAAAAATTCTCCCCCGAAGATTTGAAAAACTATCTGATCCAGAAAAAACAACAAGGGATAGAAGAAGTAATTTTAAGAGGCGACCAGAAAGCTCCTTATCAAAAAATAATTTTTGTGATAGACAAAGTGAAACAATCAGGAATTTCAAAAGTCATGCTTCTGACAAAGAAAAAAACGGAGGAATAAGAATGGCAGAATTCAGTGCTTTAAACGGACTGGAAGAAGAAATTATCAAAGAATTAAGGGTCGATTTTCTGGAAGATCTAAAACAAAGAATCGTCTTAATTAATAAAAATATCATCGAACTTGAAAAAAAAGGCGTAAACAAAAAAATTTTAAAAGAAACTTTCCGCATTCTCCATAATACCAAAGGAACCTCAGGTACTCTCGGACTTAATGAAATTGCTGTTCTTTCCCACCGGATTGAAGATGTTATTTCTTCTCTTTTGGATAATGAAGTGGAACTTTCTGAGTCGATTGTTACCAGCATATTGGATAAAACAGATTTTTTAGAAAACATCCGTCTGGCTTATCAGAAAAACGCTTCTTCCGATACGATTCATAAAATCATGAACCAGTCTCTTTATAATGAAAAAACAAAGAAACTCAATATTCTTATCATAGAAAGCTCAAAAAGCATAGCCAACTACCTGAGAAAAAATTTGACAGAAAAAGGTCATGAATTACTAGACGCAAAAAGCACCCTGGATGCCCTTACCCGGGTTTTGACTGAACCAATTGATGTATTAATAGCTTCCAAAGAACACCCTGTTTTAGACGGTCTTAATCTCATTAGAATGATTAAAGCCAATGAATCAAAAAAATCTATTAAAATAATCCTCCTGACCTCTGAAAAAATTGAATGCCCAAGTGCTGACAGAGTGATTCAGAAAGATAAAAAATTTATTGAAAACATTCTCAGTTTTATCGAGAATAAAAAATGAATTTAAAAAATCAATTTTTAAATTTAATTCAAAAAACATCGACTACTCTTCCCAAAGATATAAAAGATTTTTTTCTGCAGCCTGTTTTTAAAGAAAACGCAATCTTTGAGATTTTTAGAAAAACCCTTTCTCTTTCCCGGAAAAAAAATGTCCCGATTTGCCAGGACACAGGATTTCCCTATTTTGTTATAGAACTTCCGGTAAAAGAAGCTCACTTAAAACCAAAAATTGAAAAAGCAGTTTACCTTGCTCTTTTAGAAGCAACTCAAAAAGGCATTTTAAGACCCAATACGGTTGACCCGATTTCCAATAAAAACTATGGTACAAATCTGGGTCCTGATTTACCTTATATTGATTGGGAAATAAAAAACAAAGGTTTTGTTCAAGCTAAACTTCTTCTTAAAGGCGGCGGATCAGAAAATGCAAGTGGTCAATACTCTCTTCCCCTTTCAGAAATTCAAGCGGGACGCGATAAAGAAGGAATTGTTAAAACAGTTCTTTTTCATCTGCAAAAAATTCAAGGACAGGGCTGCAGTCCAGGAATTATCGGAATCGGAATAGGCGGAGACAGAAGTCTTTCCATGAAAACCGCTAAAAAACAACTCTTCAGAAAAATAAACGATTTTCATTCTGACCCGGAAATAGCCTTATTAGAAAAAGAGATTTTAGATAAAGCGAATCAACTGGAAATCGGTCCCATGGGATTGGGCGGAACACCGACTCTCATGAGTGCAAAAATTGAAAAAATCACCCGGCATCCGGCTTCTTTTTTTGTTTCTATCGCTTATCTATGCTGGGTTGCCAGGAGGGGCGAATGCCGAATCAATATCAAATAACTTTTCCATTAAAAGATAAAAGCATCTTACAAGAGATTCAAACAGGAGATACTGTTTTTGTCAATGGAATCATTGTTACTTCCAGAGACATGGCACATAAATTCTTTACAGAAAAACTTTCTTCCAACGACCCTCTTTTTTTAGAGCTTTCAGCTTTTCTCAAAAACGGATTAATTTATCACTGTGGTCCTGTTATCGATTTAAAAAAACAAAGAGTTCTCTCTGCGGGTCCTACCACTTCTATCCGGGAAGAACCTTATCAAGACAAAGTCATTCAATCTTTTGATCTGGCTGGAATAATAGGGAAAGGCGGAATGGGAAAAAAAACCCTTCAAGCCCTTCATGAAAACACCGCTCTTTATCTTCATGCTGTTGGCGGCGCTGGAAGTTTTTACGGGGAAACTCTTAAAGTGTTAAAAGTCTTCATGCTGGAAGAATTTGGAATGCCCGAAGCTATTTGGGTTTTAGAAGCAAAGAATTTTTATACGATCGTTACCATGGATTCCCATAAAAAAAGCCTTCATAACGAAATAGAAAAAATAAGTTCAAACAAATTGGAAACTCTTATTGGTTTAAAAAAACATTAAAGATTTTATCCGCTTTATCTGTTTCTGGATTTTTTGACTGTAAATAAAAAAAACAGCATCCCCTACCATTTTTTTTTGTTTTTCAAAATCACCAAAACGGGTTTCAATATTCAGATACGGAAATCCGTTTTTCTTACAATAAAAACCCAAAGAGCCATCATCCATTTTTTCATCTGCTGTTTGAAGCCAAATTACATTTTCTTTTCTATTTTTAAAAAACAGAAACTCTTTCTCTTCCAGGACAATAAAAAAATTTTTGGGGTTTTCATTTTCGTTTTGATAAACCTGATAAAACAAACTATAAGGTTTTTTTAAATACTTTTCCAGAGAAAATTCTGTTTTATTCATATTATTGTGAAGAGCTATAAGGTAAACTTCCGGATTGAAATCCAATTTCTCCAAAAAAAAAATTTGATTTTTTTTTAGTTTATCAGCCGTTTTTTTCTTTAATTTTTGAGCCTGTTTTTTTTTCTGAAAAAAAATTGAATTATAAAAAAGAAGCGTTTCATTTATTCCTTTCTCAGAAAAAATTCGGTTCGGGTCATAATAAAACCGTTTTCCTTCTATTTGATCCTTTATCTCTCTTTGGGGCCATTTTTTATGATTCATTACCTGATACGAAGATCCACCAAAGCGTTCCAATGCCCAAAACATTGTTTTCAAAGCCTCTGTTTCATTTGCATGGATTTGAATCCATTTAATATCTATCTCTTTAGGATTTTCCACAGTTTTTAACAAAAGATATTCTGAGTATTCAAACGAATTTTCTTTTTTTTCTCCCCAGAGTAAAAAAGGAGTCAAAATTAACAATAAAATTCCTAAACAAACCTTTCTCTTCAAAAAAAACCTGCTAAAAACAATTAATAGTATGAATTAAATACCGAATTTGGTTTTCGGTCAACTGAGGATAAATCGGAAGAGAAACTTCTCTTTCAAAGTTTTTTAATGCAACAGGATAATCTTCTATTTTATATCCTATACTCTTATAATACGAATGCATTGGCAGAGGGATAAAATGAACATTAGCGGCAATTCCTTTTCCAGCTAAATATTGAACAAATCGATTTCTTTCTTCCCCTTTTTTAATTCTGAGAGGATATAAATGATAATTGGTTTCTTTTTCAGCTGTCTCCGAAAGAGGAAAAAGATAATCTCCTTTTATTTCTTGAGAGTATCTTTGAAATATCTTTTTTCTTGGCAGTAAATTATCTTTTTCATAGCGCTCCAGCTGAGAAATTCCCATCGCCGCCGCAATGTCTGTCATATTGTATTTATATCCCGGCAAGTCGATACTATAAAACCAGTTTCCCGCCTGAAATTTATCGAGAGCATCTTTAGACTGCCCATGAAGAGAAAAAAGCTTCAGTTTTTGATATATTTCCTGACTCTTTATTTCTCCCAAAGAACTAAAAAGAATCGCTCCGCCTTCAGCTGTTGTTAAATTTTTAACTGCATGAAATGAAAAAACAGTAAAATCAGCCCACGACCCTGCTTTTTTTCCCTGATAAACCGACCCAAAAGAATGCGCCGCATCTGAAAGAACTAAAACCCTTCCCAGCTTTTCCTGAACAGGATTTTCAGCACAGAACAAATTTTTCTTATTTTCTACTAGTTGATATATTTTTTGATAATCGCATGGCATTCCCGCAAAGTCAACAGGAATAATCGCTTTTGTTTTAGATGTAATCAAACTTGATATTTTCTCGACAGAAATATTAAAATCATCTTCCTGAATGTCTGCAAAAACCGGCACCGCCCCGCAATGCAGAATCACATTTGCTGTTGCGGCAAAAGTATAGGGCGTTGTAATAACTTCATCCCCTTCCCCTACCCCAAAAAATCTTAAAACCAGCTCCATTCCGGCTGTTGCCGAATTTAAACAAAGCGCTTTTTCCGTTCCGCAATAAATAGAAAGATTTTCTTCAAATTCCTTTACTTTTGGACCAGTTGTAATCCAGCCGGATTTTAAAACCTGAACAACAGCATCAATTTCTTTTTCTGTAATATCCGGAGGAGCAAATGAAATATTCATGAACTAACCTTGCGATTGTTTCACGTGAAACATTTTATTGAATTAATAATTGAGCGACTAAATGATCTGCTTCTTCTTCACTGATACCTTTTACTTCAGAAAGTTCTAAAAGCAAAAATTTTAAAGAAGCATCATAAATTTTTCTCTCAGAATTCGGCAGGTCTTTTTGTTTGTTTTTAAAATACAAATATTTCACTATCTTAGCTAAATCTTCTGGATTTCCAGATTTAAAAAGATCGTCCAGTATTTTTTTTCTTTCTTTCCAGGATTTCGCATCTAAAAGCTCTTCTACTTCTTCTTTTTTAGAAAGGATTGACAACGACTTGTCTAAATCATGATTTTCCTTAAGTCTTCTCAACCCTAAATTTTCCGCTCCTTTTAAAGGAACAAAAACTTCTATTGCAGAAGCCTTGATTTTTATCGCATAAGAGAGAAATTTCTCATCTCTAAATTCGTTTTCAACAATATTTTGAATAATGCCGACTCCATGTTTAGGATAGACTACTGTATCACCTGTATTAAAAATCGTTTCGGAATTTAAAACCATTCCAATCACATCAAACTCCTTTTAAACATAATTATTTTACAAATAAACTTATCCTAACATATTTAAATATAACACTATTTTATCCCAAAGCAAAGATTCATAATAATTTTTAAATAAAAAGCTTGTTTTTTACAATCTTTAATTCAATTTTTATGCTCTTATTATTATATTAATAAACTAAAAAAAATGAACTAATTTATTTTCAAAGGCGGACTTTATGCTTGGAGCTGTATTAAAATTTATATTGGGAACTCATAATGAAAGAGTTCTTAAAAAAATCTATCCTATAGTAGAACAAATAAATCAGCTTGAACCTGAAATTAAAGTTTTATCTGATCAAGAATTACAAGGAAAAACTCCTTATTTAAAAAATCTTTTAGCGGAAGGAAAATCTTTAGATGACATACTCCCCGAAGCTTTGGCTGTGGTAAGGGAAGCGGGAAAAAGAACTCTTGGGATGAGACATTTTGATGTTCAGCTTATTGGGGGAATCGCGCTTCATAAAGGGAATATTGCAGAAATGAAAACCGGTGAAGGAAAAACACTGGTCGCAACCCTTGCGGTTTATCTTAACGCTCTCACCGGAAAAGGAGTGCACCTTATCACTGTTAATGATTATTTAGCAAAACGGGATGCTGAGTGGATGGGACCTCTCTATAAATTTTTAGGCTTGAGCGTCGCTTTTCTTCAAAACAATATGAGAAACGAGGAACGAAAAAAAGTTTATAACTGTGATATTGTTTACGGTACAAACAGTGAATTCGGATTTGATTACTTACGCGACAACATGGTCAGTCATAAAGATATGAAAGTTCAGAGAGGGCATTTTTTTGCGATTGTCGATGAAGTTGACTCTATTTTGATAGACGAAGCAAGAACACCTCTTATTATTTCAGGTCCATCTGAAGATTCCACTGAAAAATATTATATTGCCGACAAAGTGATTCCAAGATTAAAACCTGCTGTAAAAGGAGCCGATGGAAAATGGCTTCCCCATAGCGGAGACTTCCAGCTTGAAGAAAAAGACAAAACTGTTGTCTTAACAGAAGACGGGATTACTACCATTGAAAAATATCTTGGCATCGGCGATCTTTACAAAGGAAAAAACATTGAGTTGGTTCACTGTATTCATCAGTCAATCAAAGCACACAAACTTTTTAAAAATGACAAAGATTATATTGTGGATGAAGGTCAGGTTATCATTATTGACGAACACACCGGACGAAAACTGGAAGGAAGACGCTATAGCGATGGACTTCACCAGGCAATTGAAGCGAAAGAAAGAGTCACCATTCAAAGGGAAAACCAGACTTTTGCGACTGTCACCATTCAAAATTATTTTAAAATGTATGAAAAACTGGCTGGGATGACAGGAACCGCTGAAACGGAATCAGAAGAATTTTTAAAAATCTACAACATGGATGTTCTGGTCATTCCTCCCAATAAAAAAATTGTACGGAATGATATGCCGGATCAGATTTATAAAGATAAAAAAATTAAATACAACGCTATTCTTGAAGAAATACGAACCTACCATACTTCAGGGCGCCCGATTCTGGTGGGAACAATCTCGGTTGAAATTTCCGAGCTTATCAGCAAGATGCTTCAAAAAGCAAAAATCAACCACAATGTCCTGAACGCAAAAAATCATGCTCTGGAAGCTGAAATCATTGCTCAGGCAGGACAGACAGGACGGCTGACAATAGCTACCAATATGGCGGGTCGGGGAACGGACATTATCCTCGGCGGAAACCCAAACTTTCAGGCTGAAAAATATCTAGAAAATATTGTCGATAAAAAATGGATCAAAGAACTTCCGGTTCAGCTTTATATCCGTTATGTCTTTTCAAACGATATAGTCAGAGCTCTGGAAGCGATTAAACCCTATGAAGAACTGAAAGAACTGGAAAGAGAAAAAACAATCAATTATTTACAAAAAAGTTACTCCAGCTGGGAAGAGGAAAATAAAAAAGTTCTTTCTATCGGCGGACTGCATATGATTGGTACCGAAAGACACGAAGCAAGACGGATCGATAACCAGCTTCGGGGACGAGCCGGAAGACAGGGAGACCCTGGATCTTCAAGATTTTTTCTCTCTCTGGAAGATGATCTTCTCAGACTTTTCGGATCAGACCGAATTGTCCCTTGGCTCAAAAGAATGGGCTTTAAAGATGAAGAACCGATAGAACATAAATGGATCACCAGCAGTATTGAAAAAGCTCAGAAAAAAGTTGAACAAAGAAATTTCAGTATGCGTAAGTACCTTCTTGAATATGATGAAGTTATGAACTACCAAAGAAAAATGATTTACGAACTCCGGGATAAAGTTCTTTTTCAAGAAAATATTAAAGATGAGATTGTCTCCATCTTGAAAAAATTTATTAACGATGAAATTTCTTTTTCAAGCAGCGGATCTAAAAATCTTGATAAAGGAGAGATTCAGGAACTTAATAACCGTTTTATTCAAATTGCAGGGTTGGATTTAAAATTAAATCCTTCTTTAAATACAAAAGATGAAGTATTTCAAGCCATTTTTGATGGTCTTTCCGGTTTTTATCAAAATAAAGAAAATCAAGTCACAGCTAAAGTCTTGAGAGAAATTGAGCGGCTCGTTCTTTTAGAGGTGATTGATTCAAAATGGAAAAGACACCTTTATGTGATCGACGAACTTCAGGAAGGGATTAGTCTCCGGGCTTACGGTGAAAAAAACCCTCTGGTTGAATATAAACTGGAAGCATCTAAACTTTTTAAAGAACTCCTTTGGTCCTTGAATGAAGAGGTTCTTCATATTCTTTTCACCGCTCAGATAAAATCCAGACCTGCCAGCTTCGAAGAAGAAATGGCTGGGAAAGATCTTGGAAACCTTCAGGAAGGAAGAGAATTTGCCCAGAAAAACAATTCCGGTCAATCTGTGCGAAAACAAAAAGTAGGAAGAAACGACCCTTGTCCTTGCGGCAGCGGGAAAAAATACAAACAGTGTCATGGAAAATAAATAATTTTAATCGCCTGAAAAAATATTTTTTCAGGCGATTCTCTCTTACTGCTCTGCCTATAGAGCAACAGAATATAAAATTTTTGTTTAAAGATTTTGAAATAGCTTTTTATATGCTTATATTTAAGATTATGAATGAATCAAACGACAAGCTTAAAATTTTCTCTTTTTTACTCTCTTATTTTTACCAATAACTTTTTTCACAAAAAAAATTCTTCTTTTTAAAAAGTCTTATTTAAGATTATTATTTTCAAATTGAATCAAAAAATATTTTTACAAGGAGGTTGTATGATCTACACCCGCAAACAAGAAAAAATTGCTCAAAAAATCGGTCAGGAATCCACTATTACCAACTGGAAAGACTGGAAATGGCAGATTAAACACAGTATTAAAAGCATTTCTACGGTTGAAAAACTTTTAGGAATTCAACTGAAAGAAGAAGAAAAGGAAAAATTGAAAAAAACTCTCGAGAAATTTCCGCTTTCCATTACCCCTTATTATCTTTCACTTATCGATCCGGAAGATTTTCAAAATGACCCTGTGTTTATTCAGTCTTTTCCTTCTGATAAAGAGTTAAAAATTGCTTCTTATGATCTCAATGACCCTTTAGCCGAAGAAAAAGACAGTCCTGTTCCTGGAATTACTCACCGATATCCCGACAGAGTATTATTTCATATCAGCAATATCTGTTCTATGTACTGCCGCCACTGCACCCGGAAAAGAAAAGTCGGGGATGTGGATTTTATTCCTGAAAAAGCCAACATTTTAAAAGGAATAGAATACATTAAAAACCATCCTGAAGTACGGGATGTTCTTTTATCCGGCGGAGATCCTTTCATGCTTTCAGACGAATATTTAGACTGGATTTTATCTGAAATATCTGCTATTCCTCATGTTGAAGTTCTTCGCATCGGAACCCGGATGCCGGTTGTCCTCCCCTACCGGATCACAGACTCCCTGATTCAGGTTTTAAAAAAATACCGCCCCATCTGGATCAACACCCATTTTAACCATCCCAGAGAAATCACCACATCTTCCAAAGAAGCTCTCAATAAACTCGCAGATGCCGGTATTCCTCTTGGAAACCAAACCGTTTTACTCGCAGGGGTCAACGACTGCCCGAAAATCATGAAAAGCCTTTTTCAAAAACTGGTGGCAAACCGTGTCCGCCCTTACTATTTATATCAATGCGACCTTTCAGAAGGACTGGAACATTTTAGAACCCCAGTCGGAAAAGGAATTGAAATTCTTGAAAGCCTGATAGGGCATACCAGTGGATTCGCCGTGCCCACCTATGTGATTGACGCACCCGGCGGCGGCGGAAAAATTCCTCTCATGCCCAACTACCTCGTATCCTGGGGCACCCATAAAGTAGTTTTAAGAAATTATGAAGGGGTCATTACCACTTATCAGGAGCCGGAATCCTATGAAAAGGTTTTTTGCGACCGAAACTGTGATACCTGCCATCTTCAGCTTAAAATTTCAGAAGGAGAAGAAAATTCGGTCATCGGCATTGAAAAACTCCTTTCCGACCATGATAACGCAATTTCCCTGACCCCGTCTGATAACGAAAGAATCAGGAGAAGAAAAGGAAAGAGCAAATGAAAAAAGACAACCTGGTTCGGATAGGAAAATCGTTGCTCCAACATGGGAAACACAATGACCGGATCTATATTCTGAAAATGGCTCCTGATGACGGAGAAATTATTTTTGATTCGATTGAAAAACTCCAAGAAAAATATTCCTATGGAAAAATAATAGGAAAAATACCGGAAAGTATTTCTTCTCTTTTTGAAAAAAAAGGGTTTATCCGGGAAGCCTGGATAGAGGGTTTTTTCCAGAGAAAAGAAAATGTTTTTTTTATGTCGAAGTTTTTTGACTTAAAAAGAAGCAAGGATCAAAAAAATGAAGTTATACCAGACAAAAAGAATATTTTTGAAACAACCCATCATACTGTTTTCCCAATTAAAAATCTTACTGGAAAAGATGTTTTTTCTTTAAAAAAACTCTATCGGAAAGTTTTTAAAACCTACCCATTTCCGGTCCATTCCGCCTTCTATCTCTATCAAACAATGAGAAACAATGTTTTTTATTCTGGTATTTACGATCGTGGAAAGCTGATTGCCGCAGCTTCGGCTGAAACCGATTTTAAAAATCTGAACGCTGAGATGACCGATTTTGCTGTTTTGCCGGAATACAGAAAGAAGGGACTTGCGTCCCTGCTCCTTTCTCATCTGGAGAAAAGAATGGCTCCGAAAGGAATCCAGACTTTCTATACCATCGCCCGATCTGCCTCTTATGGAATGAATCAGGTTTTTGCATCAGCCAGCTATCTTTTCTCAGGAAAACTGATCAACAATACAGAAATAAACGGCTCGATTGAAAACATGAATGTCTGGTTTAAAAACTATTCTCCAGAAACAAACTTCTGAACCAGAATCTGAACAGAACCAGACTGGTACTTTAAGACAATGTCTCTCATAGAACAGGTGATTTTATCTTTTTTGACTGCTTTAATTTTTACAATTAAAGGGATTGTTTTCTGAAAGATTTTTCCTTTTTTCAGATTTTTAATTTTAACTGTTTCATAGTACGGAGAAGGTTTTCCATAACCATTTGTTTCATAATGAACAATAACTTCCGCTTTTGAAATATCTATCAGCTGGTTTTCAAAAATAAATAACACCGTTTTTCCCTTTTGAGTAAAGCTGATTTTTCCCTGATACTCTTCAATAGAAGTAATCTGAAAATAGCTGACTTGTTTCAGTTTTTCCTTTGTACTGTGCCCGATGTTAAATCCGGTTTCTTCACCGACCCAGTCGCTTCGAATCTGCATTTTGCTTTCTTCGTCTCCATAATTTTCAGGTACTTTTTCTCCTTTTATCAATATCCGGTTCAGGTCTTTTTGAAAAGAGCCTTTCAGTAAAACTGTTTTTCCCGCATATTTTTCGAGATCCAGAGAAGCATCTGCATAAACATGGGTGCCACCGGTAATGCTGTAGTTGACTCCCTGATAGAGATATCCGTCTTCCAGTACATATTCACTCGGATTTTTCCACTCTTTTGGATAGTTTTTCTGTAAGACAGCCAGAAACTGAATTTCTTCCTGAGCATAAGAAAATGATATTCCCAGAAAAAAGAAGCTTAAAATAAGTAATATTTTTTTCATTATTTTTACTCTCAAAAGTTTTTATAAGAAAATAACTTATTTTTTAAACAAGAACAATTTTTATTTTTAAAAAAGATAAGAATAATAAGCAAAAAATTCTCTGATAAGGGAATAAAAATCTCTGATTTCAAAAAAATCCGCATGAGCGGAAAAGATAATTTCAACCCCAGGCATTTTCATTGCAAGACGGGTTCTGCTAATATGATAAAATTGGGAAATAATCAGTACTGTGTTCAGGTTGTTTTCTTTCAGAATCTTTTTTGTGTTTTCTGCTGTCAGCCAGGTGTTTTTTCCGTATTACCCAAAACTATTGTTCTGACCCGTATCCGGGTCAGAGTTTTTTATTTTATTCTTTTCCTTTTCAGAAACATTTAATCTTAAATATTGTTTGTTGCAATATTTTTGACTTCTTCTGAAGGATCAGTAGTAGATATTTTTTTTATCGCTTCCAAAACTTCCGGCTGATCTTTATAATCAATTAACAATTGAACTGCATGCCATCGGATAACCCAGTCCTTATTTTCAAGAAATCCAAGAAGTTTTTGAACAGATTCTTTTCCATATGGAAGAACTACAGGATGAGGAATAATTTGAATAGTAAAAGAAGTTGTAGTATGCTTAATATTCCCTGAAACATAAGAACTGCTTTGAGAATTCAAGAGAACGCTTTCAATTTTTATTAAAGTTAATTCATTTTCTTTGACATCTACATTAATATATTTATAAAAGCTTCCTTTTTTTATTGTAAAGGGTCTTATTCCAGTTTCAATTTCATACCTTAACCCATGAATAGGTACTTTGTTTGGATTCAACCCTTCGCTTCCGATTGTAATTCCATCAATCTGGTTACTGTCACCCAATCCGTAAAATTCAACAAAACCTACTTTTTTGCCTTCCAGTTTTCCAACTCTATACTGATCCACTTTAGCTATTTTAAAACAACTTGTAAACAATAATCCTGTTAATAATAATAGTAGTAATTTTTTTTTCATTTTTATTTTTCTCCTCTGACTCTGTTATTTAAAAATATGGGTAATAATTCCCTCTTTATTCATTGTAAATCCATAAATAGCTCTGTGGGCAACTTTGTTTTCAATAACAGTGGCAGTTACACTAAACCCATTGTCTTTAAAAGGATGAAGATATCCTATAAGACCTTTGTTTTTTTCTTTAATAACAATAGCACAGTAATTTTGTTTTAAAAAAGCTTCTCGAACCACTTTAATTAAATCTTCTTTTTTTGTTTCTTTCAGGTCGCCTTCTTGTAATATCATATCAAGAATAATTTCTGCACCTTTATCAGAAATATCTTCTCCAAAACCTTTATCCGTGAACCCATTGTTCTCAATAAAAACTAAAACTTCTTTGTTTTCAAACAAAGGAAAAGGTTCAAAAGCAGCAGCAGACAAAATTCCCGTAAAAAGAAATAAAAATGTCAGCAGAAATAAAGAAACAATAGAATTTCGATTCATAAAAACCTCCTATCTGGTTTATCAAAAATATGGTTTAAATTTATAAAAAATCTTTTGTAAAAGAATAAAAAAATTCAGATTACAACAAAACAACTTTAATTAATAGAAATATGATTATTAACAATTTAAACAAATATCAAAGAATCCACTCCCACCCTTCCGGTTTGGTTTCTACTGTGACACGCTGTTCCTGGCGGTTTAAAAAAACAGCTTTATTGGCGTATAGATATTGATAAGGTGTTTCCGCGGTTTTTTCATTATAAATTTTATCACCTATGATGGGGTGACCCATACCGGCAAGATGAACCCTGATCTGATGGCGCACTCCTTTGGTAATCACAATTTCAAGTAATGATTTTCCATCCTTTTCTTTTAGAAAAGACCAGAAAGTCATGGCATTTTGAGGCTTACCCCGGTAATGACGGGTATAATCAAAAACCGGCACCATTTTAGTTATGTTTTTTGGGTGATGGGCAATCTGAGTGTCAATCATTCCGCTCTCTTTGTCAGGTTTCCCTTCTACCACTGCCAGATAAAACTTGCGGATAGTTTCGTCTTTCATTTCCCTCTGGTAGTAATCAAAACCATCATCGGTTTTCGCAAAAAAGACAATCCCTCCTGTTTCATTATCCAGACGGTTTAAAAGCCCCCCCTCCCCTTCTTTGAACCCTTTTACTTTAAGGTATAGAGGGTAATCATTAAAAAACAAGGTGCATAAATCGGGTTCATTTCCCGGCGTGGTGGCAAGACCCTGAGGTTTGTCTAAAAGAATTAAATCATTGTCTTCGTAAAGAATTTTATAGTTCATTTTTTTTTCTCTTCATTAAATATTCTACTGCTCTGATAATCCGATCAATAATCCGGTAGCAGGCACCCAGATAAAGCTGTTCATTCCCCTGTTTCCGGTTTAAATAAAGATCCTGTTTTAAAAAAAGCTTGTCAATGGCTTCCTGAAATAGATTATCTTTTCTGATTTTCATAAAAACTTCAAGTGTATCCGCTTTTCTTAATTTGACTAATTTTTCTAGAAAAAGACCCAGTATTAAAGATACTTCTGATTTTCTGTTTGAAAGTTTCTGAAACAGGCAGATTCTACCGTAAGGATCTAAGGGGAGTCCGAAATTTGAATTTTTCAAAGGCACAAAAGGATCAATCTGATAAACGGTCTGACGGACAAGATAAATAAAATCTTCCATCCATCTCATCAGGTTTTTAAGAAACAAATCCTGTTTCCCCCTTTTAAAAACAATTTTTTGAAAAAAATTCAAAAGTGTTTCTTTTTTATTGGACTGGATCAAGGCTCGGTCAAAATGGACAGTCCCCCGGCTGTGCGTAATTTGAGAATAACCTAAATCCTGACCCACCATCATCATGTTTTCCACTCCCAGATAGTAAGCAAGTGAGAAAGCGGACGCAGCCACAGACCCCCCGGATGGAAAAACGGGGAGAGAAAGCCCAAACGAATGGTTTAATTCTTCAAAAAAAAGATCGGCTGTGTTTTCAGTCCGGTAAAAATAGACTTTTGAAAAAAGTTCAGGAATTTTATAATAAACCGTGACATCACAGGCAAGGATAGACTGCTTGAAAACCTGATCCGGAAGATGATAAAAATCTTTATAATTATGTATCTGCGCATCGCTTGCAATAATAATCTCAGGTATCATCCCTGATTCTACCAGAGGTTTTAAGGCAGTATCCACACAGAAAAAAGGGACTTTTTTATAAAGGCTTTTTAAAAGGGGAATATTTCTTGCCAGAGTAGGCCCAGCCGAAATTAAAAGAGCGTCTCCTTCTAAAAACAAATTAAAAGCAGGATTAAAAATCCGTTCTGAATTGATAATTAAATTTTTATACCAGAGAATATTAAATTCCGCTTCTGTAAAGAGAGACTGAAAATGATACCGGAAAAATTCCTCAATTCTTTTTCTGAGTTTTTCATACTCGTTTTTAAAAATCACGGTTTCACTTTTAAGCTCAATAAAAACAGGATGTTCAATCGATTCTGCTTGAATATTTTTTTCAAAATAATGGATAAACTGATCAAAATCTTTCGAGTGAAAAACAATAACCCGGCTGTCGTGCACAATTCCATAACGGCTATAAAGCTGAATCAGATCCTGATTCTCTTCAAAAACAAAAAGAGTACACTTTTTACCTTCCAGCTTTTTTAAAAGCACCTCCAGATGATAGCCAAGCCCCAGTCCCAGAATCATGAAAAGATTACTGTTAATATTTTCAGGTATTAGCCTTTCCGCTTCTTTTACAGGATCTATCTTACTATGGATATATCGATCCATATATTTAAGAGTTAAAAAACCTTTTTTTCCTTCTTCTATACTAAATTTACTCATACCACTTCACTATCATTGATTTCATCGGGGACAATTTTAAGTTTTTAATTTTCTGTTCCAAAAAAGACACCTTATGCTCTATTTCTCCGTAATAATTAACCAGTGTCGGATAATGGGGATTATGGCGGGGAAGTTTTTTGACCACTTTATAAAGAATATCCAATGTTGTCCTGTCTCCCACTGGCGCCAGAATCGAAATCAGACTGACAATTTTTTCAAAATTTTCGTCTGATTCTAAATAAAATAAATAAACCGACTCATTAATAATATCAATAAAAAAGAAACTATCAAAAACAATTTCTCTTTTAAAATTTTCTACCAGTTCCAAAAAAGCATCCAGACCTTCCAGCTGGCTCTTTTTTAAAAGACTTCTCAGCTGATATTTAAACTCAAGTTCGTCCCGTTCTCTCAATTTTTTCAATTTTTGAATCATTTCCATTTTTATACCCTGAGAAAATAAATAAAAGTAATGATCAACATCATAAGAGTCATCGCCAAAGATATTTTAGTCGGTAAAGTAAACTCAAAAACCCGGATTGTTGAATTTTCTATGGTTTTATAATTTCGAATGACTTCAAAATTATTTAACGCTTCTTTCATGTTTTCATCAATTTGATAAGACTTCATAAAATGGTAAAGAGACTGAAAATAATTTTCAGCCTCAAAATAAATCATTCCCAGATTATAATTTAATTCAGGGGATTCCGGCTCCAGAAGAAGGGCTTGTTTATAATAGTCTAAAGCTTCTTCCAAAAATCCGTTTTTCTGATAAATAAATCCTGTATTATAATAGGCATCAAAAAACTTCGGGTTGAGCTCTATTGATTTTTTATAATACTTCACCGCTTCAGTGTACTTTCCAATGAGTGTTAAATTCACTCCCAGATTAAAATAGATTTTTGAGTTTTTAGGTATCAGCCGGATCAGCTTTTTCGCATATTTAATCGACTCTTTATGGCGGCGGACAAAAAAACAGGTTTTTGCCAGTTCGTAATAAACAAATTTTTCATGTTTAAAAATCTGGGTAATCTTTTTTAAGATCTGATAAGCTTGATGATACTGCTGATTTTTAAGATAAGTTTTTGCCAGTTCATAATAAGGCGCATAATATTCGGGATAAGAAAAAATCGTTTTATTAAAAATTTCAACCGCCTTTTCAAAGTCATTTTCAATTCTGGCGATAATCCCTTCTCTTAAAAATTCTTCATCTTCTGAAATATCGGTTCGTATTAAATACGCGTTGTAAGCCTGCTTTTTAAAAAAATATTTTTCATTTTCCTCAAGATACTCTTCAATCTCTTCATAAGCTAAAAGCCTTAAATTTTCATTTTTTGATAGAAAAAGAGTTTTTTTAAAATAACTGATGCTTTCCTGCCGGTTGTCAAAAATTTTATAGATTTTCCCGATATAATAATAAACTTCCCCTTCATTGGAATTATTGGATAAAATCATCTGAAAAGTTTTAAAAGCATCTGAAACTTCATAATTCAGAAGCTGAATATGTCCTATATAAACATGACTTAAAGAAGGTGAAAAATGAAAAGAAGACGCTGTTTGAAAATATTTTTTCGCCTGAATCCATTTCCCGGATTTTAAAAGCTGTTTCGCTTTAACAAAATACTTGTTTCCTTTACTCAGGTTTTCCAATTCAAATTCCCGTATATTAAAATATTGTTTTTCAGTTTTTTTATTTTAATATCGTCAATTTCGATTCCGTCTTTCACTTCATTCACGCGAAAACCTGAAAAGGGAGAAAGCCCCTGCCCCACAAACTTGTTTGCCAGAAAAACAAAAACCCGGTCCCCGATTCCCTGTTTTAAAAAACTTCCTAAAACTCCCGATCCGCCTTCCACGAAAAGCGAAGTGATTTTTTTTTCTTTCCCGAGATACTTCAAAAGATTTGATAAATTAATTTCAAATCCTTCTTCACAATCGTAATAAATTTCTTTTTCAGGTCTGTTTGAAATAACCTGAACAAAACTCTGGGAAACCAGCTGTTTTTTTACGACAAAAAGAGCCGATAGATTATCCGATGCAATTTGACTATCTACCGGGGTTTTGCCTTCCGGGTCAATAATGACTCTTAAAAGATTTTTTTCTCTTTGATACAGCCTTGCGTTGAGTAGAGGATTATCCATCCTGACCGTATTAAAACCAACCATAATCGCATCGCTTCGGTATCTTAAAATATGGGTGATTTTTCTGGATCTTTCATTTGTGATCCACTTTGAGTTCCCGTTTTCCAAAGCCATCTTTCCATCTAAGGTTGAAGCATATTTTAAGGTAACAAGAGGGATTTGTTTCTGAATCCAATGAAAAAAATCTTCGTTAATTTCTTTTGCTTTTTTTCCCAATAAGCCCACTTCAACTTCAATGCCCGCTTTTTTTAAAATTACCAATCCTTTTCCGCTGACTAAAGGATTAGGATCTAAAGCAGCAATAACCACTCTCTTAATTTTTTTTTCAATAATAATCTCTGTACAGGGAGGCGTTTTTCCAAAATGCGAACAAGGCTCTAAAGTCACGAAAAGAGCGGCTCCTTCAGATTCACTCAAAGAAAGTTTATTTAAAGCCTCTCTTTCCGCATGAAAACCGCCCGGGGGCTGAGTAATTCCTGTTGAAAGGATTTGATTATTTTTCACTACGACAGCACCGACCGTCGGATTTGGCGAAGTGGTTCCTTTTTTCAGCCAGGCAAGCTGAAGGGCAAGATTCATATAAAAAGAGTCTTGATTATTCATCTTTCTTTTTATCTAAAAGTTTCATTTTAGGTCCATACAAATAAGCTATGATAAAACCAACCAGGGTCCAGGCAAGTACGCGAATCCGCCTGAAAAGAGCGAGAGTAATTCCTGATACAGTCGATTTTCCTAAAACGGAAAATAAATAAACAATACTTCCTTCCGATGCCCCAATCTGAGCCGGGAAAAAAAAGAAAAGAAGCTGAACCACTGAATTTCCGGCAAAAACAATCACTGCTGTTAAAAAACTGATCGGCTCGTTGATAAAATACATGATAATATAAAATTCAACCGCTCCCATAATCTTGGCAATAAAAATAATAATCAGGGCAAGGTAAAAAGTGCTTCTGTGACTTTGATAAAACTTTTTCAGCCTTGTATCTACCTGATCCGCTTTATCTTTTTTTCTTTCCACGAATTTTTTAAAAATCTTAAATTTTCCCATTATGGAAAAAACAGCCGCCAGAAGTCCTTTCTTTTGTTTCTGAATAAAATAAAAAAGCACTGCAAAACCTAAAACAATCATTCCGATCGCAATAATTTTTTTATAAAAACCAACATTTAAAAGAGTCAGTATTAAGAAAAAACCGGAAGTGATTAAAAGTCCGGTTGCAAAAGAATGTATGGTATTGTAAAGAATGATCGAAGCAATAATATTAGGGCTGTGTTCACCTGAATACTTTCTTCTGACATAAAGGATGCGGTAAGGCTCCCCGCTTGCCTGACCCATCGGAAGAATTTCTGAAACTGCCGTAGAAGATATCTGGGCTCCAAAAAAATTTCTAAACCTGAATTTTTTACGGTCGTCCAGAAGAAGAAACCATCCGAAAGAATGAAGAAAAATCCAGACTAAAGGCAAGATCAGAATAATAATAAAACCGCCGATATGAATCGACATGCTTTTTTCAAGAATCACTTCCCATCCGATTTTTTGCCCGATAAAAAAAAGAATGGCAAAACCAAGTATCAAGAAAACAATATTTAAAAATTTAAGAATTTTTTTTTTCATTTAAGTTGTGTTTCCGCCTTTTCCAAGTCTTCCTGATTATCTACTTCATGCCATCCAAACCCGCTTAAATCCAATACATCAATCGGATGATCCTTTGAAAGAAAATCCAAAACAGCTTCCACATTCGCCTTGCCTTCTGTATTTTGAATGACAGTTTTTAAGGCGTTTTTATAGATTTCCAGATTTTTTTTCCCGATAAAAGTCATTCCAATATACCCTTTTTGAAAAACAGTCAGAGTTTTACTGATTTTTTTAATGGTTAAATCCGGGTTTAATTCTACTTTCATATCGTCATCTACGAGAGTTCTGTCTGAATCAGTCATAGCGGTCAATGAAAGATCATTGACTGATCTCATGATTTTATCAAACATTTTCCGGGGATATATATGATCCACATTCATCAAAAGAAAGCTGTCTTCCAGTTTTGAAACCGCTTTTTCAATCGTGAGCGTGCTTCCCAGAGAATAATCTTTATTTTCAATAAAAAATATTTTTTTATTATTTTTTGTTTTAAGATGGTTTTCTAAAATATCTTTCTTATAACCGCCAATAATAAAAACACGGTTGATGACAGAAAGATCAATAAATTCTAAAGCATAGTCAATCAGGGTTTTATTTAAAACACTCACCATAGCTTTAGGTTTATCTTCTGTTAAACCTTTTAAACGGCTTCCCAGCCCTGCGGCTAAAATTACAACATCCATGTCTGATCCTATTTTTTTAAAAGTTTTAATAATATCGCTTTTTGAACATGCATCCGGTTTTCAGCTTCGTCAAAAACCCGGGAATGAGGACCATCCATCACTTCATCTGTGATTTCCATACCCCTATTGGCGGGAAGGCAGTGTAAAACAATGGAATCGGTTTTTGCCTCTTTCAAAGTATCTTGATTAATCTGATAATCTTTAAAAATCGCCACCTTTTCTTCTTTCTCTTTTTCCTGCCCCATACTGACCCAGACATCTGTATATAAAACATCGGCATCTTTTGCGGCTTTTATCGGATTTTCCTCAAAAATAAACTTTGCCCCGCTTTTTTTTGCCAAGTCTTCTCCCATTTCCTGAATCTGCTTTGGAATTCCATAGCCTTTCGGATTGGCAATACAAAAAGTATTTCCAATAATAGCGGATAAAAGAAAAAGAGAATTGGCCACATTATTCCCATCCCCAATAAATGTCAGCTTCATAGAATCAGGGTTTCGCTTCAGCTCCGGCTTATTTTCAAAAACAGTGAAAAAATCCGCCATTGCCTGACAGGGATGAAGAAGATCGGATAATCCGTTTATCACAGGCACATCCGCTGCCTGAGCCAGATTAACCACATTTTCATGGGCAAAAGTCCGGATCATAATCGCATCAACAAAGCGGGAGAGAACTTTCGCAGTATCATAAATTGTTTCGCCTTTATTCAGCTGAATATCATTTTTACTTAAAAAAAGAGCGTTTCCCCCTAATTGACTCATTCCCACTTCAAAAGAAACACGGGTCCGGGTGGATGTTTTTTCAAAAATCATCCCTAAAGTTTTATTTTTCAGGTATTTTTTAAAACGGTTTCTTTTCACCTGTTTTTTTAATTTTTCAGTTGTTTCAAATATTTTATAAATCTCTTCATGAGAAAAATCATAAACCCCTAAAAAGTCTCTTTTTTTCTTTTTCATACACCCTCTTTATGACTCTTATTCATTTTATGACTAAAGGTCATTTTTTATATTTTTAAATTTAACCTATAAAATATAAAATACTAAATATTACAGACAGAATATAATTTTAAACTTTTTTTTTATAAATTTTAACCTGAGATAAAAACAATTTAAAAAAAATGTGGAAAACTTTATTTTTTCGAGTGTTTATAAGGGTATTTTATCTGTTGATAAAAAATTTAACCTCTTGTTCACAAAAGAAACAAAGATTAATTTGATTTTTTTCTGTGATATAACTGTGGAAAAATAAAAATAAAAAGTGGAAAAAAAATGAATTTAACAACAACTTCCTGGAAAAAAACTCTTGAATTTTTTGAAAAGAATCATAACGATGATTATTTAAACTGGATTATTGACATTAACTTTCTTTCTTTTGAAAAAAAAACAAGACAACTCTCGCTTTCTGTTTCAAACCAGTTTATCAAAGATACTATTCTGGCAAAGTTTAAAACCCTGATAGAAGAAACTTTCTCCCGTTTTATCAATCTGGATAAAGTCCAGTTGAATTTAATCATTTCAGAACAAGCGAATATCTTTCATTCAGAACAAGAAAAAGAAAAGCCAAAAGAAGATAATTTCAACCAAGTAGTTAAATTTCAATCTAATAAAAATTACCAAACCAATATTGACCCAAGACTGACTTTTGAGCGGTTTGTGGTAGGGTCCGATAAAAACAATAAACTTCCTTATCTGGCTGCTCTTTCTCTCGTTCAAAATCCGGGGCAGGAATACAGTTATAATCCTTTTTTTATTTATGGCGGTGTCGGGCTTGGAAAAACCCACCTGATGCAGGCGATTGGAAACTATATTTTAAAACACAGACCGGATTTGAAAGTAATTTATGTGACAGCAGAAAATTATTTAAACGATTATATTAAATCAGCCAACGCAAAAAGATACGACAGTTTCAGGGCAAAATACAGGGATGTGGATTTTCTTTTGATTGATGACATTCAATTTTTGGAGGGAAAAAAAGGAACTCAGGAAGAATTTTTTAATAATTTCAACTACCTGAGAGATCATCATAAAAATCTTGTTTTCACTTGTGATAAACCGCCGAAAGAATTAAAAAATATTGAGGAAAGACTCATTACCCGGTTAAACTGGGGTCTGGTTTTAGATATAAAACCGCCGGACTTAGAAACCAGAAAACTGATTATTGAAAAAAAACTGAAAGAAAATCAGGTGTATCAATTTATCAATCAGGAAATTATTGATTTTTTATCCGAACATATTACCTCTAATGTAAGAGATATTGAATCAGCTGTCGCAAAAATAAAGCTTTACACTCTTTTTGAAAATAAGACTATTATGCTGGAAATGCTGGAAGATTATCTTTCAGATGTTTTAACTTTTAAAAGAATTAAAAAAAATCACTTATCCTGTAAAATTATTCAGGAAAAAGTTTCAGAGTATTATCAGATCAGCTTCAGTGATTTAAAATCCAATAAACGAAACAAAGATATTTCATTTCCAAGACAAATGGCAATGTATCTGTCAAAAGAAATTTTAAACCTTCCTTTTGCCGATATTGGAGAACAGTTTAGCGGAAGGGATCATTCCACTGTCATTGCATCTTATAACAAAATTAAGGAAAAAATGACCAAAGATAAATCAATTAGAAATGATTATGAAGAACTGTTTAAAATTCTCTCTCAGTTATAACAGAGTTTTCAACAGTAATAAGACTAGATAATAAAATATTTATATAAGTTATTCACAAAAAGTTTCCATAATACTGAATAATAAGAATATTTTTTATATAAATTTTATATTAATAAAATAGAAAAAGGGTTGAACAATGCAAAAGGTAAAATGTGCTCTTATTGGATTCGGAACAATTGGAGGAGGAGTTTATGATCTTCTGAATCAAAATAAAAATCTGATTACAGAAAGAACAGGGATTGATTTTCAGATAAAATATATTATAGATAAAGATTTAACAAAAATAAAAAACATTAAAGGCGTAGAAATATCTGACGATTATCAGACAGCTTTAAAAGACCCTGAAATTGAAATAGTGATAGAATTGGTAGGCGGAACCCAGTTTCCCTATATCTTATTTAATGAATGTATGAAATCTGGAAAACATTTTATTACCGCAAATAAAGCTCTACTATCTGAAAGACTTTACGAAATGTTTGAAAAAGCTCAGGAACAAAATAAATATATCGGGTTTGAAGCAAGTGTAGCCGGCGGGATTCCTATTATACAAACAATAAGAACACTGCTGATTGGAAATAAAATTCAAAGTATTAAAGGAATTATAAACGGCACCACAAATTATATTCTCACAAAAATGTCAGATGAAAAGCTTGATTTTCAGATTGCTTTAAAAAAAGCTCAGGAGCTTGGTTTTGCAGAAGCAGATCCGACATTGGATTTAAATGGAGGGGACGCTGCCAGTAAATTGGCAGTACTTGCCTCTATTGCGTTTAATCAGAATATTAAAAAAGAAGATGTTTTTACCGAAGGGATAGAAAATATTGAATTAACTGATATTCAATATGCTAAAGAATTTAATTATATTGTGAAATTAATTGCGTCCAGCAGTATTGATGAGTCCGGTAAAGTAGAAGTCAGAGTTCAGCCTATGATGGTATCGGAAAAAAATCCTCTTTCCAGCGTAAAAAACGAATTTAATTCTATTTTAGTGGATGCTGATTTTCTGGGTCAAAGCATGTATTACGGAAGAGGTGCAGGTGCTTATCCTACTGCCAGCGCTGTGGTTTCTGATATTGTGGATATCGGGAATAAAATTATTTCTAAAAAAGAGTATAACAACCATTTTTTTTCGATCTCAAAAGATAAAAAACTTAAACAAAGCGATGAACTCCAATCAGAATTTTATATGAGAATTATGACAGGAGAAAAACCTGGAATTCTGGCAAAAATCGGAACTGTTTTAGGGGATCATGGAATTAGTATTGCAGCTGTTTTTCAAAAAGACAGTGATACAGAAGAGGTGCCTGTTGTATTTAAAACTCATCAGGCAACCGAGAAACAATTTCAGGATTCTTTAAAAATTATTAATAAATTTGATTTTGTAAAAAAATTGGTTTATTATAGAATATTAAACTAAATTTCTTTTAAAGATAATTATTGAAAATACAAATTATTGATAAAATAATTTATTATATTTATAAAATTATGAAATAATTATCTTAAAATATAAAGGAAGATTCATGGCTGAACTGTCTGAAAATGATTTTATTAGATTTAAAGATCTAATACACAAAGAGAGCGGAATTTTTTTTGATTCTATGAATCGTTCCATTTTAGAAAGCCGCCTCAAAGAAAGAATGAGACAAAAAGAAATTCAAACAGCGGAAGAATATTATCATAATGTAATAAGCGATAAAAAAGAACTGGAAACTCTTTTAGACAGTGTTACAACTAATCTGACAAAATTTTTTAGAAATGAGAAACAGTTTTATGCATTTAGAAAAAATATACTTCCTGAAGTCATTGAAAGAAACAGACAGACCGGAAAAAAAACTTTAAAAATATGGAGCGCAGGCTGTTCTACTGGTGAAGAACCTTATTCAATCGCGTGTGAAATTCTCAATTTAATTGACCCGGTCAGCTGGAAAATTTCTATTTTATCTTCTGATATCAGTTTAAAATCTCTCATGAAAGCAAAAGCGGGATATTACCCGAAAGAAAGAATTGAAGGGGTTCCTGAAGAATATCTAAAAAAATTTTTTATTGAGGAGAAAGAAGGTTATCGGATCAAAGATGAAGTAAAAAACAATATCCGTTTTGATTATCATAATTTAAAACATGATAACGGGGAAAGAGATTTTGATATTATTTTCTGCAGAAATGTGATTATTTATTTTGATAAACAGGAACAGGAAAGAATTGTCAATCATTTTTATAAATGTCTTAAAAATCCGGGTCATCTTTTTTTAGGGCATTCTGAAAGTTTATTCGGAATGCAGACTTTTTTTAAACCTTTAAAGGTAGAAGGTACTTTTATTTACAGTAAAAAAGAAGATTAATTAAGGAATAGAAATGAATCAAAAAATAAAAGTCCTTATCGTTGATGATTCAGCTTTAATGAGGAAGCTTATTTCAAATATTTTAACAAAAGATCCTGAAATTGAAATAGTAGATACAGCAATGAACGGACTTTTTGCCCTTAAAAAAATTAAAAAAAACGAAATTGATGTTATTCTTCTTGATATTGAAATGCCGGAAATGAACGGACTTGAATTTTTAAAAATGAAAAGAGACCTTAAAATCGATATTCCTGTGATTGTATTGAGTTCTTTAGGCGCTAAGAGACCTCAGGTAACCATGGAAGCGATCGAACTGGGAGCAAAGGATTTTATCATTAAACCATCCGGTTCAATTTCTATGGATATTGATAAAAAAGAAGAAGAAATACTGGCTTCGATTAAAAAATACGGCGGGCAGAAAAATAGAACTCCTTTAAATAGCCAGTATTATCAAAAAGAAATTGAAAAAATTATTCAGGAAAAACTGGAAGAAGATAAAAAAAATGCTGTTCAAGAGGTGAAACAGCAGACAGTAGAAAGTTATATGACTCCAGATATTACTCATCTGACGAAAGAAAAGAAAATCAGCCATATTGAAATGATTTTAATCGGTATTTCAACTGGAGGACCGGCCGCTCTCAGACAGCTTTTTTCCGAAGTGAAAAATAAAAAATACCCTATTCTTATTGTTCAGCATATGCCGCCCGGATTTACCAAAGAATTTTCAAAAAGCCTGGATAAAATATCCTCTCTCTCGGTCAAAGAAGCAGAACAGGGAGAAATAATCAAGGCGGGATGGGTTTATATTGCTCCGGGAGATAAACACCTTTCATTTGTGAGAAAACAGTTTCATTATCAGGTAGAACTTTTAGAAACTCACCCTGTAAACGGGCACAAGCCTTCGGTTGAAGTTCTTTTTGAGTCTGCATATCATCTGGATATTCCTGTTACAGGAATTATTATGACGGGAATGGGAAAAGATGGCGCCCATTCCATCAAAAAACTTCATAATAAGGGAAATCTGACCATCGCACAATCTCCGGAAGATTGTGTTGTTTTCGGAATGCCGAGAGTTGCGGCTGAGATCGGCGGGATTGATAAGATTCTGAAGATTGAGGAAATAGCGCAATTAATTAATTCTTTATAGGGGAGTTTTAAAAATAATTACATTCGTTATTGTTAATGTAGTGAATGAATTTCTTGATACGAGGACGCAATGAAAAAAATACCCTACGGCATCGCCAATTTTGAAGCAGTAAAAGAAAACAATCATTATTATTATGTGGATAAAACAAACTATATCGAAGAAATAGAAAAATTGGGGGGAAAGTTTTTGTTTTTCCTCCGCCCCCGGCGGTTTGGGAAGTCTTTGTTTCTCTCTATGCTCGAACACTATTACGACTTAAACCGCAAAAACCAGTTTGACGAGCTTTTTG
>MIAO01000002.1 GCA_001829155.1 Spirochaetes bacterium GWB1_36_13 | reverse complement strand
CTACGCATAATTGCTAACAGTACATTTTTATTAAGTATTTTAAATTTAGCTATATGGTATTTATTAAAATATTTTGGAATAGCGGCTGAAGAACAAATATTTCATCCCGCAAATTTAATAAATGCTTTTCTTGTAATTATTTTTGTTCTTATTATTTATACTGTTTCTTTAATAAAAAAATAAATAATATCAAATCTAACATTAAATCATTATTATAAAACGGAGCAAACAAGTTTGAAACAAGTGTATATTGATACGGAAACGACAGGGATCAATCCGAAAGACAATGGACTGATTCAAATTTCAGGTATGATTGAAATTGACAGTCAAATGGTGAAAGAATTTGATTTCAGAGTAAAGCCTTTTTTAGGGGATAAAATTGAGGATGAGGCTTTGAAGGTCAACGGCATTACGAGAGAAGACCTTGAAAAATTTGAGTCTCCCGATCTGGTTTTTGAGAAACTGATCGCCCTTTTCAATCAGTATGTCAACCCCTATGATAAATCAGACAAGTTTTTTTTCATTGCCTACAATGCCCGTTTTGACTGGGATTTTCTCAGTAATTTTTTCTTAAAAAACAACCATAAATACTTTTCCAGTTACTTTTTTTTCCCCCAGATTGATGTCATGTATCTGGCAGCTGAAAAACTCAAATCGGTCAGAGCCTCGATGCAGAATTTCAAGCTTCAAAGCGTAGCCGAAGCTCTGGGAATTCAAATCAATAAAGACCTTCTCCATGACGCTAAATATGATATCGAGCTGACCCGCCTAGTCTATCAGAAAGTGACGGAAATAAAAACGCCTGTTATTGAAAAAAAGGTGGAAAAAGATTATACCGAATCACTTTTTTAGGATTATTTTATTATGATATATGCAGTTATTCTTTGTGCAGGACAGGGTAAACGCTTCGGCGGGATGAAACAAAAGCTTTTATTAAACCAAAAACCTGTTTTTATCCATTCTGTGAATAGCTTTGTCCATTCAAAAATATTTGATCAGATTATTTGTGTCTTTCCTCAGGGAGAAGAATCGTTTTTTGAATCGGAAATCAGAAAAATCAATGATAATATTTCTATTGACCTTGTTGCCGGGGGGAAAGAAAGACAGAATTCTATCCTGAATGCGCTTCGTTTTATAGAAAATCAATTTTCTATTCAAAGTAATGATATGGTTCTGATTCATGATTCAGCCCGTCCCTTTGCCGATGAAAACATGATTCAGGATATTCTTTCAGCCCTCAAAGACTACCCTGCCGCTGCTCCCGGCTATAAAATCAGCGATGCTCTGAAAATAGTTTCGGATGAAGGATTGATAGAAAAAGATGTGGACCGGAAATCGCTTTGGGCTGTCACGACTCCTCAAGGATTTCACCTCAAAACACTTTTTAAGCTTCTCTCGCAAGAAACAAACCTGCTTTATGACGAGACCAGCCTTTTTATGAAACAGGGATATAAAGTGAAATTGATTGAAACAGGGCGCTATAATCTTAAAATCACTTATCCGGAAGACTTTAAAATTGCTGAAAAATTAGTTTAATAAAAGTTTCGAATTAGATTAAATTTTAACGAGTTGGAATATAAACAAGGAGAAAAAGATGGACTTAAAAAAAATGATCCGGGATCTTCCCGATTATCCTGTAAAAGGGGTTGTATTTAAAGATTTAACCACCTTACTGAAAGACAAAGAAGCTTTCAGGAAAGCTCTGGATGAAATGCTCAAACAGCTTGAAGGAATGAAAATAGACAAAGTGATCGGGATCGAGGCAAGAGGATTTATCTTTGGTTCTCAGCTGGCTTACGCAAAAAATGCCGGGTTTGTGCCGGTTCGAAAAAAAAACAAACTCCCATGGAAAACCTATTCTGCTGAGTATGAACTGGAATACGGAAAAGACAGGATTGAAATCCATCAGGATGCTGTAGAAAGCGGTGAAAAGGTTCTGATTGTGGACGACCTTCTGGCAACAGGCGGAACCACCAAAGCAGTGGTTGAGCTTTTAGGAAATTTTAAAAATATTGAAATTATTGGAGCTTCCTATCTTGTGGAGCTTGGATTTTTAAAAGGAAGAGAAAAACTCAATATTCCTGTTTTTTCACTGCTTCAATATTGATTAGAAATAAAAAAGATACGGGGTCAAATCCGTATCTTGAATTTAAAAAATCAGAAAATGCGCTATTCCCCGAAAAAGAATACCGATCAAAGCTCCCTTGACAGCCGGTTTCATACAAAAAGCCGTTCTTTTTCCTGCTGAGGCATAAAAAGCAAGACCGACAATGTCAAAGGGGTGAATCATAAATCCGGCGATTTTATTCAAATGAACCGCTGTCATAGCTCCTTTTTCAATCATTTCCAGAGTAACTGCCATCATGGCTGTTCCGCCCGCAAAAAATTTGGTCAGAAGGGGAAGAATCACAACTCCCGGAAGTTTGAAAAAATGAAAAAGAGGGTTTAAGAGTTTTTCCAGAAGATCTACAACTTTTATCATTTTAAGAAAATTAACCGCCAGAAGAGCAATCATCCACATGGGAATAGAACGGAGGGAAAGTTCGACCCCCTCTTGTCCGCCTTTGAGAAGAGCTTCGATATTGCCCGGCTTTTTTTCTTCATGATACGGTTTTTCATTGGCAATCTGATCCGAAGGATTGTGTTTTTCTTTACGGGTAAAAAAATAATAGGTTGCAGATGCTGCAATCAAACCTCCTCCGACAGAGGTGGCAAGAGTTACCCAGAGATTTAGTCCTGCCGGAATCAGGGGGAAAATGGAATTGGCCTGAGACATAGTAAAAATCATGGAAAGGGTCGCTGCAATTCTTTTCTTTTCTATCTGCTCATCTTTGTCAATCATGCTGAGCGTGGAAAGAGGGGCGGCAAAACTGATCAGCGTAATTTGAAACATGGCAAAAGCGCCGATTCCGGGAAGTCCA
Source organism: Spirochaetes bacterium GWB1_36_13 (assembly GCA_001829155.1). Classification (GTDB taxonomy): domain Bacteria; phylum Spirochaetota; class GWB1-36-13; order GWB1-36-13; family GWB1-36-13; genus GWB1-36-13. Next base: position 3,558 of record MIAO01000002.1, on the reverse strand, counting down.
AACCAGAAAAGAAGAGGAGAAAGCAAGCGGGCACTGTAAAAAAGAACCTTGTTTCTTTCCAGAAATCTCATCAAAGCCATCATAATCACCATGATGGGAAGAAGAATGTAAAAAGCCATATGAATGACTGTTTTTCCGGTGTCTAATACGAGAAGTACAAAATCCTGCACATTTTTCTCCTTAATGGATGGAGGGATAATTTATTTTCGGAACTCTTTTTTCATTTTATAGGAAAGAATTTTGTCTCTTGCATCCAAAGTATAAAAATCTTCATTTGAAATTTCTTTTTGATGATAGGCAAGCCCGGCGATCATCGCTGCATTATCAGTGCATAAAGAAAAAGAAGGAAGATATACCTTGAGTCCTGATTCCAAAAATACTTTTCTGAGATAACTATTCGCAGCAACTCCCCCGGCAATAACAACTTTTCTGATCCCAGTGTCTTTCGAAAGAATCTGGGTTTTTCTCAATAAGACATCGATTGCTTTTTTCTGAAAGGACGCCGCAAGGTTTTCCCTGTTAAAATCCGGATTTCTTTGAATATAATAGACAACCGCAGTTTTCAACCCGCTGTAGCTGAAATTGTAGCGGTCTTTGTCTTGATTTAAAAGCACTAAAGGAAGATCAACAGAAAGAGGATCGCCTTTTTCAAAAAGTTTATCAATGAGAGGTCCTCCAGGGTAACCCAGCCCCATAATCTTTGCAGTTTTGTCATACGCTTCCCCGACCGCATCATCGATGGTGGTTCCCTTGATTTCATAGCCTGTCCAGTCATTCCAGACCGTTAAAAGAGTGTGTCCTCCGCTGACAATCAGTCCAATAAAAGGAAATTCCACTTCATGCGAAAGATTGGCGGCATACACATGCCCCATCATGTGATTGACAGGGATCAAAGGTTTTTGAAAGGAAAAAGAAAGGGTTTTCGCTACCGTAAGCCCGACCAGCAATGAGCCCATCAATCCAGGCTCTTGGGTCACAGCGATGGCATCGATATTTTCCCATTTTGTTTTTGCTTCCAATAAAGCTTTCTCAATCACAGGTAAAATCCACTCCAAATGCTTTCTGGAAGCAATTTCAGGAACCACCCCGTCAAATTGTTGATGAAAAGGGATCTGCGAATAAATAATATTGGATAAAACTTTTTTTCCGTCTTCCACAACAGAAGCAGAGGTTTCATCACAGGATGTTTCTATGCCGAGGATTTTCATTTTTTATTCTCTTCTGCTTGTGATTTTCTGCAATAATTCGGATGAATCTGCGAAAAATTTTTAGGACTTCCAAAGACTTTGATAAAATTGGAAGCTTTCGGATAATGCGCTTCATCGGTTTCACCAAATCCATTGCCGATTTTTATATAATGAGAAATCTTTTCTTTCTCAATCATTTCCAAAAGTTTTTCCATCCGAATATCAAAAATAACTGATTTTTCATTGTTTTCATAAAAGATTTGAGCAAAGACCCTTCCCTGCTTTCCATCCAGACCAGCCATCACGCCCTGATTTTCGCTGAAATTCCAGCGCATCAGTTCCAGGGAAGACGCCTCATAAACGGGAAGATTGAAAGCATACGCCATGGTTTTTACTGTCGCAATCCCGATCCGAAGCCCTGTAAGAGCTCCAGGTCCAGTATCTACCGCCAAAGCTGTCAAATCTTTTAAAGAAAGGTTGTTTTCTGAAAGAAAAGAATGAATGGCGGGAAGTGCTGTCTTCTGAATTTTACGATCAAAAAAACCTAATTCACTGACGAATTCTTTTTCTTTCGTAAAAAGAGCGATGGAAAAAAAATCGGTTGATGAGGAAAGCGCTAAAATCAATTTTTATACCTTTAATAAAGTTATTTTTCTGGAAAAATCCTGATTGATTTCAAAAACAATCTGGTATCCGTTTTTCATAAGAGAGGGAAACTTGTCTGCCCACTCAATCAATTTGGTTTCATGGGAATATAAAATCTCCTCTATATCCAGATCAAAAGCTTCCTCAATATCATCCAGACGGTAAAGATCCAGATGGTAAATGGTTCCTTCTGGAAAAGAATAAAGATTCATCAGGCTGAAGGAGGGACTTAACGCCAAATCACGGCTTCCCAAAAATTTTACCAGAGCTCTGACAAAAGTAGTTTTTCCCGCTCCGGGATTTCCCGAAAGAAATAAATTGGTTTTAACCCCCGTTATAGAAAGAATCGTTTTAACCGCATCTTCTAAACCTTCCAATAAAACCTGATCCAATATTTTGACTACGAAAGCCATACGAGAGTGGCTCCTTCTCCGCCTTCTGAAGGCTTGGAATAACTAAAATCCTTGATACGGTTTTTTCTGTTTTTTTCTTTTTTCAGCCAATGCCACACTTCTTTTCTTAAAACGCTTTCTTTTTCTTCAGAATGAATCCCTTTCCCATGAATAATTCTGACTTTATTCACTGTATTCGGCTGGTTTTGAATAAACAGGCTCATTCTGGCAATTGCTTTAGGGACAGTCAGTCCGTGAAGGTCGATTTCAGGGATTTCATTCTTTTTTTTGGGGGCAGAGTTTTTTTTCTCTTCCAAAAAATCATCTTCTTTATAATAAAGCTCTTCGTTCTGATGATTGAAAAGCCATTGATCCAGTTCATTTTCAGACACAAGTTCTCCAAGTTTTTATTTTTTAAAAGGAGAAACTTTTAAATGCCCGTTTTCAAATTCAAGAAGGACAATATCAGAAGGCTTGATTTGTTTTTGGGGTTTACAAATAGAATTAATGGTTTTAGCGATTATTTTTTTCGCCTCTTCCAGATCATCCGGCAAAGAAGTAATTTTATCCATAGGATAACCCACCATATAACTTCCAGCTGAAGTATTAGCTTCAAAATCAAGACAATCGCATTCTTCAATCCAGTCGGTGACTTCAGTAAAAATATACTCCATGCTCTGATCCGACTCATCAAAATAAGCAAATAAATCAGGAATACCCGCCGCTTTAAAAGCAATATCAAAATCTTCGTCTTCCTCGTAATCAATCATGGAAATATTTTCAGGAAGAATCAGTTTTTCAGGTTTACAGGTTTCATTAATTTCTTTAGCGATTTTACTTTTCAGTTCTTTCTCATTCTCGCAAAACTGACCGATTTTATCAATAGCTACTCCAACCATATAAGTTCCTTCAAACTCATCCATCTCATAAGAAAGCCATTTTGATTTTTTAATCTTCTCACTGACTTTGTTAAAAATGTGCTCAATTGATTCATCTGAATCATTAAAATAATCAAACAGGTTTTCAATTCCCATTGCTTTGAAAATGATCTTCTCCATGTTTTGCTCCAAAAGAAAAAAAATAAAAAAGCGCTTTAAATTTAATAATTATTGAGTTAATAAAAAAAATCTTTTTTCATTTTTACTTTTATAAAAAAAAGATTGATTTTCCTTGACTGCTTACTTTTCAAAGTTTTCAGAAGTTTTTTAAATTTTTATTAAGAATTGAAAAAAGAAATATTAGGGAGGGATTTTTTTCTGTGGCAGTATTTTTTGGGTTATTTTATTTGCAAGTTTTTCTAACCTATCGCTGTCCGAGTTAATTTCAATAATAAT
>MIAO01000001.1 GCA_001829155.1 Spirochaetes bacterium GWB1_36_13 | reverse complement strand
TTGAGTTTATGAAAACACTCCCTCTGCCCATCCACCAGAGAATTGATTTCAAAGGATATATTCAAAATCATGATTTAATTCGACTTTATCAGGAAGCTAAACTTTTTACAGCACCCTCTTTTCATGAAGGGTTTGGATTGATTATTTTGGAAGCAATGGCGGCAGGATCTCCGGTTTTAACTTCTCCGAGAGGAGCAATTCCTGAATATTTTAAAGATGCGGTTGTCTTTTGCGATCCTGAAAGACATGAAGACATTGCGGAAAAAATGCTTTCTATCTTACAAAATGAAGAAGTTCAAAAAGATTTAGTATTGCATGGAAATCGTTTGGTTCAAAACTTTACGCTTGAAAATATGGCAAGAGGCTATGTAGAGGCATTTGAGAAATTGAAAAATCCATAGACTTAATGCCAGAGGGATTCAAAATTAAAATCAATTTGACATGATTCTATCTTAAACTGAAAAATACCGGTTTTGGTCTCCAAAACTTTTTGATACTGTTGATTGATCCATTCATAAACTTCCACTTTCTCCTTATCAGGATCAACGAGACCGTAATACTTGACTCCCGCCGCCTGATAAAGCTCAAACTTCAAATTCCGGTCTTTAAAAGCGGTCGAAGGGGAGAGAATTTTAAAAATAAGCGCTGGGGTTTTGATCAGAAATTTTTCACCGATTTCTTTTCCGCAAACAATTAGATTATCAGGGCAAACTACTGTTTCCTCATCCATTTTCCAATCAACAGCGCTCAGCACTTTGCATTTTTGACATTGCTGCAATAAGTTTTTAAATTGAAAAACAATATTTTGAGAAATAATCTGATGACGGATAACAGGCGCAGGACTCATAGCATAGGGCACCCCGAAAATAAGCTCCCACTTCCCCTCCCATAAAAGATAATCATTGTAAGTATAGTGAGGCAGATATTCTTGTTTGATCGCATTCATTACGACTCCCAGATTGCTTGAAATTGAAACGATACAAGACAGCTTTCAATAGTAAAATCAAAACTGCCGTTTCTGGTTTCCAATTTCTTTTCATACTTTTGATTGATCCATTCATAAACTTCAATTTTTTCCTTTTCAGGATCAACGATGCAGTAATACTTGACTCCCGCCGCCTGATAAAGCTCAAACTTCAAATTCCGGTCTTTAAAAGCGGTCGAAGGGGAGAGAATTTCAAAAATAAGCGCTGGGGTTTTGATCAGAAATTTTTCACCGATTTCTTTTCCGCAAACAATTAGATTATCAGGGCAAACTATTGTATCTTCATCGATTTTCCAGTCAAAGGCAAAGAGAGTTTGGCATTTTGGACATAAAATCAATTTCTGAGAAAAGAGTTGATAAATTTTACCGCTGACGACCTGATGTTTTCTTGAAGGCGAAGGGCTCATCGCATAAGGAACCCCGAAAACAAGCTCCCATTTTCCCTCCCATAGAAGGTAGTCATCATAAGTATAATGGGGTAAATATTCTTGTTTGATCGCATTCATTACAACTCCCAAATAGTTTTAAACTCGAATAGAACTGAACAATTTTCTATCTCAAACCAAAAATCTTCATTTTGTGTTTCAAACTTATTTTGATACTGTTTTTCTGATAACTGGTAAATTTCTACTTTTTCCTTTTCGGGATCGACCAAACAGTAATACTTGACTCCTGCCGCCTGATAAAGTTCAAACTTGAGGTTCCGGTCTTTGAAAGCTGTAGAGGGAGAGAGGATTTCAAAGATAATTGCAGGTGTTTTTTCAAGATACTGTCCTTCTTTTTTCTCTCCGCAGACAACAAGAAGATCGGGCTGAACCACTGTTTCTTCATCAATTTTCCAGTCAATCGGAAGAAAAACACTGCATAAACGACATTTTTTCAACCTTTCTTCCAGTTCAAAAAGTATTTTTTTCTGTACCCACTGGTGTTTTTTATTTGGCGCAGGACTCATAGCATAGGGCACTCCGTAAATGAGTTCCCATTTTCCTTCCCATAAAAGGTAATCGTTGTAAGTGTAATGAGGAAGGTATTCTTGTTTGATCGCAATCATTTTTTATCCAAAAAATATTTTTAATAAATAATAATGAAATTTAAAAGCTTAAGCAAGAATTAACGCCTGTTTCTTTAGAAAGTAAAAAATATTTTAAAAAAGTTAAACTTTTGTTTCAAATTAAATTTTATTGATATTATATTTTAGAAATTCTGATTTAATAACTAAAGGGGAGTACTTATGAGCAGTAATATGGATTGGCTTTCAAAAGTTGAAAGCATGGTTTCAAATGTGTATAAAAATGATATGTTTAATTATCTCAAAGCTGTGATTTACAATACAGACAACAAAGATTTAATTGAGAAGAAAGAAAAAGCTTTTAATGCTCTTTTTATTGGCATTGAAGCAATGAATCAGAACAATTACGATAAAGCGATTAATCTGGTTCAAAATTCGATCGACATTTTTAAAGAAACCCAAGATCAGCTTCGGCAGTCTTTTTCAGAATTTTTTATGGGTCAAATTTATCAGACTAAAGAAGAATTTGAAAAAGCAAAAGAATATTATAAAAGATCTTATCAGTATCTCAAAGAACAAAAAAACAACTTTGCCCTAACAATAGAAGAAAAACTGAAGGAGCTTGAAAAGTAAGCTCAATTGTTTTATTTGAGGATTTTTTTCATTCTTTTAAAAACCCTTTAAGCCTGACTCGTCCAGTTTGGGAAATCCCGATTGGACGATTTTCTATTTTAGAACGCGTAGAGCTTTTATTTTCTCATCCGGTGTCTTTTGTCTCGCGTTTTCATACCGAACCTCAATCCGGCTGGTTTTTAAACGGATCTTATATTTGGGAAACAAATCTTCTTCCTGAGAAAGAAGAAGCTTGGTTTATAGGAGATGTGCCTGTTGTTTTTTTTGAGGAAGGACTTTCTCAAAGAGATTTTACAGACAAAAACCAATTAGCAAAGATTCTTCTTAAAAAGAAAAACAAACAAATTCAAGGAATTTATTTAAAATATATTTTTGATTATATCCGATATCAAAATCAGTTTTTATTAAAAGATTTAAAAAATCAAAAACAAAGTGATCACAATTTTTCTCAAAATATTGTTATTGGGGATAAAAATAAAATAGCCATTCACCCTCAGGCAAAAGTATGGCCGGGATCCGTTTTTGATACCCGCGAGGGAGAGATTTTTATTGACAGCGACGCCGAAATTATCCCTCCATCTTTGATTCAGGGACCTTGCTATATTGGGAAAAAAGTTTTGATTGATGCGGCGAAAATACGCCCCAATAACAGTTTTTTTGAAGGCTGTAAAATATCCGGGGAAGTGGCTGACTCTATTTTTCTTGAATATGTCAACAAACACCATGACGGTTTTATAGGACACAGCCTGATAGGAAGCTTTGTCAATTTTGGAGCAATGTCCACCAACAGCGATCTTAAAAATAATTATTCCAACATTCAAGTCTTTTTAAACGGAGAATGGATTGATTCAGGAGAAATTAAAATAGGTATTTTTTCAGGTGACCATTCTAAATTCGGAATTGGGTCTCTTATGAACAGCGGCAGCATTTTCGGCACAGGCTGTAATCTTTTTTCAAACCAGGGGCTTTTTCCAAAATTTGTGCCATCTTTCAGCTGGGGCAATGGGATTGATTTTAAAAAATATGTTTGGAACGATTTTTTAGAAAATACAAAAAAAATTTTAAAAAGAAGAAAAAAAGAATTGAGTCATGAAATGATTCTAAGATTAAAACAAATTTATGACAATATTGAGGTTGAAAAGAATGAAACAGGTTTTTAAAGTCTTTGTTCTGATTTTTTTATTAAACGGAGTTATCAGTTGTAAAAAACTGATTTTAAATGAATTTTGGTATTTATCGGGAGATGATATAGAACTTTATATTAATCTTGAAAAAAAGGAATTAAAATTAACTGAGAAAAAAAAGCTTGTTTTTGAAGCTGAGATTAAAGAATATGAAAACCCGGAAGAAAACAAAATCAGGGTCAGCTGCGTCATAAAAAAAATAGGTCAAAAACAAGAATACAGAGTTAAATATGAAGGTCTTAAAGACTTTGTTCTTTGGTTTGAACTCAAGAACGATTCACTTAAAATGATTTTCAATAAATTTTATCATAAGCCTTATTATTTTAGAAAAACAAAAAACAGCTTTGACCTTCCTCATCGTTTTTTAAGTTTTTATGAACTTGAAAGCTTTAAAAATTCTTTTAAAGACGCAAAAAAAAATTATAACCTTGTTTTTTTAATGAACAAAATTTCTAAAATGAGTGATGAAGAAGTGCAAAAAGAAGAAAAAAGACCCTACCGGAACTGGATGAAAGAAAAATATGGAATAAAAAACAGTGTCAATCAAACGATGACTGATTATCTTTTTGATATGGACCCTTCCAGCTGCTGGATTACGGAAGACTATTGGGGTACAGAGTTTGAATTTTTTATCAAAGATTCTTACGGCAAGGATTTGAAAAACGCTTCAAAAATTATTGGCATTTATTTTAACACAGGAAACTTAGATCAAAAAAACAACTATTATCAATATCACAGGGCAAAAAAGATTAAAATTTCTTTTTCAGCAGATTATGACGGCAGCCTTGGAACATCAAAAGCAAATTATAACTATATTAACTATTCTTTAGAACTGCCCGATACTATTGAAGAGAAAATGCTGGTTTTTTTAAAACCGGTTAAAGCTGTTTCCGTCAGGCTGGAATTTGAAGATTTTTATATGGGGACCCAGGATGCGTTTGCTCTTTATGATTTTGCTCTTTACCTCGACAATTAATCTTTTTGCAGAAAAACAAGAATTAGAACCTTATTTTAAAGATTTTTACTTAACTCAAGATATTGAGGATGTTAAAAAAATTCTTTTGAAATACCAGACTGAATTTTCAGAAGTAAAAAAAGATTTTAAAATGGATCTTCCTTTATTTGAATATTTAAAGCCAGTAGCAAATGACTATCATTGGAATATGGATGAGAAAAATCAAAGAATTTATTTAGATCAAGTTTTCTTTATTGATTTTAAAAACATTACTCTTCAAAAAAAAAGCTATGATTTCTATTATGAAGATGGTGTGTATTATACTGTTTTTAAAGATATTTTTAGTCTTGAGGTCAAAAACCCCAGCAGAATCAATTCTAAACTCAAAAATTTAAAACTGAAATTTTTTAATAACAAGCTTTATACAATTGAATATACTGTTTTTTTAAAGAAATATGAGATCAGTCGTTTTCAGGAAAACTATAAAAAACTATTTAATGTCTCCCTGAATCAGAAAAAAAATCATTTCAGGACAGAAAAAGGAAATTATTTTATTGATATTGATTTAGTTCGTGAAAAAATTCATTTTCTATTGCTGAGTCGAAATTTATATCAGGATATCGAAAACTCTATTGACGAAAAAATATACGAGATTATTGCTTTCTTATTTCAAGAAGTCGAAGATAAACTCAATCGCACCGTTCATTTAAAACAGCTCCTTCTCCAAGAGAGAAAAAATATATTAAATGAAAAAATCAAAGAAATTTATGAAGAAGTGGATGAACTTTAAAAAAAAATCAAATAAATTATTAATCTGAAAAATCTTTGTTAATTTTATATTCAAGAATTTTAAAAAGAGGGCGGGAAAATGACAGGCCGTTTTCAGACGGAAGAAAATACCGAAATCTATTACTATATTGAGGGGGAAGGATATCCGCTTCTTTTTATTCACGGACTGGGAGGAAGTCTCAATAACTGGAATGAGTCCTATCTTTATTTTTTAAAAAAAGGCTTTCAGGTAATTGGAATTGACCTTCCTGGTTATGGTAAAAGCTCGAAACATGAAGATTTTGAATATACGATTAGTCATTATGCAAAAATAGTCAAAGAGTTTCTCCATTTTTTAAAATTAAAATGTCCCCCTATTTTAGTTGGCAATTCTATGGGAGGTCAAATCAGTTCTTATTTTGCGGCAAAATACAAATCTCGGCTGAAAGCTCTTATTCTGGTTGACAGCTCAGGACTGAATGAAATGAATCTTTTTCAGGAAGTCTTAATCCATTTTACCTTTGAAAAAAATAATATTGCACAGATTTTAAAATATATGATTGATATTTTTTCTTTCAATATATTTAATAATCCTAAACATCCTAACGCTCAAACCTTTATTGAAGAACAGAAAGAAATGTCAAAAGAAGAACACTATCACGGATACTGTTATGCGCTCAACCAATCTACCAAAGCTATGATGAATGCAGGTCTTAAAGATCTGTTAAGCGAAATCCAGGTTCCTGTTATGATTATCTGGGGAAAAAATGACCGTCTTATCCCTTCTTTTTATTCTGAAAAATTTTTAGAGGCTATTCCTGGTTCCTCTTTGAAATTAATTCAAAACTGCGGACATGTCCCTCAACTTGAAAAGCCCGAAGAATTTAATCTCTATCTCGAACAATTTTTAAATTCAATTTTATCTGCTGAAGAAAAAACTTTTTTTTCAAAACAAAATAAATTTAAAAATTTGATTACTAAAATCTTTAAAAAAGGGAAAACATGCTAAGAATTGGACAAGGAATCGATTTTCATAGATTCGGCAAAGAAGGAAGGGATTTGGTTTTAGGGGGAATCTTCATTCCTTTTGAAAAAAAAATAATCGCTCATTCCGACGGAGATATTATTCTTCATGCCCTTATGGATGCTTTTTTAGGAGCCATGGGCTTGGACGACATCGGATGTCTTTTTCCGGACAACGATTCTCAATATGAAAATATTTCAAGTATTCAATTGATGGAAAAAGTTTTAGATATGCTTAAAAAAAACCAGTTTGAAATTAACAATATCGATATCACTTTTTTATCAGAAAAACCCAAAATTGCTTCTTTTCGTGATAAAATAAAGGAAAGCCTTTCTTTTATCCTCAATATTCCTAAAAATAAAATTGGATTAAAAGCAACGACTACTGAAAAAATGGGCTTTATCGGAAGAGAAGAAGGGTTTGGATGCAGTGCCGTTGTTTTAATCATTCAAAAAGAAAAAGAAACTTTATCCAAAAAAAAACTTTTTGTTGAAAAAGAAATACCCGACGCAGAAGAAATCACTGTTTATACTGACGGAGCGTGCCTTGGAAACCCTGGTCCTGGGGGCTGGGGCGTAGTGATTAATGGCTTTTCCAATCAAGAAATCCTGCTTTCCGGAGGAGAAAAACAAACTACAAACAACCGTATGGAAATAAAAGCGGTGATTCAAGCTCTTGAATACCTTCAACAAAAAAATATTGCTCAGCCGATTCAACTTTATACAGACAGTCAATATGTAAAAAAAGGCATCAGCGAGTGGGTTAAAAAGTGGAAAAAAAACGGATGGATCAACTCACAGGGAAAGCCTGTTTTAAACCGGGATTTATGGGAAATCCTTTCTAATCTTGACCATTTGTTTCAGATTAACTATCACTGGCTGAAAGGACATAACGGACACCCGGAAAATGAAAAATGTGATGAAATTGCTAGAAAGGAAGCTGAAAAGTTTTTAAAACCCATTCAAGAAGAAGAACTTTTTAAAAGTGAATTGGTTTAAACTGAAATAATTTGATACGATAACTTTTTTAACTATATTTGTATTTATAAAAAAAACGAGGATAGATGTATGGCAGGGAAAATCAAACAAACCATTGATTTGATTATTAAAGAAAAGTCCATGGGCGATGAAACAATTGCAAGGCTGACACGGGCAAAATTAATTATGATGGGAATAAACCCACATAAATATGATATTCAATCACAAGACGATCCAATGATAATTACTAAGCTGCTTCAGGCTGCAAAAGATTTTGGATTGTCGATTAAATAAAAAACAGAGGTAAAACAATGAATGTAATAACAGCCTATTCAGAAAAAACTTCCTATGAAGAATGTGTCAAAGAAATTAAAGAACAATTTGGATCCGTGATTCCAAAACTTATTTTATTTTTTGCTTCCAGTCATATCAACCCTTATTTTATATCCGATGAAATTCAAAACGCTTTTCCTAAAACACCGACTTTCGGTTGCACAACTGCAGGTGAACTTATCAGCGGGAAAATGCTTAAAAACTCTCTTGTAGCAATGGCATTTACCGAAAATGTCATTGAAGATTTTAAAGCCGTGGTTATCACCAATCTTCCAAAAACTACTTCAAAAAATTATCAGCAGGCGGGAGATATTTTTGAAAAACACTTTGGAAAAAAATTTTCTGAGATGGATTTAAAAAAATATGTTGGAATCGTCTTAGCCGATGGACTTTCAAAAAGCGAAGAAAAGATGATGGAAGAAATCGGAATGCTTTCTAATGTCCTTTTTATCGGAGGTTCTGCGGGGGATGATCTTAAATTTGAAAATACCTATGTGTATGGAGTAGGAAAAGCTTATACCAATGCCGCAATCCTGATTCTTTTAAAACCCGCAGCAGGGTTTGATATTATTAAAACTCAAAGCTTTCGGGAAACTGGAAAAATCTTAACTGCTACTTCTGTGGATGAAAAAAACAGAACTGTGATTGATTTTGACGGTAAACCAGCCGCAGAAGCTTATGCCGAAGTTTTTGGAGCATCTGAAGAAACCGCTTCCCAGCTTTTCATGACCAATCCTTTGGGTCTTATGGTGGATGATGAACCTTATGTCAGAAGCCCTCAGCAGATTCAAGATAAAAATATGGTTTTTTACTGCAATATTAAAGAAGGAATGGAACTGTCTATCCTTGAATCAGGAGATATTATTCACGACACCCAGAATGCGCTTGACGATAAAATCAACGAGATGGGAGAGATTGCAGCCTTGATTAATTTCAACTGTATTCTTCGTACTTTAGAGCTCGACAATAAAAATCTTTCAGGAGAATATGGTCAAATTTTTTCCGGCATTCCAACGATCGGGTTCAGCACCTATGGAGAGCAATATATCGGCCACATCAATCAGACAGCTACTATCCTGGCATTTAAAGCAAAACAAGATTAAAATCGAACAGCGGCTTAAAAACCGCTGTTTTTCTCTAAATCAATTACCCTCTATACCCAGTGCCGGGAATTCTTTTTAGAAATTTTTGACAGAGAAAAGTCTCCTGAACAAAACGATCTTTTTTCTCAATTATTTTAAAAAAATCTTCTTTTGACTTCACTTTCAAATAATCGTCTTTCATATTCTGAAAACACATCATTGAGCCGAAAAGCCCCTGCCCTGCTGGATGGTAATCAGAATAAAGACAATTGAAGCAGCATTTAATCCATGTTTTATCATCCAGTTTTTTCTGAATCAATAAAAATTCATCTTCAAAAAATCCTGAATTCCCAAGGCTGCATATTTCCTGATCAGCATATTTTAACGAAAGTTTTAAAATTTCATGCGTAAGCCCGCCGGAAGGAGACTTCTGCCCTAATTCAATCAGAGCGTACAATATACCTGAAACTTCTTCTCCTGACACGATAACAGGGAGATGAAAAGCAATTTCAAGCTTACAGTCAATCAAAATCTCTTTAGAAAGATTAAAAGGAAGGGATTCTTGATTTTTGATATTTTGAATAGAAAGACAATCAAAATCTTCCCCTGAAAAATCAAACCCTCTTATTTTTGTTTTGAGAAGGGTCCCGTTATTTTCAAAAACAATTTGTTCTCTTCCCCTTTTATCTGAGTAAAAAGCGTTTAGAAAAACAATGCTATTCAACTGAATAATTGAGTCCTATTTCTTTTTTATCGCTGGTTCTTAAAAATGTCTTATTGATTTCTAATTCAAAGAAAGACAACCCTTTTTTTAAGTTGAGTTTAATTGCTATCATTTCATAAGAATCAACCAGAATTTCTTTTTTGAAATTTTCTCCCGTGATCGTAATTTTAAGAGGAAAAAGGCTTCCAGGCATTCGATCCGGATAAATTTGAATTGTTTTCACACCATCATTTTTTTCATAAAAAGCAATCACACTTTCTTTCCCTTCTACATTTCCATCATCCATTCGGTTCATATAAATCACTTTTTGTCCATCAAACATAAGCGCAAAATCAAAATCTTTTATTGCCTGAAGTTCGACGAAAACATCTCTGCCTTGAGCCGGTTCAGCTATCTTTAAATGCTGGATGAGTTGAATAATTTGGGTTTTATCCTTTGGATTGGTTTTTAAAATATTTAAAATATTCTGGAGAGCATTTCCAATCTGTTCTAATACACCCAATCGTTCAAAACGGGTTTGAAAAAATGGGTCTTCCGGCGCAACAAAATTATAGCATACACCTAATAAACGCCAGTCTTCGCTTCGATCAATCTCTTTAGGGACAAATTCTTCTTCTCCGTCTATATAAACCCAGTTCACCCCTTTTTGAAAAACAACCGGAAGAATTTTTCTCCCAAAACCCCGGTTTAAATTAATTTCTTTTTTTACACCATTTTTATCAATTAATGCTTTTTGATTTTTAATCTGTTTTGGATAATGATCCAGAAACTCTATTTGTTTTTCATCTTGATCTTTCTCCGAATAATAGACCAATAGACTTTTATCTCCATAACTCCAACCATCTCCATAGCGCCCTACATAAAAAAAAGGACTGGTCAGAAACATATTTTTAAGATCAAGATTTTTATTTTCAACCATTTTTTTCAGATATTCAAAGGCTTTTTCTGCTTTATTTGATGATTCCAAAGCTTTTCGAATTTTATAATAAGCAGTTTTTTGATTGGGGTGTTCAATTAAAAATTGATAAGCTTCTTCAATATTATCAGGAACTTCCTGTTTTTGAACCGTTTCTTTCTTTTCAGAGCAAAAAGTTAAAAAAATTAAAAAAAAATAAAACAGCTTTTTCATTTACCGCTCCTGATAGTTTTTTTCGATCCAATTTCTATATTCACCGCTTTGGATATTTTGAATCCATTCATTATGGCTCAAATACCATTCGATCGTCAAATCTAAGCCTTGATTAAAATCAACCGACTGATTCCAACCCAGCTCTTTTTTGAGCTTGTCGCAATTGATCGCATAGCGGCGGTCATGACCGGGTCTGTCTTTGACATAAGTGATCAGTTTTTTATAATATCCGGATTCTTTCTTCATCCGTTTTTCCATTTTTTCACAGAGTGTGTGAACCAGCTTTATATTTTCCCACTCGTTTTCTCCGCCGATATTGTAAGTCTCGCCTGTTTTTCCTTTTTTCACAATTTCCCAAACCGCAGAGTTATGATCCTCAACAAAAAGCCAATCCCTTATATTTTTGCCATCCCCGTAAACAGGCAGGTTTTTCTCGTTTAAAATATTTAAAATCATCACAGGAATCAGTTTTTCAGGAAACTGATAGGGTCCGTAGTTATTGGAACAATTAGACATGGTAACAGGAAGACCATAAGTATGGTGATAAGCATTGACCAGATGATCGGAAGAAGCTTTTGAGGCAGAATAAGGGCTTCTCGGATCATAAGGTGTGGTTTCATAAAAAAAACCAGTTTCCCCTAAAGAACCATAGACTTCATCTGTTGATACATGATGAAAAAGCACCTCTTTTTTATCTTTCCAATAAGTACGGGCTGTTTCCAGAAGTGTAAAAGTCCCCATAATATTGGTTTCTATAAACTCTTTCGGACCGTGAATCGAGCGGTCCACATGAGACTCAGCCGCAAAATGAATGACTGTATCAATATCATATTTTTCAAATAATGTTTTTATTTTTTCAGAATCACAAATATCACCTTTTTCAAAAAAATAATTTTTTCCTGCCGTTTTTTCTTCAATATCAGACAGATTTTCAAGATTTCCTGCATAAGTCAGTTTGTCTAAATTAATTATTCTACCCTTAAAATCGGTTTTTTCTAATACAAAACGGACAAAATTAGCCCCGATAAAACCTGCCCCGCCTGTCACTAAAATATTTTTAAGACTCCTCATTTTTTACCTCATTTATAAAATTTTCAAGTGCTGTCTCCCAATCTGAGATTTGAATATGGAAAGCTTTTTTGGCTTTTTCCTTTGAAAGGTAAGAATTTTTAGGGCGTTTGGCTTTAGTAGGATATTCATCTGTTGAAATCGGAGTGATTTTAATTTCTTTTTCAAGTAATCCTGCTTTTTTCCCGAGTTCATAAATCTTTTTACCAAACTCATACCAAGTGGTTTTTCCTTCATTTGTATAATGATAGATACCATAATCCCGGCTGTCTTTTTGAATGATTGTTAAAATAAAAGAAGCTAAATCTTGGGTATAAGTAGGGCTTCCAAACTGGTCATGGACTATTTTAACTTCTTCTCTTTCTTTAAAAAGCCGAAGCATGGTAGAAACAAAGTTATTGCCGTTTTTTCCATAGAGCCATGCTGTCCTGACAATAAAAAAAGAATGGATTAGCTTTTGGATATTTTTTTCTCCTGCAAGTTTAGATGTTCCATAAACTCCGATCGGATCTGTAGAATCTGTTTCCAAGTATGCTTCTTTTTTTTCTCCATTAAATACATAATCAGTCGAAACATGAATCAGTTTTGCTTTTTTGATTCCAGTGATTTTTGCAAGATTAAAAACTCCTTCTCCATTGACAAGAAAAGCTTTTTCTTTTTCATCTTCAGCCTTATCCACAGCCGTATAAGCAGAACAATTAATAATCCATTCAATCGTTTTTTCCGAAACAGCTTTTTCCAAAGAATCAAAATGGGTTATATCTATTTCTATATCAGAAGTAAAATATTCAATTTGATTTTCCCGGAGTTTCTTTTCAACATCCTGTCCCAGCATTCCTTTGTTTCCAACCAGCCAAATCATAAAACATCCTTAATCAAATAGTTTTGCATCTTTTAAAAAAGGAACTTTCAGGTCTTTTTCAGATACGGTCGGATTTTGATACTGCCAGTCAATATGAATATCCGGGTCATCAAACCGGATTCCCCCTTCGTGATGCGGAGAATATTCATTCGTGCATTTATACATCAGATGAACATCTTTTGAAAGAGCAATAAAACCATGAGCAAATCCCGGCGGTATCCAGAGCATCTGAAAGTTTTCATCGCTGAGCTCACGATACACCCATTTTAAAAAAGTCTTGGAACTTTTCCGGATATCCACAGCAAAGTCTAACACTTTTCCTTTGACCACTCTCACCAGTTTTCCCTGTTCCATGGGCGGAAGCTGGTAATGAAGCCCACGAATCACGCCTTCCGTTGAAAACGAATGGTTATCCTGTTTAAAAACATCTACGGCAATCCCATTTTTCATAAAATCGCTTTGTTTATAAGTTTCCAGAAAAAATCCCCTTTCATCTGGAAAAACTCTGGGTTTCACAAGAATCACTTCCGCTATCTCTGTTTTTTCGAAATTGAAAGGCATGTTACCGCTCCTTTCTCATCTTGATGATTTTGATCAGGTATTCCCCATATCCCGATTTTTTCAATGGTTCAGCCAGAGCCAACAACTGTTTTTCATCAATATAACCCATTCTGAAGGCGATTTCTTCGATACAGGAAATTTTCAATCCCTGTCTTTCTTCAATTGTCCTGACAAAATTGGCCGCATCCGCCATGGAAGCATAAGTCCCCGTATCCAGCCAGGCAAAACCCCTTCCCATGACATTGACCGAAAGGTCGCCTTTTTCCAAATAAACATTGTTGACTGTCGTAATTTCGATTTCTCCACGGGCAGAGGGCTTGATGTTTTTCGCAATATCCACCACTCTATTATCATAAAAATAAAGACCTACCACCGCATAATTTGATTTTGGCTGAACTGGTTTTTCTTCAATTGAAACTGCTTTCCCGTTTTGATCAAACTCTACCACTCCATAGCGTTCAGGGTCATTGACATAATATCCAAATACAGATGCTCCTTTTTCGAGCGTGGCTGCTTCTTTGAGCATTCTGGGAAGCCCGTGACCGTAAAAAATATTGTCTCCCAAGATCAGACAAACTTTATCCTTTCCGATAAAATCAGCCCCGACAATAAAAGCATCCGCCAATCCTCTCGGAGTTTCCTGGATTTTATAAGACAAGGATAAGCCAAGCCTGCTTCCGTCCCCCAAAAGATTTTCAAATTTTCCAATATCCTGAGGAGTAGAAATAATCAGAATTTCCCGTATCCCTGCCATCATCAAGGTGGAAAGAGGATAATAAATCATCGGTTTGTCATAGACTGGCAATAATTGCTTGCAAACTACTTGAGTAATAGGATAAAGCCTTGTTCCGCTCCCGCCCGCTAAAATAATACCTTTCATCATAATCTCTCTTTTTTTATTTACCAATAAAATATATAAATTGTAGTTTTAAAAATTAAACATTTTCTCTTTTCACACAAAACAAGAGCAAAAATTGATCATAATATTAATTTTTTACATCAATTTCTTTATTTCCTCAATCGATAATCCCGTCAAATCTGCAATATCTTGAATATCATAGTTTTTCTTTATCATTTTCCTCACTGTTTCATATTTTGCTTCCAGTTTTCCTTCTTCTCTTCCTTCAATTCTTCCTTCCAGTTTCCCTTCAAATCGGGCTGTCTCAAAAACGGATTTTTGATAGCTTAAGTTTTCTAAATAATTTTCATACGACAATCTGTCTTTCTCGTTCATTCTCAATACATCTAGTTTTTCCTGGGCTTTTTTAATGTTTTTGGCTCCAAAGCTTTCTTTCACTACACTATTTTTTAAAAAATACACCCATTCATCCAGATTGTTTTTCACTTCATCATGGTAAGCATCCATCCGGATCAGATAATGCTGTGGAAAGATATCCTCTACTTGTTCTGTCTGAAACAACGCTGTCTGGGCGGGATTGAGTTTCAGCTCATCTTTTTGATAAATCCCCTCAAACCGTGTGGTTCCTTTATATAGATAGTCTTTTCCGCTCCCCAAATCAAAATATACGATATGCACGGTCACCACTTTTTTTAAATTCCCGTAGGGTTCGCCTTTCTTAAAATACCCGGTCAAAAGCTTTGCACCGCCGAATGCGATCCTTTGAAAATAGTCCAGCTCCCGTTCATACTGCACTTCGATCAAAATAAGCGATTCTTTTTCATCTTTCGCCAATATATCCACACGGTTAAACTTATCCTTTTCACTTTCCTGATTACTCTCGCTTTCCAATAAATCAAGGATGACAATTTCTTCCCCCAAAAGCTCGCTTAAAAACCCTTCTAAAATATCAAAGTTTTCCTTTGCCCGGAGAATGTGTTTCAATGCCCAGTCAAATGAAATCAGCTGTCTTTCCATCTTTCTTCCTTTTAATTATCAATACAAATTTAAATATAAGTTCAGTTTTTTCGAAATAAATTATCAAATCAGTGAGTTATAAAAATTAAATTTTTTCGTCTTTACAAAAAATAAAAACGATAAGAAAATCTCTTGAAAATATTTTAAAAATTAATCCAAAAATATTCTTTGTCCATTCTCAGGTTCGGATTATAATATTCATCTACCTTTTCCAGCTTTGCTCTCCATTTTATTTTATATCGCTGAAATTCTTTTAAAAACCGTTCTCTTTTTTCAGGCTTTTCATCTTTTCCACGCGTAGCCATTTCCCTATGATAAAGCTCGGCATGCGGTGTCCAAACCACCAGATAACCTTTTTCTCTCAATTTGAAACATAAATCCACATCATTAAACGCAATTTCAAACTGCTCATCAAAACCCCCAACTTCATTGAATACTGATTTTCTCATCATAAGACAAGCCCCTGTGACAGCGTTATAATTTTGAACAGTCTGAAGTCTGTCAAAATAACCTTTGCTATTTTGGCTAAATTCTCTGTGGATATGGAGAACTCCTTTCGGATTTCCATAAACAATCCCAGCATGCTGAACCGTATTATTTTCATAATAAAGCTTTGCCCCTACAGATCCCGTATTACTTCGCAGCGCATATTCCAGCATTCTTTCAATCCAATCAGGAGAAATCACTTCTGTATCATTATTTAAAAAAAGTAAAATCTCTCCCTCTGTAAATTTTGCTCCATGGTTGTTAATGGCCGAATAATTGTATTTTTGCTCCCATTGAACAATTTTAATATTTTTATTAGTTTTAAGTGAATCATAATAATCAAAAATACTTTTTGCTAGACTATTGTTTTCTAAAATCAAGATTTCATAATTTGGATAAGTCGTTTTTTTAAGAATCGAATCGATACATTTTTTTAAAAGTTTTTTCTGATCCTTATTCGGAATCAAAATAGATACTTTTGGCAAAGTAGTTTTAAGAAAAAATGGTTTATACGGAGAATTTATTAAATATTCTGAAACTACCTTTTGGTTGATTTGAGTGATTTTTTTATCAAGCAGTTTGTCTTTTCTGGAAATATGGTAAAGTAGAGAAGATATTCTTTTGCTCTGTTCTCCGAATTTTAATGCCAGCTCATAAAAAAAACCCTCGTTTTTTTTATTTAAGATTTGATCATATTTTTCTAAAAACCAATCTTTTTTTAATAAAAGCATTTCTCCGAAATAATTTCTTTGAACCAAATAATCCGGAGCATATTCCGGTTTGAAAAAAGGACTTTTTCTTTTATTTCCCTTAATTTCATCTTGATCAAAATAAAAAAAACAACTCTTCAAATCTTTTTTAATTACTTGAAAAAGTGTGAAAAAAGCAAAAGGTGTCAAAAAAACTCTTTCTGAAAGAAAAAAAATATACGAGCCTTTCATCTGACTTTTTATAAATTCTTTTGAAACAGAGCTCCATTTATCAAAGGGGAAAAAATGAATTTCATATTTATTAAATGTCTGTTCTACAATACTTCGAATTTGTTTTTTATCTGCCTCTTGCTGAGAAGATAAAATAATGATTGAAAAAACAATTTTTTGATCGAGTGCTTGAGATTTTTGCTTGAAAAGAGTTTTAGAATCGGGCTCATATTTTTTTATCCATAAATTATATCTCTTCTTTTCGATCTGCCGATAAATCCATAAATAAAACAAAACAAATATTTTCCTTATTTTATTATGTTTTTTTAAAAAAAATGAAATAAGTTTTTTTATAAAGATTTTATCGGTCAATAAAAAATCATCCTTTTAAAAAATTTTTTCGATTTTTTCCACTATTTTATTTATATTGATTCCATAATAATCAAACAATTCATCTGATTTACCTGACTGGCCAAACACATCAGGGATTCCTATCCGGGTGATTTTTTTTGGTGATTTTTCTGACAAACATTCTGCAACAGCACTGCCAAGCCCACCGATAATCGAATGCTCTTCACAAACAACAACCAATTTTGCTTTTTGAACGCTTTGAAGCAAGGTTTTTTCATCTAAAGGCTTGATCGAAGAGAGATGAATCACTGAAGCAAAAATGTTTTTTGATTTTAATAGTTCTTGAACCATTAAAGCTGTATAAGTCATTAAACCTGTAGAAATGATACAGATCTCTTTTCCTTCTTCTAAAACAAGGGCTTTTTCAGGATTAAAAACTGTTTTCCGCTCTTCTAAAAAAACAGGGGAAGAGTCTCTTGTAAGCCGGATATAAAAAGGTCCTTCGGTTTCAGATGCGTATTCAATAATTTGACCTGTTTCATAAGCATCGGCAGGGCATAAAACCCTCATATTCGGAATCGCTCTCATAATAGCAATGTCTTCATTGGCCTGATGAGAGCCCCCGTCTTCACCGACTGAGATTCCTGCGTGAGTTGCCACAATTTTGACATTGAGCTTATCGTGGGCTATTGTATTTCGGACAATTT
The DNA here is from genome assembly GCA_001829155.1 of Spirochaetes bacterium GWB1_36_13. Taxonomy (GTDB): domain Bacteria; phylum Spirochaetota; class GWB1-36-13; order GWB1-36-13; family GWB1-36-13; genus GWB1-36-13. Next base: position 25,025 of record MIAO01000001.1, on the reverse strand, counting down.
CCCAGGCACGACCTGCAGCAAACATAGCAAAAGAACTGGCAAAAACAGTTTTTCCTGCTATAGACATCCCGCTGGCAAATAAAAGCATATTGCACTCGGCTATCCCCATATTAAAATGACGGTCTGGAAACTGTTTTTGAAATAAATTAGTTTTCGTAGAGCCGGATAAATCTGCATCCAAAACGACAATCGTTTGATTTTTTTGACCTAGTTCAACTAGTTTTAAACCATATGCTTCGCGCATTGCCTTTTTTATCATTATTTTACTCTATTTTATTCATTAATAAATTAAAATCCGAAAGGAATTCTTTACTTTTTATTTCATACCGCCCCTGAATCAAATATGATTTTAAATAAGGAAGCTCGATCAGATCCGAATCCTTGTCCCCTATCATGATTGATTGATTGATATCAATATTATATTGATCACAAGCCTGTAAAATCATTCCCGGAAAAGGTTTCCTCAGTAAACTTTCTTTTTGATAAAGAGCTATAGTTCCATCTTTATGAAAGGGGCAATAAAAGAACTCGTCGATCCACAAATTTTCTTTTTCCAGATTGTTTTTAATCAAATTATTGATCCTTTCAACCTCAGAAATTGTCATTTTCCCTTTTGCAACTCCCGCTTGATTCGTTATCACGATTACTTTATAGTTTTTTTGATTTGCTTCTTTTATCAGAGGAAAAATTTCTTTTAAAATTTTTACTTCTTCTATTTTAGAAACATATCCAGTATCTTCAATGATAATCCCATCTCTATCTAAAAACAAAGCTTTTGTTTTAGGTTCATAAAACCATTTTTTTAAACTTTGATTGGCATAAGCATAGTCTTCAGGTATTCCAATATCAATAAAACGGTTGCCGAAAGGAATTGCTTTTAACTTCTTCATGCTGAGAAGAGAAGGAAAAATATCTTTTTCCATAGAACAATTTTGAATCTCTCTATTCTTCAATAGATTAGAATTTCCAATATAGATTCCCCCATTGATATATCCATCGCCCAAATCATTGTTTTTCTCGACAAATTGTTTTACATTATATTTACCATCAATTTCAACATATCCATACCGTTTTGTATCTTCTTTATACTTCAAGGCAATATAGATAGAATTTTCTTTTCTTTTGGTGTAATATTTAGTCATCCATTTCAGGTCAATATCAAAAAAAGTATCTCCATTTAAAATAATAAAATTTTTGGAGGAATATTCTTTTAAAGCTTTAATAACCGCACCACCGGTTCCTAACAAAGAATCTTCAAGAGAATAATTAATTTTTACTCCAAAAGAACTTCCATCCTGAAAATACTTTATTATCTTTTCTTTTTGATGACCTACCAGCAACACAATGTCTTTAAAATTCTGCCGCTCAAGCCATCTGATCTGCCATTCTAAAAAAGGAATCTCTGAAACAGGCGCCATAGGCTTTGGCACATCTTTAATAATATGAGAAAGCCTTGTCCCCAAACCGCCCGCTAAAATATAAACTTTAAAATTTTTCATTTCGATTCTTTTGAAAAAAGTTCTTTTTCAACCAATTCACAAATAATATGTCCGATCATCATATGCGCTTCCTGAATTCGAGGAGTATCATTTGAAGGAACATTGATGAGATATTGACAAATATCTTTCATTTTCCCTCCTGATTCACCCGTAAAACCGACCGTGATCATTCCAATCTGATTGGCTGTTTCAATGGCTTTGATAATGTTTTTGGAATTTCCAGAAGTAGAAAGCCCTACTAAAACATCTCCCTTTTGCCCTTTTGCTTTAACCAGTCTCGAATAAATCTCATCATAAGAGTAATCATTGGCTACTGCTGTAAGATAAGAAGTGTTGCAATGCAATGCTTCGGCATCGAGAGGTTCCCGGTCAATATAAAACCTGCCTGAAAACTCTGCTGCCAAATGCTGGGCATCAGCAGCACTTCCGCCATTGCCACAAAAAAGAATTTTTTTATTAGATTTAAATAAGAAAACAAATTTTTCTACAATTTTTTCTATTTCACATAAAATATTTTTATTATTAATAATACTTTCTTTTATTTTTATTGATTCTTTTATTATTAAATTAATTTTTTTCATTCAAAACTCCTTATTGTTATTTTATTCTACTGTTACACTTTTTGCCAAATTTCTGGGTTTATCCACATCCAGACCTTTCGCTGATGCGATATAATAAGCAATTAATTGAAGAGGAATTGTGTTTAGAATCGGCTGAACCACCAGATGTGAAACCGGAACAAAAATAAGATCATCTACCAATTCTTTTATTTCTCTATCCCCTTCACTTGCAATTGCAATCACTTTTCCTTTCCTGGCTTTTATTTCCTTAATATTAGATATTACTTTTTCATAGATACTGTCTTTGGTCGCAATAACAAAACAAGGCATGTTATCATCAATCAATGCGATCGGTCCATGTTTCATCTCCGCAGCAGGATATCCTTCTGCATGAATATAAGAAATTTCTTTCAGTTTTAAAGCTCCCTCCAAAGCAATCGGAAAATTTAGCCCTCTTCCTAGATAAAGAGCGTGTTTTGAGTCTTTATATTTTTCAGCAATATCTTTGATTTGATTGATATTTTTCAGATATTTTTCTATCGTTTCAGGAAGTAAAACCAGTGCATCTATAATAGCTTTGGCTTCCTCTTCCCGAATCGTGTTTTTTGTCCGTGCAAATAAAACTGATATCAGGAGAATCACGGTCAATTGCGCTGTAAAAGCTTTAGTCGATGCAACTCCTACCTCAATCCCTGCATGAGTATAGACTCCGCCGTCTGTTGCCCGAGCAATACTGCTTCCTACTACATTGGTAATTCCAAAAACTTTTCCGCCTTTTTCATGGATCAGTTTGATTGCGGCAAGGGTATCCGCCGTTTCACCGGATTGCGAGACCGTGAAAAACAAATCATTTTTTAATACCACGGGTTCACGATAGCGAAATTCTGAAGCATATTCACTCGTAGAAATAGTTTTGACTAGATTTTCAATCAAATACTTACCGAAAATACTTGCATGCCATGATGTGCCGCAAGCAATGAAATTAATTCTTTCCAAGTCTCTGATTTCAGCTGCTGCCAGCTGGATTCCGCCCAGCTTTACTTTATTTTCATTCAAGATGATCCGACCCCTGAATGAATCCCGTATGGTCGCCGGCTGTTCATAGATCTCTTTGAGCATAAAATGATCAAACCCGCTTTTTTCAATATTTTCTATATCCCAGGATATTTCTTCTATTTTTTTATCTATTTCATTTTGATTATCCATTTCATAAGTTTTGAATGAATCTGGAGTGATGACAGCCATATCTCCGTCTTCCAAAAAAACAACATTCCGTGTATAAGAAACGATTGCACTGGCATCTGAAACCAAAAAATTTTCTTTTTCACCGATACCCAAGATGAGAGGACTTCCTTTCCTCGCCCCCACAATCAATTCAGGATGGTCTTTATGGATCACACAGATACCGTAAGCGCCCTCAACCAGTTTCAAGCCTTTCCAAACCGCTTCCCTTAAATCTCCCTGATAAAATTCTTCAAACAAATGAGGCAAAACCTCTGTATCCGTCTCAGAAACAAAAACATGCCCCTTGTCTATCAAATATTTTTTGAGTTCGCGGTAATTTTCAATAATACCGTTATGCACCACGGCAATGGTTTTAGATTCATCGGTATGGGGATGAGAATTGATATCTGTGGGCTCTCCATGAGTTGCCCATCGGGTATGGGCAATGCCTGCACGGGAAACAATAGTTTCTTTAAGAATTTTTGATTCTAATCCAATAACTTTTCCCTTCTTCTTAAACAATCGAATTTCCTGATTTTCCACAAAAGCCATGCCGGCTGAGTCATAGCCTCTGTATTCAAGGCGTTTTAAACCTTCGATTAGGATTTCTTTGATATTTCTTCCACCTGTGTATCCAACGATTCCACACATTTATTATTTTCCTTTTTTATAATCCATCGTAATTTCTGGATTAATCCAAATCGCCCAATCACCATTTCCATTTTTATTTAACTCATTTTTTGTTAAAAATATTATTTTTATTTTTTTACCTTTAAATTTTTTTAAAGATATTTTTATTTTATGTATATCATCTTTAGGATTTATATAATTACTAAAAACAATCTCTTCTTTTTGACCATCAGGAACAACTATTATTTCTCCAATAAAGCCATCACTTACATTCCAATCTTTTGCCCCTGGCCAAAAACTTAACTCTCCTTTTAAATACAATTCTTTATCTTCAGACAATTGTATTTTATAAAAAAGATGCACTCCAGTCAGCATGAATATTGCTTTTTCACTGATATTTGGTTGTTTTTTTTCATTTTTAACAACATCAATTACAGTAATGGTCTTTTTCCATGGTGTCCCTTCTGTTTCTTGAATCCCATCAATTTCAGCATGTTTATAAGATTCAATAAAATTAAATTGATTTATATCAGAAATATTATCATATTCATAAGTTTTCCATTTTTCTCGATCTTCAGAAAAATATTTGGAGGTATCTTTTTTTACTGTATTAATAGAAAAGATAAAAATAAAAAAAGGAATTAATAGAATTGCGATAATTCCAATTGAAAAATACGATAGATTTATTTTATAGAAATTAAGTTTAAAATATTTTTCATTTAATATGATAAAAATTGATAAAAACAAAGTAATCAAAGATATGATTACACCAACTTTTACTCCTTTAGGTTCATAAACATATTCCACAACATTTTGACCTTTTTGTATGATATTTCCTCTTAAAATATTGTTGACTTCTAATAAATCCTCTTTCTTTCCATTTACATAGACTTTCCATCCTGGATAATAAAGCTCACTTAATACTAATAATGACTTTTTATTTGAATTTACTTCAATAGTTATTTTATTATCTTCATATTTAACGATTTTAAGAAAAAATTCAAGTTTAACAAGTTCGTTTTTGTTAACTTCTTTAATTTCATTATATATTTCTTGTGAAATATTTGAATGATTTATAAAAGCAGTTTGTTTTAGATTTATATTTTTATCTTCAATTAGAGAAATAATATTGTTATATTCTTCTGGTAAAGAAATATCATCAACTACCCAAGCTTGACCAAAACGATTTTTATTTTCATATAAGTATATTTCATGTTTTTCTTTTTTATAATAATCTGGAATCCATATATCTTTAATACTATTTACTTCTTGTATTTCCTCTCCAATAAAAGGCGCTATACGAGAATTACTTTTTGAATAACTAATAAAATATTTAACATTTAACATATCATAATATTTTGCATTATAAGAAACTTTATTTCTGTAATCAAAAAATTTATAAAGCAAGGGATTTCCATATCCTAATGTATCATAAAAACCAATAATTGTTCCAGCATTATGCGGATAAGGCCATTTTTCACCTTCAACTGCTGTTACCCGAAATTTATCTAGATTATTTTCAGGTTTTAGAACATTTAATTGATTAAAAGAATTAAAGTAATCTTGAATTTTAATATTTTTATTATCTATACCATGAAGAGGTTTTATTTCATAAAGTATTAATAATATTAACATTACTTTAAAAACATTAAGAATATTTTGGTTTTTAATTTTAATAAATAAAAACAATAGCATAAAAAATAAAATAGATGATAAAATTAACTTATTATCTTTTATTAAAAAAGATAAAATCATAAATAAAATTACAAATAGAAGTATTGAAAATATCTTTTTCTTTTTAAGATTATTTATTTTTTTTGCAAACTCGCCGTTAAATAAATTTTTTAGAGCAAAAGCACTCAAAATTGGGACTACAAAACTAATATAAATAAAATATAACTGCGGTTCCCTAATTTTATCTGCTAGGGGTATAAAATAAAAAACATATGGCAATAAAAAACCTAATGAATAAAATAAAGAAATAACAAAAACTATCAACAAAAATTTTATTAAATTATTGCTTTTTCTGTAAAATATTACAGAAAAAAGACTTAAGGAAAATGGAACAACTCCAAGAAAAGTATTTGCAACTTCTGCATTGCTATATTTTAAAGTAAAAAATCCAAGTAAATGATTAATATTTAATTTAAAATGAGTAAACGCAGCAATAGACATTTTTTCATTTCCGACTAAAATACCATCCGGTCCTAAAAATCTCAACGAAAGAGGAGTAAATTCAAGTACTGGTAAAATTGAAACAGCACCTAATAAAACTCCAACTGTAGCTGTTATAAAAATATATAAAAAATATTTTTTACACAGATTTTTATCTTTAAAATCTGATACTATATTATAAATAAAAAACAAGCCTATGAGCATTATCGCCATGATAGGGGCTTGCGTTCGTGATGTGAGAAAAATAATTCCTAGAATTATTCCTGAAAAAAAGGAATAGTGTATTTTTCTTTCTTGAAACGCATTATAAAAAAATAAAAACAATAGAGGAAACCAAGAAAAACCAGATAATAGGTGTTCCCAGCCAATATAATGTAAAAAATTAGCATTTAACATATATAAAATGCCTGCTACTACAGATATTATTCTTCCATGTTGAAGCTTCTTGACTAATAAATACATAAACCAGCCAGCTAAAAACACATGGAAAATAGTAAGATATTCATACGCATAATAGGGGAAAATATCATTGCTATAAGGAAAAACCCAGAATAGCCAATTAATGGTATAAAATAAACCAACCGCAGGATAGGCGTCAAAAGGAAACCCGGAAAACAGATAAGAATTCCAAAAAGGGAATACACCTGATTTTAAAGATTTCGCAGCGAAATAATAACAAGGATATAAAGATTCAGATGTATCAGGAGAAAAAACAAATGTAATGTTTTTAAAAAAAACATCATAAAAAAAAATAAAACTTATAATAGCAAATATAAAAACAATAAACAGTTCCTTTAAAAAATTGCTCTGATTGTTATTTTTATTCTGGAAAATAAGATTTAATAATTTCATTTTAAAATACCTCTTTTTTATTTTCTTTTATTTTATAATTTTTATCAGAAAGAAAGATAAATAGCCCTAATAAAATTTGAATTAACCAATTTGATAAATGAGAAATAATTGAATAAGCTCCTGCTTCATTTGTATCAACATTAAAAATTGATAATGTAACAATTACTGCAAATTGAAGAGTCCCTAAATTTGCAGGAGTAAAAGGAATACTGCTTGCAACACCTGATGTAACAGTAACAATAATAGCTATTAAAAAAGGAGCGGTAAGAATATCTCCAAAATTAAAAGAAAAAAACAATATCATTATTCCTAAAAAAATAAATAACCAATAAATAAATGTAAATATAATAAACAAAACAAAACTTCTTTTATGACCTGAAAAACCTATTCCATCATGAAATTTTCTTAATAAATTTTTAATTTTTTCTTTAATTTTTTCTGGTATAGGTTTTAAAAAAAAATTAATTATTCGTATTACAAAACTTCTTCTAAATTTCAACAATAAATAATAAATACTCCCAATAAACAATAAAATGGAAATAGAAATTATAAAAAAAATTCTCAAGTCAAAATTAATTATAAAATATTTTTTTATTTGTTCGTTTATTTCTGGAAAAAACAAAATTGTAATTAAAAACATAAATATAATTGAAAAGACATCAATAATTCTTTCAAAAACTACAGATGCAAATATTTTAGTTTTACTAATATTTTGTTTTTTACCTAAAATATAAGCTTTTGCTACATCTCCAAATTTTGCAGGGAATATATTATTAATCATAAAACTAATATAATTAACTTTAATTAAAGTATTTAATTGAATACTTTCTCCCTCAGGTATAATATATTTCCAACGGATTGCTTTAATAGCAATTGATAAAGTCGTAATAAAAACAGATAAAACTAAAAAAGAAATTTTTACAGAAAAAAGATATTTTAGAATTTCTTTAAAATCCAGTTTATTAAATGCTAAATAAATAAAAATAAAACTGATAAGAAAACCAAATAAGAATTTGATGATTTTTTTTACATTTGGATTCATTATTTTTCCCTGAAAATTAAATGAAACATTTCTTTTAATATGTGTAAAAAAGCAAAAGTTCCAACACTTGATTTTCCTACAGTTCTATCAATAAGTTCTACTGGAATTTGGGTAAATTTTAATTTTTTTTTCTTAAGCAGATAAAGAACTTCAGCATCTAAAAACCAACCATTTGATTTTATTTCTAAATCTTGAATATACTCTCTTCTAAACATTTTAAACCCAGAATTAACATGCTTAACTCTTAATCTAAGAAATATTTTTATAATTAGATTATAAATAAAAGATTGAATTTTTCTTGATATTTTTCTTGGGTCTTTAGAACGATAACTTAGAACATAGTCATATTTTTCTATTAAAGATATCCCTTTCAATATTGCTCCTAATGGAAAAGGAAAATCCAAAGTAGTTAAAACAATTAAATCTTTTGTAGCATTTTTGTACCCTTCTTTCACCGCAGAACCAAAACCTTTTTTTGCTCCCTCATGTACTATTTTTATTTTATTATATTTTTTCACTATCTCATCACACTTTTCATAGGAACCATCCGTACTCCCACTTTCGATAAGAATAATTTCATAATCTATAAAATTTTCTTTAAGAAAAGTGTGATATTCTTCTATAGATTTATCAATTAAAGTATATTCATTATAAACTGGAATAATTATAGATATACTGTATTCATTAATCATGTTTTTCTTCTTATTTTTTTAAATCGTTCACTAAAATTAGTTTTATCCACTACATTTATTTTCACAGGAATTTTATAAGTATCCATTTTTTCTTTGCAGAAATTTCTGACTTCCTTTTTAATCTTACCTGATTCTACCCCATCTTTTAAAACCAAATCAGCCACTACAATTTGCCCTGTAATCGGGTTCCTTTCACCATAAACCATACAATCTGAAATTTGAGGTATTTGAAGCAGAATTGACTCAACCTCAGCAGGCAATACTTTTTCCCCGCCGACATTGATTACTTCTTTTACTCTTCCTATGATTTTAATAAAACCATTCTCTGCTGTTTCAACCAGATCCCCGGTTTTATACCAACCATCGTCCGTCACATTATCCATTTCATGATTCAAATAGCCGATCATACGAGTTTTACTCTTGAGCCATAACTCTCCTTCAACAATTTTATACTCTGTATTTGGATCATCAATTTTAATAAATGTATTTTCAGAAGATTGACTCGTTACTTTTGTAATCCCAGTTTCACTGGTTCCAAAAGTTTGAATGAGTTTCACTCTCGGTAAAGTATTTTTTAATCTTTTTAACAAAGACTCAGGCATCACTTCTGTTCCATAAGTAATAACTTTTAATGAAGAAAGATCATATTTATTATGTGCTTCACTTATTAAAAGTAAATTGAGAAAAGTAGGGGAGGCGGGAAGAAGATTAACTTTATGTTTTTCAATTAACGCACAAATATAATCCGCCTTTCTGTTTTCAGGAATTGTAATAGATGCTCCCATTGAAAGTGCATTGAACAAAGTATTCAGCCCTCCGATATGATCAAACATAAGAAAAACAAGCATATTAGAAGTTCTTTTTGTTCTATCTTGAAAAACTTCAGTCAAAATATCTAAATCTTGAAGCATCGCCTTCGGTTTTCCCGTACTCCCGCTGCTAAATAAAATTAATCCTGAATGATTTTTTTGATTTAGAGAAACTAAAAATTCATGTTTTGGTTTATTTGTAGTTAATTTTTTACAAATTAACTGTTCTTTATCATATTTTATGATTGTTTCTACATAAGCTTCATTGATTCTTTCTTCAATTTCTATTTGGGCTTTTGAAGTAATCGGAACAATAATGTTTTTATTTTCAAACAAAGCAAAAAAGAGAGCGATGGTCTTAAAAGCATAATCTCCTAATATCGCAACTGTTTCTTCTTTTTTTATTTGATTTTTTTCTAAAAAAGAAATATTGTTTTTTATTTCTTCTGTTAATTCCTTATAAGAATAACTTTTATCCTGATAAAAAATACAAGGCAATTCCCCATATGATTCAATCCGGTCTAAAAGCCAACTAGGCATTAGCTCCTCCCAAATAAACGACCTGTCCAGTAACTAAATCACTTTTTTCACTAATAAAAAAATCTATCACATTAATAATATCCCGAAATTCTCCAAATCTTTTTACTGCCTGCCTGTCAATCAATTCTTGAATTTTATTTTCAGGAACATTACGAATTAAAGCAGTTTTAACAGGTGTTGGTCCAATAGCATTCACGGTAATTCCCATTTCTCCTAATTCTTTGGCTGTTACACAGGTTAAGTTTTCAATAGCTGCTTTACTTGCAGCATAAACAGCTTCTCCTTCTAATTTATAAGAAACTGCAACTGTACTAAAATTTACTATTCTTCCGTATTTTTTTTTCATCATTATCTTTGCTGTTTCTCTTGTAAATAAAAATGTTCCAAAAAAATTAGTATTAAAAACTTTATGTGCTGTTTTATCCGGAGTTAAAAGAAAATGATTCATTGATGCCATCCCCGCATTGTTAATCAAGACATCAATCTGACTAAATTTTTTTGAGACATCTTTGACCATACTAGATACTTTTTTTTCATCTGAAACATCAAGAATATAGTGAATATAGTTTTCATGTTTTATTGAACCATTGTTAATATCAGCTCCAGCAATCTTACAACCTTTATCTAGATAATATTCTGCCAGTTCTTTACCTATACCTTGAGAAGTTCCTGTAATAATAAAAAATTGATTCATAACATCACCCTTCGTTTAAGAGTTTTTCAATATAATCCGCCAAAGATTTTACAGATAAAAAAGGAGATCTTTCCTGACTCATTGCCTTTTCATCTGCCAAAATAATCTCTTTATTAAATTTTTCAGATATTTTAGTCTCTATATCAGAAACCAAAGTAACTAAATCAATACTTTTTAAATTGCCATTAATTCCATATAGTTTAGTTTCCTCCGTTGGGTTCTTTAAGTTTTCATTTTCCAAATCTTCATTTAATTCTTGAATAGTTTCAAAAACAATTTTAATAATTTCATTCCTCATAAAATCCTCCAATTTAATACAATGCTTGAATATTTTTCAAAATAAATTCATTTTTATTTATTGCAAAATTTCCTGCTAGTTCTTCGCCTTTTTTACAATTTTTTACAACTACAGAACCTAGTGAAATAGACACTTCATCTTCTATTATTAGACTATCTGAAATTATTACACCTGGACCAATCCATATTTTATTGCCTAAATACACACTACCTAAAATAATTGCCCCAGCAGCAATTCGACAATTATTTCCTATTTTAGAACTATGAGCAACATGAACAAAATTATCAATTTTAGTATGATCCCCTATTTCTGTATAACCTCTAAAAATACTTCTATCTACAGTACAATTATTTTGTAACTCAACATTATTTCCTATTTTTACTCCTCCGACATGCTTTATAAAATAAATTTTATTATTTATTACTGGAAATTGAAAGCCTTCTCCTCCAATTTTACATCCTGATCTAATAATTGAATTATCCCCAATATAAACATTATCATATATCTTTACAAAATCTTCTATTATTACATTATTTCCAATATGTACATTATTTTTTGAAACACTGGCTAATTTACTGATTTTTGTATTTTTACCTTTAAAAGAAATATTTTCTTTTTTATAAAATTCTGTATTTTCAGCTAAATAATTATGAAATTTAAAAAAATCTTCTCTAGGATTTTTAGACAAAACAATACCTTTATCGATTATTATTTCATTAAATTTATTTTTTTTTCTTAATTTTTCATAAACTTTTTCGCTTGTAATTACAGCTGAAATATTATTTTTCACAATAGCCTTTTCTAAAAAAGTTATTGTGCTACAGAAAGTTAATACATTTGTTAAATTATCATTATAATTAAATGTCAGATTTTCAAAACAATTATTCTGAATCACATTAAGATTATTATTATAGTTTTTTATATCTATCAATTTCATATTTTACCTATTTTCGAATTTATTTATAGTATTAATTATATTATTTAAAATATCTTTTTTCATTTCAGGATACATGGGCAAAGCAATCACTTGCTCACACAATGCTTCTGCTACTGGAAAACTGCCTTTTTTAATTCCTAAATCATTATTTGCTTCTTGTAAATGAAGAGGATGCAAATAATATATATTAGTCTGTATCCCATTTTTATCCATATATTCAATAAAACTTGCTCTATTTCCTTTAAATTTAGAACTAAAAACATGATAATTTGAAAAAATATTTGAAAATATTTTTTGATGCTCAAACAAATCATTTCTTAGCTCTTTTTTATAACGGTCTGCTATTCCCTGACGGGCATAATTCATTTGATCAAGATATTTTAATTTGACTCTTAATACAGCAGCTTGAATTTCATCTAAACGGCTGTTAATACCATGAATGACTATATGATTATAATCTGTCATGCCATACATTCTTAATAACTTTAGTTTTTCATAAAATTCTTTACTGTTAGTAGTAATTGCCCCGCCATCTCCATATCCGCCAAGATTTTTGGTCGGATAAAAACTAAATGCAGCAAAATCACCCATTGCCCCAGCTTTCATGTTGTCAATTTTACTGCCATGAGCTTGACAAGCATCTTCTATAATAAAAATATTTTCTCCTACAATATTTCTTAATTTTAATATATCCACCATATTTCCAAAAATGTGCACAGGTATAATAGCTTTTGTCTTTTTTGTGATTGCTTTTTTTACCTTGTCAAGATCAATTAAAAAAGTATCTTCACATATATCTACAAATACTGGAGTGGCTCCACTATCTATAATTGCGGAAAGAGTCGGAATAGCTGTAAAAGGTGTTGTAATGACCTCATCCCCTGGTTTAATACCGCTAGTCATTAACGCTAATATTAATGCATCTGTTCCATTCGCAACACCAATACAATATTTTGTTCCAATATAGTTGGCAAATTCTTTCTCAAATTCAACCCCTTCATTTGCCAAGATATATCTTCCGCTATTCAAAACTCTTTGAATCACTTCATTGATTTCAGTTTTATAATTTTCATACTGAGGAACTAGATCACATCTCCAAATCATAATTTCTCCTTGAAATAGGAAATTGTTTTTTCTAAAGCAATAGAAAGATTAGTCAGTTTAAATTCTTTTACAATTTCTTTGATTTTTTCATCATTAAACAATGCATCACCTATATCAATTGCTTTGATTTCTGGCGGTAATTCTTTTTTTTCATAAGAACCTTTTCCAATAATTTTTATTAAATTTACAACTAATTCTTCTATAGTTATTTGATACCCGCTAAAATTAAAGGCTTGAAAGCCTTTGATATCTGTTTTTGCTATATTAATTAATAATTTAGCAAGGTCTTTTACATAAACAATATATCTTTTTCTTGCATCCCCATAAACTTCTATCTTCTTATTCTGGAATAAATCTCTAACAAAACCACCAATTAAACCAATATCATCTGACTGATAAGGCTGGTTTTCTCCAAAACAATTAGGAAAACGAATACTTGCAATATTTAAATTCTTTAACTTAGCATATAATCTAAAATACTGTTCTGCGGCTAGTTTATTAATACCTTGAACATCTTCAGGAACCATATAAGTTTCTTCAGTTATTTCTTTTACCGAAGGATTCCCATATTGCCCTCTGGAACCTAAATAGATTATTTTCGTTTTTGCATCTGATTTGATTTTATTGAGATAATAGACATGAGAAGCAATATTTAATTCAATATCATAGAGCGGGTTTTCCAGAGCTGCTTTATGAGATGTCCAAGCCATACAATCAATTATTAAGTCATGACTATCTAAGATTTCTTCTAAATTACAAATTTCTTCAATTCTTTTAGGTATAAAATTAATTTTTTTTTCAATCGCTTTTAAATTAATTTTATTTCCACCTGTATTTTTTAATATACCATCTATAATGGTAACCTTATAATCTTGCTCAACAAATAGTTTTGCAATATTACTCCCAATAAAGCCAGCTCCACCCAATATTAAAATTTTCATTTATGACTCTTAAAATGCTTTGTATATATTTCTTGAGCTTTTTCATAATCATCCACTCTCCCAATATCCAGCCAATATTCATTCAATTCATATTTAGCAATCGGTAATTTTTTCTCGAGCATTGTTTTAATCAATGTATCCATTCCATAATATTCATTACTAGGAATAATATCAAATATTTCCGGCTTCATAATATAAATTCCTGCTAAAGCATAGGTAATAATATCCGGTTTTTCTTGAACATCCTTAACAAAATCTCCATCAAAAAAAATATTCCCAAAAGCATAGGGAGTCACAATTTTTTTTATGGTGACAGTAAGTAGAGTATCCTTATCTAAAGCAAAATCATAAAATTTTGCAAAATCAATCTGGCTTAAAATATCTCCATTCATCACTACAAAAGGTTTATCCAATTTTTTTTTGATCAAAGTCAAAGGCCCTACAGTGCCTAAAGCTTTTTCTTCTTTACTGATAGAAAGTTTTACTCCATATCTTGAACCATCTCCAAAAAAATTTTCAATGTAATCTGATTTATAGTTAGTTGCTAAAAATATTTCATCAAAACCAAAAGATTGAAGGTGCTCAATTTGGATTTCTAAAACAGCTTTTTCTCCTATTGGCAATAAAGGTTTTGGAATCACTTCCGTAAAAGGTCTTAATCGTGTTCCCAACCCACCTGCTAAAATAACTGCCTGCATTCTTCTCTCCCTTCTTTTACAAATTATAAATATCTGCTTTATATCTTTTTAGATTTTCATCTTTTTTAAACCATTCTATCGTTGCTTTTAATCCTTCTTCAAAACTGAACCTCTGTTTCCAATCCGTTAGTTTTAATATTTTTTGATTGCTTCCATACAATCTTTCCACTTCACTTTTTTCAGGCCGTAAGCGGATATCATCTGTGATAATTTTTGCTTCCGGATTAATTAAATTTATCATTTTTTTTGCTAAATTTTCAATAGAAATTTCTGATTGAGTCGCAATATTAATTTCTTCTCCAATAGTCTTATCTGATTCTGCAATTTTTATAAACCCATTCACAGTATCTTTTACAAATACTAAATCTCTGGTAGGTGCAAGCGCACCTAATTTTATTTTTTTTTCTCCTGAAAGAAGCTGGGTAATAATCGTAGGAATCACCGCTCTAGCCGATTGCCTCGGACCAAATGTATTAAAAGGTCGGACAATGACAACAGGTAGATTAAAACTTCGATAAAAAGATTCCGCTATGCGATCCGCTCCTATCTTTGTCGCACTATAAGGAGACTGCCCTTGAAAAGGGTGTTTTTCATCTATTGGTACATATTGCGCTGTCCCATAAACTTCGGAAGTAGAAGTAACCATTATTTTTTCACAATTTAAATCTTTTGCAGCCTGTAAAATATTCAATGTTCCTTTGATATTTGTATCTACATATGAATCTGGAGAATGATAGGAAAAGGGAATTGCTATCAATGCCGCCAAATGAAAAACAATATCACAACCTTTCATAGCTTCCCTTACCCCATTAGGATCTCTGATATCTCCGGTAAATATTTCAATTTTTTTTAATTTTTCTTTGGGAAATGAATCCAGCCATCCCCATGAATTAAAAGAATTGTAATAAACAAAAGCTTTTACATTTAAATTTAAATCAACCAGTTCTTCTACTAAATGACTTCCAATAAATCCATCCGCACCGGTTACTAGTATTTTTTTATTTTTTAAATCCATATTCAATCCTTTCTTTTATTTCTCCGCTACAAAAATCAATTGCAAGCCATTTCCTAAATATCCATAAAAAGAACTATAGTAGCCCAATATATAACTCTCTTTAAAACCTATTTTTTTTAATAAATCAAGAATATCCCATGAAAAATCCCAAAACACCAGCGAACCTTTTTCTGAAACAGGATTTCCATGATATTGCTCCGGCAATAAATATTCAATTTTATTATCAGATAATTTTGCTCTTTGTTTGGTGTTAAATTCTTTGGAATAAAATGGAATTGAAAAAACTAATTTTCCATTTATTTTAAGAACTCTAAATGTTTCTTCAAACGATTTGATATAATCAGGAACATGTTCATAAACATCCTGTGAAATAATTATATCCAATGACTCATTATCAAAACTTAGCTGAGTGGCATCTTCATGTCTTATATTATTAATCATTGTTCCGGGTAAAATATCAAACCCAAGATATTCACTTCCTATTATCTTGTTTTTATTGAAATATTTACTAAAAACTAAATAAAAATCGGTAATCTGCTCATAAAGATAAATGGTTACCTTTTCATTCATTTTTTTAATAAAATGATTTATTAAATTTAGAAGAAATCTTTGTCTATTATTTAAATTACATTTTTCACAAACAAGTCTTTCTCTATAATTAGGGACATTTCCTCCTGAATATTGCCAGTCTATTATAAAAGAAGTTGCTTCAGCACAAACCTGACAAAACCCTAAAAATTCAAATTTTTTATTATTTATATTTTTTTTAGCTAAGAATTTTTCAAAAACAAGTCTTTCTTGAATGCTTTTTTCTACATAATTAAAATACGCTTCTTGATTATAAAACCTTACTATTTCTATTTCTTTACTTTCCAAGTCTGTACTCCCTTTTTTTCAAAATTAAATCTCCTGAATTCTCCCCCAAAATTTTGCAAAGCATCAATTACATGATAACGGGTATTTTTTGGGCAATAAAAAAACATAAAACCACCTCCGCCAGCTCCCGATATTTTTCCACCAGTCGCCCCATTTTTGATCGCACTTTCGTAAATTTCATCAATCAGTGGATTTGTAATCTCTTCTGCACTTTGTTTTTTGTATTTCCATCCAAAATCAAGGATTTGACCAATAGATTCGATATTTCCGCGAAGCACTGCTTCCTTCATCATCACTGATTGTTCTTTCAATTTATGCATGGCATCGATTGATTTTTCTTTTTTCTGCTTCACATTATTTGCCTGGACTTCAATGATTTTCGCAGAAAGCCGGCTGGTACCAGTATAATAAAGAAGCATGTTGAAATTAAGTTCATTGATATAATCTTCTTTAATACGAAGGGGATTAACAATCACTTTATCATTTGCGTAAAACTCCATAAAATTAAACCCGCCGAAAGCGGCCGCATATTGATCCTGTTTTCCGCCCGCCATATCCAGATCTATTCTTTCAATCTCATACGCAAGGTGTGCCACATCGTATTCTCCCAGAGGAAGACCGAGCCATTCTGAAAAAGCTCCCAGTATTGCAACCACAAGAGTAGAAGATGTTCCAAGCCCAGAACCTGCAGGAGCATCGACAAAAGTAGTAAGCTCAAAAGAAAGAGGTTTTTTAATAAAATCTTTTATAATTCTATTATAAACCCCTTTTAATAAATCTAAAGTTCCATCTATTTTAAGGTATTCTTCAGCATTTAAAATCTGCTTTTCATTCCTATCAACTGAATAAAGAATTATTTTTCCTTCTTCAGCATTCGGCTTTATAGTAGCATAAGCATATAGATTAATAGAAGCATTCAGAATGGCTCCGCCAAATTGATCGGAATAAGGAGAAACATCTGTGCCTCCCCCTGCAAATCCAAGCCTTAAGGGTGCTTTTGCGCGTATTAACATATATATTCCCTTTATCTATTACTTAGAAAGACTCTACCTTTCTGAATTCTTTCTCTCCAATAATTTAATAAATCTTGCATTGTTTTTTCAAATGCGATTTCGGGTTTCCATCCAGTATGTTTTTGAAATTTAGAGATATCTGGAATTTGAAGGTCAGCGTCAATAGGTCTGATTCTACTCGGATCAATCTCTATTTTTATATCTTTTCTAGTTGAAATAGATAATAAATATTTTAACATATCTTCAATCGTACAGCTATAAGTACCGCCAATATTATAGTATTCTCCAGCTGTTGGATTAACAGTAACGAGCATATAATATGCCCGAACGGCATCTCTCACATCTGCCCATGTTCTCATAGAATTCAAATTACCCACTTTCACTACTGGTGGAAGTAAATTTCCTTCAATCATTGCAATTTGTTTTGCAAAAGTAGATTCTGCAAAAACATCTCCTCTTCTAGGTCCTGTATGTGTAAACATTCTAGTTGTCATTACTTTCATTTTATAAGCTTCCCCATAAAAACGACCGATTAAATCAGTTCCTGCTTTTGAAATCGCATAAGGAGATGCAGGATGAAAATTAACTTCTTCATGGATAGGCAATTTATCTTTTGGAACTCTTCCAAAAACTTCAGAAGAAGCACAAACATGAATCACAGGATCAATTTCTAAAATTCTAATACTTTCCAATAAATTAGTTGTTCCAATAATATTAGTTTGAAGAGTTTCCGCAGGAGAATTAAAACTTGTCTGAGGATAACTTTGTGCTGCGAGATGAAAAACATAGTCCGGTTTTACTTTTTTTAAAACATGCATCAAAGACCCTGTATCGTTTAAATCTGCATATTCAAAAAACAACCGATCTTTTTTATTAGCCTTATCAATTAAATGCTCTAAGTTATCTAAAGGACTTCGCCATCTACACATTCCATAAATATTCCAGTCAGTATTTGCTAAAAGATAGTCACATAAATGAGAGCCTACCATACCTGATACGCCAGTAATCAAAACACTTTTTTTATCCATTTTTTATATCCTCCTTGAACTCTAATTTCAATGCCTCTTGAATAGAATAGGGCTCTCTACCTAATAAAAAAGATAAATAATTTGATCGAGTCGAAATTATTTTAGGTCTAGCAGAAAAAAAATCCCTATCAGGTTCAATAATATTATAATTTAATTTTTCTTTAAAGTTTTCATAAATAAATTTAACTATATCTTTTCTTGAAACTAACTCTTTACCACAAAGATTAAAATATTTATTCTCAAATTGACTCCAATTTTTATAAAGATTCTCAATAGAATCTAAAACATCTTCGATATAAACAACATTTCTATAAAATGGATGAAAAACTTCTGCTTTTTCTTTATTTTTATAACAATTGTAAATATAACTACTAAATTTATCTTTTTTAGAAAAAACATAAGACATTCTAAAAACTTTAAAATTATCTTCATTTTCAAAATTTCTTTCGATTTCTTGTTTCATATTTCCATACTCACCGATAGGAAAACATTTTGAATTTTCATCAAAACATATTATTGAATCATTTAATTTTTCTCCGCTGCTTCCATAAACAGTATCAGAAGAAAAAAATAAAATTCTTGCTCTTCTTAATAAAGCTTTTTCTATAAAATACCTTGTTCCTTCAACATTAATTTGATAAGCTAAATTATAGTTATTTTTACAAATATCTGGAGAAGAAATTGCTGCTAAAAAAACAATAAAATCATCTTTTTCAATTATATTATAATCGAACTGATCAGGTTTTTCCAAGTCAAGAAAAACACTTTCAAGACTAGAAACATCTATTGAAGTAGTCATATATTTATATTTTTTTTCTATTTTTTTTATCAATTTCTGAGCTATAAATCCTTCTTTTCCAATCACAATAAATTTCACATTATTCTCACTTTAATATTTCATTAAATATTATTTCTGCTTTTTTAAAACTTAAGTATTCTTCTGCATACTTTATTTCTTTTTTTCTAATCTCATTCCATTTATATTTATCTTTATATAATTGAAGAATTGATTGAGCAAATTGTTCTTTTTGATTATTTTTAGAAAAAAGCTCTTCTGCAAACTGAATTCCTTCAATACCTATACTAGTTGAAACAACTGGAACAGCATATGAAATTGCTTCGATAATTTTTCCTTTTACGCCGGCACCATATCTTAATGGAGCTATCACCACTTTTGTATAATCATAAATTTCTTCTAATTCTTCATCAGAAACAAATCCCTTCACATCAATATTTTTTGATTTTAATTTAAGAATATTTTTTGTCGGATTTGACCCTACTACTTTTAAAATAATATTAGGATTTGAATTTAAAATGATAGGAAAAATTTCTTCCACAAACCATAATAAACCATCTTCATTTGGCTGATGAGTAAATCCTCCGACAAAAGTCAGCCATTTTCTATCTTCAAATAAAATATTTTTTCCTAATGGAGTTTTTTCATATATAAATGTTGGAAAAACATATACCTTTTTATCAGGCATTTTTTTTGACAAGATCCATTTTTCATATTCACTAATGGTTAAAACAATATCTGTCTTTTCGAAAAGATTAAATTCCAGCTTTTTACTTTTTCTGGCATTTTCTAAAAATTCTTTATCTCTGTTTAACTTAAACTTTCTAATTTCTCTGATATAAGCAAAATCTACCCCATTATATAAGATTTTTGCTTTTGTATTTTCTTTCATAAAATCAATATACTTCTCAGTAATATGAGGTCGATTGAGATAAACAAAATCAATATATTGTGAGTTTTCTACAATCCATTTTTTCCAATTTTCAGAATACCAGACTCCATACAAAACCTCTATTCCCATTTGCTCAAGCATTTCTGTATAAGGCTGGTGAGGATAAAAATTATCTCCAATAAATTTGACATTCATTCCCATTTCAACAAAAAGTTTGAGATATTGAAAAGCTGTCCTGCTCCCAGCATCCTGATCAAAATGAGGTACATAATGATCTATCACTAGTATCGTTTTTTTACCTCTACTCCGGTCTCTTGCCCAAAACACATGCTCTGCATTTTCAAATTGTTCTTTTTCAAAAACCGATTTCCATTTATCAATCATTTTTTTTTGGTTTTCAATTTGATAACTTTTCACTCCGCTATTAACATCAGTTCCATGCGAAATTCCTTCAAAATGGACAACCACGGATTTTGGCTGAAAGACGACTTTATGCCCATGCTTCCGGATTTCAAAAGCCAGATCTGAATCCTCAGCATAAGCTGGAATATATCTTTGATCAAAACCTCCGATCTCTTTCCAGACTGATGTTCTCACCATTATGCTTGCACCTGAGATATAATCAACTTCTTTAACATAATTATATTCTGGTTTGTTTGGATCATCAAGCCGTCCAAAATTCCATCCGCTTCCGTCTTTCCAGATAATCCCTCCAGCTTCCTGAAGCCGTCCATCCGGATAAACCAGTTTAGACCCTGCCAATCCTATTTTTATTTCTCTTTCCATAAGTTCAAAAAGAGATTCAAGCCAATATTCCTGAACCTGAGTATCGTTATTTAGAAAAACGATATATTTTCCTTTTGCCTTTTCTGCCGCGTAGTTGCAGTTTCTTAAAAAACCTAAATTGGATTTATTTCTAATTAAATTGATATTAAAAAAGTATTCAGATGCATTTTGTGTTTCATCACTGGAACGGTCATCCGCCAAAATAATTTCATAAGATAATTTTCTGACTGATTTTTTGATCGATAAAAGACAATTATAAGTATATTCAAATTGATTGTAAACAGGAATAATAATTGAAACCTGAGGATTTTTTTCTTTTGAGAAAACTATTTTTTCTTTTTCTGAATATTTCAGTAAGACTATTTTATTTTTTTTCAATTTAACTGGCAATACTTGCCTGATAAAGTTTTTTATCTTTATTCTATTCATTCTTTTCAAAGTTTTTACAGGGGATTTTAATCCCAAATACAAAGTTCTCGCAATAAATCTGCGTTTACTTCCACCAGGAAATAATTTATGAATCAAACTTCTCAATCAATATTCTCTTTCTTATTTTTTTCCGATTTTAAAAATAACAAATTTCTTTTTTTTTCCAAAAAACATTTCACTTTCCAAAATTTCGATTTATATATTTTTACCAATTCATTATTTTGTTTTTCTATTAGCTCTTGTTTTTCAACTAATTCTTTATCTTTATTATCAATTAAATTTTTCTGATACTCTAATTCATCCTGTTTCTTAAATATCAAAATATTTTTCTCTTGATTTTCTCTATCTAAACCCTGCCCCCATTTTCCTAATTTTTCGATCTCTTCCTGTCTTTTTAGCAGCAATAAATCTTTTTCTCGATTCTCACGGTCTAATGTTTTTCCCCATTCTGCCAATCTTTCGATTTCTTCCTGTCTTTTTAACAATAAAAAGTCTTTTTGCTTTATAGAATAATCTTTTTGCTCTATTAAAAAAATTTTTTTTTTTAATTCTTCATCTAAAGACTTTCCCCATTTTGCCAATCTTTCTATCTCTTCCTGTCTTGACTGAATCAACTTGTCTTTTTCTTGATTCTCACGGTTTAATGTTTTTCCCCATTCCGCCAATCTTTCTATCTCTTCCTGTCTTGACTGAATCAGCTTATCTTTTTCTTGATTCTCACGATCTAATCTTTTTCCCCATTCCGCCAATCTTTCTATTTCTTCCTGTCTTTGAATAAGCAATATATCTTTTTCTTTGTTTTCACGATCTAAATCCTGACCCCACTTCCCTAGTTTATTATTTTCTTTACTTGTTAATTCTAAATAGTTTATTAATAAACCGTAATTAATACCTTTTTTATAAAGGGAAAAACTTTCTTTTTCAACAAATTTATTGAATTTAGTGTATTTTAATTTGTTATTTTGATTATTCAATTTTTCAATAATTTCTTCCCAATGGTATTTTATTTTTTTTTTAACTATATCTTCAATTTCAATAATTTCAACATTAAAATCATAATTTAATAATTCATCCCAGCTGTTAAATAAAATATTATTTATTATAGAGTTAGTGTTTATACCACAGGCATTAATAAATCCTTTATATTTATGATTTTCCCATGGTTTAATAATAACAGCTGGTTTTTTATATGCAACTGCTGTAATTAATCCATGTAAAGAATTTCCAAAATATATCAAAGAATTTCCAATAATAGTAGTAGCTTCCAGTAAATTCTTAGGTTTAATATGAGAACAAAAACAAAAGTCATTGACTTCTTCTGAAAGTTTATCCAACCAAGTCAAATCTCCCTGCCATGGAGTTAGACTAATTATTTTAATTTCCGTTCTATAATAATGATATATATTTCTAATAATTTTTTTTATCATATCATAATTATTCATAATCTCTTTAATTGAAATTTCAAAAACAATATATTTTTTATTTAATTGTTCTATAGTAAATATTTCATCCAATTGTACCGCAGTATCCGGAATTGTATTTATTACTAAACCATTTCTCTCATTTATAATATTGTTTTTACTAAAATCATCTCTTACAGATAAATATTGGCAATAATTTATAGCAATTTTTGAGATATCTTCTTCAATTTTATTAGGTACCCCTAAAGCATTCCAAACAATCGGAATATTAAATTGTGAAGCTATATAAGAACTTCCAAGCCAAATATTTCTTAAATAAGATATTTTTAAAATATTAGAATCTTGATTTAAATCAACTATTTTCTCATTTACTACATCACCTCCACCAATAATTATTCCATTAATTAATTCATATTCGATACTATCAAAAGAAACAGTTTTTAAACCATCAAAATATTTAGGTTTTATACCAGACGGAGATGAATGAATTAAATCAAAACATTTTCCAATTTTTTTTTCTATTATATATGGAAATAATAAATCACCATAACTATTATGATCATAAGCTCCAATATTTATAATTCTTTTTTTAATTTTTGATATCCTTATTATTTATAATTCTAATTCCTGAATTTGGATTTACGATCCCAACAAATTCAACATCGGACAATACCTCAAAAACAATTACTTCATAAAGTCGATGATAAGCTACAATACTATCTTGCAATATTTCACTACAACCTAAACATAAAGAATAAACTCCTTTTGTTAAAGGTATTTTTTGAAAAAATTCGACAACAACAATATCGTTTTTTGTTCGAAATCCAATATCTTTTTTAGAAAATTTTGTATTAGTACCTAAGATTTCATTTCCTTTTATATCTTTAATAAAAAAACCTATTATTGGATCATTACAGTTTTTATTAAATTGAACTTTCATAAAAATTATTATATCTTGATTATTCTGTATTTTATCAATTAATTCTCTTTTTTCATTTAAAATAGCCCAATCAATTATTTCTGCTGCTTTATTACCATATTCTATATAATTAGGATTTATATTATAAGAATTTTTATATAGATTATTTGTATTTCTTTCTATAATTTCATTTATATTTATTTTTTGAAATGATTCTTCTTTTCTATAAGTTTCAATAATTTTATCAGGTTCACCATATGAAAGTAAAATCCCTTTTTTTAATAAAATTGCAGAATTACAATAATTTATTATTGTTGACATATCATGCGTTGTCAATAAAATTGTCACATTATTATCTTTCATTTTATTAATTTTTCTATAGCATTTTAATTGAAAAAAAACATCTCCCACCGACAATGCCTCATCAACAATCAAAATCTCCGGCTCCACATTGATTGCTACTGCAAAAGCAAGCCTCACAAACATCCCGGACGAATAAGTCTTCACCGGCTGGTGGATAAAGTCTCCGATATCGGCGAAAGAGAGGATTTCATCGAGCTTTTTCTCCATTTCCTCCCTCGTATAACCCATGAGAGAACCCTGAAAATAGACATTTTCAAGCCCTGTAAACTCAGGATTAAACCCTGCACCCAGCTCCAGAAGGGCTGAGATTTTGCCGTTGACCTGCACACTGCCTGAAGTGGGGGAGAGGACTCCGGTGATGATTTTAAGCAGAGTGGATTTTCCTGACCCGTTTTGCCCGATAATGCCCACGGTCTCGCCTTTTTTCACTTCAAAACTGATGTCGTTTAAAGCATAGAAATCTTTATGGTATTTTTTGCGGAAAGGGTGCAAAGCCTCTTTCAGCCTGTCTTGAGGGCTGGAATAGAGTTTATAAACTTTGCTGACATTTTGTATCTGGATCGCTGGTTCGCTCATTTTTACCTTTGTGATTAAAATATTTTATAAGAAAACACAATTAAAAATAACAAAAATTGATTTTTTTTCAAAAAAATATTGTGAACTCATCCCCCTGCCCCTTCTCTGGGAGGGATTTTTTTCTGTGGCAGTATTTTTTTTGGTTATTTTATTTGCAAGTTTTTCTAACCTATCGTTTTCTCATTTCTCGTTTTAATCGAATATTCTTTATTTCAG